>JABMNW010000177.1 GCA_013204455.1 Acidimicrobiaceae bacterium
GTTTGGTCGCTATGCCCGGGTGGCGAAATGGTAGACGCGGGGGGCTTAAACCCCCCTGGTGCGAAAGCGCTGTATGGGTTCGACTCCCATCTCGGGCACACAAAATTTCCGTCCACCTGAATTTCGGTGTGCAAAGCGCTACACAAAATGGCAATATGGATGAAATGGTTTTACCCCCGAGTAGCCCTTCGTTAAGCGAACTCCGCGCGCAGATGCAAGCGCGCGTGCCGCAGATGATTGAACAACTTCGCGATTTCGTAAATCTAGAGTCGCCGTCGCTTGATACTTCACAGTTGCAACGCAGTGCCGAGTTTTTGGCTGAACTAATTACAAAAGTCACTGGCAAGGCGCCAAAGATAATCCCTAGTGATCGTGGGCCACATGTGCACTGGAAGGGCAGTGAAGAAACAAAAGTTTTAATTCTCGGTCACCACGACACGGTGTTTCCACTCGGCACAACTGCAACGCGACCGTTTTCGATCGAAGGTGAGATCGCGCGTGGGCCCGGCATCTTTGATATGAAGGCAGGAATCGTTCAAGCGATTCATGGACTGAGT
Organism: Acidimicrobiaceae bacterium; assembly: GCA_013204455.1. Classification (GTDB taxonomy): domain Bacteria; phylum Actinomycetota; class Acidimicrobiia; order Acidimicrobiales; family Ilumatobacteraceae; genus BACL27. The sequence continues at coordinate 558 of JABMNW010000177.1, forward strand.
GCGATACCTGATTCATACCACGTGGAAATGTTGATCACTGCAGATGAAGAAGTTGGATCAGAAACTTCGCGCGAATTAATCGAAGCCCGTGCGCGTGCAACGGGCACAGTATTAGTGCTCGAGCCAAGTGCCGACGGCGGTGCGTTAAAAATTGCGCGCAAAGGTGTTGGCACTTTTACGGTACACATTGGCGGCCGTGCATCGCATGCTGGGCTTGAGCCAGAAAAAGGAATTAACGCGCTGGTTGAGTTATCAGAACAAGTACTACGCATTGTGGCGATGGCACGCCCAGAATTAGGAACCACTGTCACGCCGACCGTGGCAACGGCAGGTAACGCAGAGAATGTTGTGCCCGAAGCCGCGATGATCAAAGTTGATGTCCGAGTTGTCTCCCCAGAAGAAAAAGAGCGAATCGAACTCGAAATGGCGTCACTTCGGGCAGTTGTTTTAGGTGCAACTATAAAAGTCACGGGAAGCATCAATCGTCCGCCGATGCACGAGTCGGCTGGCCGGAAATTATTCGGGGTCGCCGAAGGCGTGGCACTCGAACTTGGAATTGAAAATTTGCAGGGTGTTGCTGTTGGGGGTGGATCTGACGGCAATTTCACCGCCGCGATTGGGATTCCGACGCTGGATGGGATGGGTGCAGTTGGTGGTGGCGCACACGGCGTGAGCGAACATATTCTTGTGCCGACAATGGGCGATCGTGCGGCATTACTTGCTGGCGTTGCCCGCGCGCTCGTTAACCGCTAAAAAATATCCATCGCTATTCGAGTTCGGTGAGAGTGCCCGCTGCAAGAGTATTTGCGTCGAGTGTGCCCGCTTGGCGATAGATCTCAAGTTTTTCCCGAGTGTCGGCAATGTCTAGGTTACGCATCGTCAACTGACCAATTCGATCCAGCGGACCAAACGGCGCATCTTCGACACGTTCCATACTTAGGCGCTCTGGCGAGTAGGTGAAGTGCTCGCCGGTTGTGTCGAGAATGCTGTAGTCGTCACCTCGGCGTAGTTGCACAGTTACTTCGCCAGTGACCAGTGAACCAACCCATCTTGTGAGTGATTCGCGCAACATCAACGATTGCGGATCAAACCATCGTCCTTCATATAGCAGTCGTCCGAGTCGGCGACCCATTGTGCGATAATTCTCGATCGTGTTCTCGTTGTGAATTGCACTAACGAGGCGCTCGTAGGCAATGTGCAACAACGCAATCCCCGGCGCTTCATAGATACCGCGACTCTTGGCTTCGATAATTCGATTTTCGATTTGATCGCTCATCCCAAGACCGTGGCGGCCGCCAATTTCGTTTGCCGCCAAAACTAAATCGGTTTGTGATCCGAACTCTTTTCCGTTTAATGCCACTGGCCAGCCGTCAACGAAACGAATCCGCACATCTTCGCTGTTGATTTTAATTTTTGGGTCGTAATGTGCCACGCCCATGATTGGTATAACGATGTGCATTGAAGTGGAGAGTTCTTCAAGCGACTTTGCTTCGTGCGTTGCGCCCCAAATGTTGGCATCTGTGCTGTAGGCTTTTTGCGCAGAGTCGCGGTATGGCAATTTTTTGGCGACGAGAAATGCACTCATCTCGGCACGTCCACCCATTTCGTGTACAAAATCAACATCCAGCCATGGTTTGTATATTCGCAAATTTGGATTAGCGAGCAATCCGTAACGGTAAAAGCGTTCGATGTCGTTGCCTTTGAATGTGCTGCCGTCACCCCAAATGTCGACGCCGTCGTGTTTCATTTCGCGCACGAGCAAAGTTCCTGTCACGGCACGCCCAAGTGGAGTGGTGTTGAAATATGTTTTGCCAGCAGTCGTGATATGAAACGCACCGCATTGCAACGCAATCAAACCTTCTTGCACAAGAAGTTCTCGACAGTCGACAAGTTTCGCTGAAACTGCACCGTAAGTTTTGGCGCGCTCAGGAATCGACGCTAGATCTGATTCATCGGGTTGACCTATGTCAGCGGTGTACGCATATGGCAGCGCTCCACGTTCGCGCATCCAAGCGACAGCAGCCGACGTATCTAGTCCGCCAGAGAACGCGATGCCGACGCGTTCTCCAGCGGGGAGCGAAGTTAAAACTTTGGCACCCGACTGTGAACCAGATTGCGAATCAGATTTCGTCACCTCTTAACCGTACAGACCCGAGCAGATTGAAACAGAGAAGATTTTACAATCCAACTTTGACCGAACGCCGACGGCCTGCGAGGGCAGCAATTGTCGCGACAGCAGTGCAACCCGCGAGCACGAGTTCGCCGAGCGCAACGCCCGGTGTACGCGATATATCAACCACACCCGTTACGGCCAAAAGCACGGTCGAAGCAATCCCGGCTAGTGGGACCAAACGCGAGATGCGAACTGTTGTGATAATCACCACGATTGGTCCAAGAAACGGTAGTACCAATAGTAAAAAAAACGCCGGGTCGGCCTCGTAACCTAGCCACCAAGTTGGTTTGCCAACCACCCGCGATGAAATCGCTAATACCAAAAGCGCACCAGCGATTGCAAGATGAGTAAAAATTACGGCGATTTTCCAGCCTCGCGTCAGTGACCCGACCTGTGCAGGCTCAATTAGAGAAGGCGGGGGGAGCAACAACATCGCAAGACCGACAATAGCCTGAGAACTCTATGTTGCACACGAAATTCGAACGTTTAAGCGTCTTTTTTCCAATGTGGAACGAAGAGCAGTATCTGCAACGTGCACTGAAAGCTGCTCACGATCTATGCCAAGAATTGATTGGTCTTGGCACAATTGCCGATTACCAAATTGTGATCGTGGACGATGCGTCAACTGATTCCACTCCGCAAATGGCTGACGAGGCAGCGCGACGAGACACGCGTGTAAAAGTTGTGCATCACCCGATCAATCGAAAACTAGGCGGGTCGATTAAATCTGGATTTGCTGCATCAACTGGCGACATTGTGTTGTATACGGATGCCGATTTGCCATTTGATATGCGAGAAGTACATAACGCCTTGCGCTTGATGCGCCAATATGAAGCCGACATTGTGAGTGCGTATCGTTTCGATCGCACGGGCGAAGGATATGTGCGAGTCGTCTACTCGATGTTTTATAACTTTCTGGTACGAGTATTATTCGGCGTTCGATTTCGGGATATTAACTTTGCTTTCAAACTTTGTCGAAAAACAGTTTTCGATCGGATCGAACTCGAAAGTGAAGGCTCATTTATCGATGCTGAATTGATAGTCAGCGCCAAAAAATTGAACATGAGTGTTGTGCAATTCGGCGTCGACTACTTTCCACGCACGCGTGGTGTGTCAACATTGAGTTCACCGTCGGTAATTATTAAGATTTTGCGTGAAGCGTTTCATTTGCGTAAAAAGTTAAACGCCATCACCCCGGACTCAGCGATATAGTTCATCAATGAATTTGCCCTTAAATTCGCCGAGACAAGAGTCCGCCTTCGACCGTTGGCGACCGGCGCTCGTGGCGTTTGCAATTCTTGCAACGGTCATCGCAATTGGTGTACTGCGTAGCGAGAATGACGATGTAGAGGCAGTTAATTCTATAAGTCCGGACGTTGTAGTCGAATCAAGTTTGGTACCGCTCGTGACCGTTCCATTATCACGCACACTTGAAATAGAAATGGAGGGCGACGATGTGCAACGTGTGCAGCAACGCCTTAAGGATTTACGGTTTGATCCAGGTCCAGTAGATGGCGTATTTGGACAGAACACAATGCAGGCGATGTGGGCTTTCGAAAAACTGGTTCTTGGTGTGCCAGCTAAACACGCCACTGGAGTTGTCACACCGTCCACGTGGGCGATAATGCAGACAAATCTTAAGTTCAAGCCACGGCGCATCGCCGATACGCCAACACATGTTGAGATTTATCTACCCGAACAGGTGCTGATCGTGTTCACGAATCAAGAACCAGTGTTGATTACTCATATCTCATCTGGCAGTGGTGAGCCATGGTGTGACGAAGTAACTATTGACCCGGGAGAAGATGGAAACCCGCGGAGAGAGGATCACGCCGGCGAGAATGACAACTTAGATTTAGACGGCCAGCTGATCAACAAACAGATCAAGGTGGGTATCTGCGGTATATCGGTCACGACTCCGGGGATCTTCTACTTTTACAACCGTCGCACCGGGACGAGAGAGACGAAACTCGGTACGTTATACAACCCCGTGTATTTCAACTACGGCCTCGCTATACATGGGGCAATTCTTGTGCCGCTCAAGCCAGTGTCACACGGTTGCGTACGTATTCCGATGTCTGTGGCGAGGTATTTCCCGGCACTTGTCAAATATGGCGATCGTGTCTATGTATTTGACGGGATTAAAGAGCCTGAGGAATACGGTTCTCCTGTGCCACCATTTGACACGCCGGACCCGAACTATACGACTACTTCAGTAGTGGCCACATCGTTGCCAGTCCAAACGACAATTCCGATCAGCGTGACAAGCACAATTGTCTCCACGACCGTGCCGAAATCAACCAGTACGACTACCACTGTGTTAATTAATACAAGTACATCAACTATCGCGCCATGATTAACTACGACGAGTTCGCAATGTTCGCAGAGAATGTTTCGGAGTATTCACTTAATGTCGCCACGATGCCAAAAGTCGAACGGGTCTCGCTCGTTTTGCCAGACGCCCGAACGATAAGCGCGTTGAAGTGGGGAACGCAGTCACCGCAAATAGTGCTTGTGCACGGCAGTGCGCAGAATGCGCACACCTGGGACACAGTCGCGCTGGCAATGGGTGTGTCACTGCTAGCAATCGATATTCCAGGCCACGGTCACTCATCATGGCGTAGTGACGGAATATACGAGCCAACAGTGCTTGCAGGTGATGTGGCAACAGCGATCGAATCTTGGGCACCAAATGTGCGTCTTGTTGTGGGCATGTCACTTGGCGGTTTAACAACTCTTGCCTTGGCAGGCCAGCGCCCCGATCTCGTGGCATCGCTTGTGTCAGTCGACATTACGCCTGGAGTTAACTCGCAAAAGACAAAAGCGATTACCGATTTTGTAAATGGTCCGCAGGCATTCGCTAGTTTTGATGAGTTGTTGGCGCGCACGATTGAGCACAATCCAACAAGATCCAATTCGTCATTGCGGCGAGGAATTTTGCATAATGCAAAGCAACTCGAAGATGGCTCATGGCAGTGGCGATATGACCGTTCGACGCATCCGTCGGGCGAGCAAGCAAGTAAACGATTGGAACGACTCTCTGCACTATGGGATGTTGTGGCGAATCTAAAATGCCCGTTCACGCTGGTGCGTGGTGGTACCTCGCCAGTTGTGGATGACGCTGACGTTGCAGAATTAAAACGATGCAAACCCGATGCCGAGGTGATTGTGATTGATGGTGCGGGTCATTCAGTACAAGGGGATCGCCCAGTCGAACTCGCTCATGCTCTGACTCGGCTTGCTGCAATATAAGTCGTTACTGTTTTGGTAATGTCAAAATTAGGTCGTCCAACTTCATGTCTCGGTATCAATACTCGGAAACGACTGTTGATTGAAGCGCGTCGATCATTTGCAAGTGAAGGCTTCGATGCCACGACAAATAAGCGACTCGCACAAAGTGTTGGTATTACCACGGCGGCGATCTATCACTACTTTCCATCCAAGGTGGATTTGTATGTGGCAGTGTTTACCGAAGTGCAAGACTTAGTTTGCGAAACAATCGAAAATTCGATTCGTGTTGACGCTGATGTGTCGAAGAATATCACCACGATGGTCGACGCACTGGCTTGCCTCACCGAGCGCGAGCCAGCACTTGTCGCATTCGTGATGAGTGTTTCGTCGGAAGCACATCGTCACCCGGAAGTATTAGAAGCAGTTCGTCCCGTGCGCGGGGGTATTGGACGCATTTTGCTAAAAATGTGTGATCAAGCCATAAGCCGTGGTGAAGTGCACGATGAGATTACCGCGCAAGCACTTGAAGATGTACTTTCAATTGTCTTGTCTGGGTTGGCTCGATTCAATATGGTTTACAAAGACTCGCATCGAACCTCGGAACTAATTGGTGCAATGAAATTGTTATTGACGGGGTCTGCTTTTCGGGTTGAGAGCCGCGTCTAGGCGAGGCGATTTGCGCAACGAGTCGGCAAGAAAAATAATCAATCCGATCCAGACAAGCATGAAACCGACCACACGAGTCGTGTCAAGTTTTTCGTCGTAGGCCAACCATCCAAGCAGAAAGTTAAGGCTTGGCACCAGATATTGCATCGCTCCAAGCACGCTCAAGCGAGCCCGCCTAGAAGCCGCGCCAAACATTAGTAACGGAATCGCGGTCATTAACCCCGTAAATAGAACCAGCGCCCACTGCATCGGCGTTGCATTATTTGGCACACTGTCACTGCGAGTCCAACCCCAAATCAGAATTCCGATCGCCGGGATGAGCAATGCGAAAACTTCGGCAGTCAGACTTTCCAAACTTGAAAGCGGAACTTGCTTTTTTAGAAACCCATATACACTCCACGAACCAGCAATTATCAGTGCCAAGTAGGGTGGTCGCCCGTACGAGTAAGTGAGCACAACTACTGCAACTCCGGCGAGACCGATAATCGCGCGATGTGCGACCCGCATTGGTTCGCGTAACACAAGAAAGCCAAGCGTCATTGTCAATAATGGCGCGATGAAATAACCAAGTGCAGTTTCGATTATGTTCTCGTGAACAACCGCCCAGACATATGTCGTCCAATTGATCGAAAGTAGAACGCTCGCTAACGCAATACGCATCCTGAGTTTTGAATCGCGCAACGCGTACAAAAGATTGTTAAGTTGTCTGTTGGGGATGATTACCACCAAAAGAATTATCGAGGATGTAACTATTCGCCACCCAATTAGTTCGAAGGCATTGAAATCTTTTAAGAATTTCCAATAGATCGTCAATAGTCCCCACGTGATGTAGGCACCTAGTCCGTATGCGACTCCAGAGCGTTCAGTGGAGTTAGACACGACCAATCACCCTAGTCAGTAGAATGTAATCAGTGATTAGCACGGGTTTAGAAGTGTGGAAACTTCTGTTGGCACACAGTGGTCGAATCGGTGCCACATCGCTGCGCTCGCTGTTCGAAAAAGATTCAGCACGTGCAGAGCACTTGACCCGAGCGTTGAGTGACGGCAAAGATGAAATTATTGTTGATTTCTCTAAGCAATTAATTGATCTAGATGTACTTCACGAGTTATTCGCGCTTGCTCGTGAGACGAAAGTGCTTGATCGATTTGACGCGATTCGCAACGGTGCCGAGACTAATTCGACCGAGCGTCAAGCCGTACTGCATACGGCGCTACGTGCAACTCCAGAGACGACTGTAACTATTGGTGGTGTAGATGTCGTTGCCGAGGTTCACGCTGAACTTAAAGCGCTTCGAAAATTTGCAGATTCGGTCCGTAAGGGTAAAAAGTTTAAAAAAATAGTCAGTATCGGCATCGGTGGCAGTGATCTTGGTCCAGCCCTTGTTTACGAGGCGTTATCTGGTCGCTATCAGTCGGATATCAACTGCGAGTTCGTTGCCAATATCGATATGGTCGAAATTACTTCGGTGTTGGCAAATTGCGATCCAAACGAAACACTATTTATAATTTGCTCAAAGACTTTGACCATTACGGAAACTTTGGCTAATGCTAGATATGCCAAGCATTGGCTTGCATCGCAATTTGGCGTAGACGCAGATAGTGAAACTATTGCGCAGCACTTTGTTGTAGTTTCGGCGTATCCCCAGCGCGCCGCGCAGGCAGGGATAAACGCGGCGAACTCATTTAAAATATGGCCCTGGGTCGGCGGTCGATTCTCGGTCTCTTCGGCGATGAGTCTTGCCCCGATGATTGCATTTGGATCAGATGTATTTGATGAATTTCTTGCCGGAATGCGCAGTGTTGATGATCACATGCAAAACACAGCGCCACAAAACAATGTTCCACTGATTCTTGGATTAATCGATGTCTGGAACATAAGTGTGCGAGGGTACGCAAGCCAAGCGTTTTTACCGTATGCGTACCAGTTGCGTGGATTGCCAAGTTATTTACAACAACTAATCATGGAAAGCAACGGCAAGTCGGTGCAAGACGACGGCAGTGTAACTTCGTTGCGTACTTCACCAGTTGTTTGGGGCGGGGTCGGAACGACTGCGCAACACGCGTTCTTCCAGATGCTTCATCAAGGCACTGATGTTGTTCCGGTTGAGTTCATTGGGTTTGCCCAATCCGCGCATGGTCAGACTGTTGAACACGACGTTTTGATTGCAAATATGTTTGCGCAAGCGCGGGCACTTGCATTTGGTCGCACACGCGCAGAAGTAGATGCAGAAGTAGATGCAGAAGTAAATTCAGCGAATGTTGCTAGCAAAGAGAATGCTCATCGAGTTATGCATGGCAATCGTCCATCGACCACAGTGCTTGCGCCAGCGCTTACGTCGCGAACGCTCGGCGCGCTGATTGCGATGTATGAGCATCGTGTATTTGTACAGGGTGTGGTTTTGGGAATCAATAGTTTTGACCAATGGGGCGTAGAACTAGGTAAGTCATTGGCTAAACAAATCGCCAGTGAACTATCTAGTGAACCACTTAATGTGCTTTCTAGCGAGCTAGATAACGAACTAACTAGTGAAACCAGTTCGCCGCAGGATGCATCAACTCGAAGGCTAATTGACTGGTATCGCCAGCATCGATAGAACCGATCTACGCTAGATCCATGGCGGTAAAAATTTCGCAAGCAGAACGGATGATGAATTTGCTCGCACTGCTTGTAGATCGGACCAAGCCACTTACACTGCGTCAGATTCGTCAAGAACTCGGCAAGCAATATCCAGATAGTGATGAAGCCGCGCGCGCCGCATTTGAGCGTGACAAAGCCGCATTGCGGGAAATAGGAATACCAATCCAAACAAAAACTTTGGGTGGCGATGCGGCTGGCGAAGTTACGTATTCGGTTAATCGCTCAAATTATGAGTTAAGCGATTTACGACTATCAGACGATGAGCGACTTGCACTGCAACTAGCAGTGGCGACTGTGCGCCTTGGTGCTCAACATGGTGAAGAAGCGTTATGGAAACTTGGCGGCGAGCGAGTCTTACGACCAACTGCGATAAGTGTGAACATCGGACTCGTTGACGAAAACATGAGTGTGATCACCGACGCTGTGATGCAACGGCGAACCTTGAACTTTGATTACAAAGGCGAAAAGCGTCAAGTGGATCCATACGGCATGTTGTCGCGCAGTGGATTTTGGTACATCATCGGCTTCGACCATTTACGCAGAGACCAGCGAGTGTTTCGCGTTGATCGTATTGAAGGAAAAGTTGCAGCGAGCCAAACACGAGCATTTAAATCGCCAGTTGGATTTGATGTCGCGACTGCTGTACCTACCGAAAAACAGATGCTGGCTGCAGGTGATGGTGAGCAAGCAACTGCGACTGTGCTTGTGGACGCTGCGTTGGCCGTCGGAGTGCGCAACGAATTTGGTGACAGTTCCGTAATCCGTGAGCGACCAGACGGCAGTGTCGAGTTTTCGATTCCGTGTGCGAACATGGCGGCATTTCGGCTGTGGCTTTTTGCGATGGTCGAAAGCGCCGAGGTACTCGGACCACAAGTAATAAGAGCACAAGTCGTGCAGTGGCTCGAAGAGTTGACGGTGGGTAATTAATGGTAAGCAAATTAACTAGAAAGCCTCTTAAAAAACCCGGCGCTCGACGCGGTCCGCGCAGTGCAGCACAACGCGTTACTGGTTTACTCGTGATGTTGCCGTGGATCATGCAACGAGGTCGCGTCAAGATCTCAACGATGGCCAAACAGTTCAACCTCTCCGAGGCTGAACTCGTAGACGATCTGCAGATGGCCGCCGTATGCGGTGTTCCGCCATATACGCCAGACGCGCTGATTGACGTATATATGGACAACGGCATGGTGATTGCCGAGGTGCCGTTGGTGTTTTCGCGACCATTGAAGTTGAGCACTGCCGAATTGTTTGCAATTTCTGTGATGGCCAAAACTGCGATGCAATTACCCGGAGCCGATAAGCAAGGACCACTTTCATCGGCACTGGCAAAACTGGCGCCGCTGATGCCATCGGGGGCTGATTCGATCAAGGTTGAACTTCCGCGAACTCGGTATGTAAAAGAATTGCGTGAAGCTGCAATTACGGGTGAGCGACATCAGATCGAATATTTTTCGCCAGCCTCACTGAAGCGAACGACGAGATTGATTACCGCACGCAAAGTTTTTGAAAATGCTGGACGGTGGTATGTGGCCGCCGACGATCATCTATCCGGCGAAGACCGAGTGTTTCGCGTAGATCGTATTGAGGCACTCTTGGCCACGGACACATTTGACGAAATCAGAGAACTTGATGAGGAAGACTTGCCGTGGTTCTCGCAAGCCTTGCCGCAGGTAACACTACGTGTCGAAAAATCTGCACGCTGGATCGTCGAGTCGTATCCGTATGTTTCCCGGGTAAATAACCGGGATGCAAGTGTGGATTTGACTATGTCGCTCACTTCAGAGCATTGGCTGGGACGATTATTACTTCGTGCGGGAACAGGAGTAAAGGTACTTAAACCCAAGGCGTACCGCGATCTGGGTAAGCGTTGCGCCCAAACAGTTTTGGCGCGTTACTCGGCTAGTGATTTAACTAGCTGATTTAGCTAGCTGATTTAGTGAGTTCTAAACGCCAAAGTGTGAGGTGAGTTGCTCGACTGTATTTATATTGTGGCTTCGCAACAGATGTGGCAAGACGAGCGCCGTTGCTAATGCATCGGCAAGCGCATCGTGTGGGCGGGTAACGACAACGCCATAGCGCGCAGTGACATCACGTAGGCGGTGGGATTGAATGCGTTTTGGGTCAAGCGCGCGAGAGAGTTTTAAAGTACACAACGGACCGTTGATATTGACAGTGTCGTTGACGCGCTGGGCTTCGCTGTTGAGAAAATCGGTATCGAATTTTGCGTTGTGAGCAACGAACACCGTATTGGCAAGATATTTATTGAGTCGGTTGAGCATTTTGGTCGGCTGGATGCCCTTGAGTAGATCCAACCTTGTTATTCCATGGACTTTGTATGCACCAAGGCGACCAGGGCGCCAAAAATATCGGCGCACAAAAGTTTCGTATTGTTCTTCGATGGTGCCGTCTGCTCGGGCGATTACTACGCCGAGTTGCAGGATGTAATCGTTGGTCCCAGATAGGCCAGTGGTCTCGGTGTCAACGACAGCAAATCGAACATCGTTGAGCGAACCACTGAGCATGAACGGCAATGTAACCAACGAGTGTTGTAGTGCTAACTAGATTACTTAGCCGCGAGCGCCTTGGTGAAAGTTTCACGGTCAAAATAGTCGCGCCACAGCGCGATTTTTCCATTATTGATAACAAACAAGCCAGCGAAGTCAAGATCGACCCAACGACCGTCAATTTCAAATCGGTCAGTGCGTTCGTTCATCACGACGCCATGCTTTAAATCGCCACTGGAGACCTGGTGATGGACGAGCCATTCAATTGCCGTGCACTCGGCCAAAAAGCCACTCAAGATTTGTTCGATCGCTGGTTTGCCAAACACTTTGGTGATCGGAACGTTGTCGTATTCGCAGTCGTCGGCAACTAACTCAAGTGCGTCCGCAAGGCGGTGTCCTTGAATGCATTCGATAAAGGTGGTGACGAGCGAATCCGGGTCGTGTGGCGTTGACGGCATGTCATCAATCATGACACGCGATTAAAGCCGACCCAGGTATTAATTGGGTATTAATTGGGTATTAATTGACTTGATTTAACTAGTTGTGCAGTTCGGTGATGTCGAGCGCGAATACCGATTGGCGCTGAAATTGTAAATCCCGCGAGGTGACGCTTTTCTTCACTCTCTCCACCCCAGTACCCGTATTCGTGATGTTCTCTAGCGAACTCGGAACAACGCTGTTGAACTGGGCATTCGTCGCAGAGTGTTCGTGCTTTTGCTTCGCGGCGTTCGCGAGCCTGTGGTCGTTCTGCGTTGGGAGCAAAGAAAAGATTTATTTTTCCTTTGCAGTTTGCTAAGTCAGTCCAATCGAGATATTCGACGCGCTTGTAAGCAAGCCCCTCGTGTTCCGAGGAGTTATTAATAGGAAGATCTATTTTTAGCACTAATTGCAAAGTACACATAAAAACGGGCAATTGCCAATTAAAAAATAACTATTTAATCGGCGACTGATTGAATGAATGACTTTGAAGCAAATTCCATCAGAGTAATTACAACAGTTCCGCTGCCAGGCTGGCAACTTCACTGCGTTCGCAGGCTTCAAGAGTGATGTGTCCAAA
>JABMNW010000178.1 GCA_013204455.1 Acidimicrobiaceae bacterium
GGGTGAGCAAGTCAATTTAATTTGGCGACGTGGCCGACTGGCTTAGGCACGGGCCTGCAAAGCCCTTTAACCGGGTTCGATTCCCGGCGTCGCCTCCATTAACGCTTGACATGTTTTTAACATTTCCGCCTAATCACGGCTACCCGGATATAGGACTTCGGCGCATTCGGGGTGTATCACATTATGACGATCCGGAACGCGGCATTCGTTAGTAATTCGTTAGGAGTCAGACACGGCAGCAACAGTCACTCCCCGAGTTAATATCAGCTACGGGCGAATGCAATTAGGGGTTCGTATTTTTCTTGAACCGCCTCAAGCAGTGCCCCGATATACACCCGTCGTGCGACGCCGTCTTCGTCAAGACGCCCCGCCGCCGTCCCCCAAGTGAATTGTGGTTGGTCGATAGATACCAGATAGAGATCTGCGACAAGTCGGGTGCAACGACCATTTCCGTTCGGGAACGGGTGAATTGCTACCAGCCGGCAATGTATCCGAGCTGCTCGTTCGTCGATTGAATAGGTCTCGTTTTCATGCCAGAAGACAGCATCGTCGAAAGTCTGTTTTATCTGGGTTGGGATCTGGAGCGGATCGATGCCGATGTTCGTGATACGACGGCGTTGGGTGCCAGCCCACCTCCAGACATCTTCAAACATACGCCTGTGTAGGTTGAATAGGAACTCGTGGCGGAGCACACGTTGCGGTCCTTCCCGGCGTGCCTGCTCAAAAGCGTCGGGAATCGCTTTGGCTATGTTCTCATACTCGGCGATGTTTAGGTCCTCACTTGTTGCTACGAAGTTGGGGATTAGGTCCGCGAGTTCATCTTCTTCAATTGGTGTCGCTCCAACTGGTTCAGGGCCGATTGTGTTTAGGTCAAACGTGCTGGGCCCCAGCTTCGACGACTCATCGCCTCTCGCAGCAGTGGGGGGTGTCAATCCTTGGCCCACAGTCGACCGCTCTCGATGATTTGCTGAGCTTGCCTTTGGATCTGATCCGATTGTTGACCTGCCGAGACAGCCTGATTCTCGAGTTGCATCGTGGTAGCCACGTAGCCGAGCAGTTTTGCGGATTTTCGTCGCGCTTGCTTCTGAACCGTATCCTCAATGCTTACGTTTGGGACGAGGGCGTAGACCAGCCTGCAGTCGAGTGCGTGCGCAATTTCGGCCAGCTTGCCCATGCTGATGGTGTTGTTGAGTTCAGATTTCTCCAATTTCGTGACCGTTGGGGCTGCCACACCGAGACGCGCAGCCAGTATTTCCTGGCTCATCCCTAGGCCCGAGCGGATGGCTCGGATCCAGCCGGATCGGGGGCGGGTCCGAATCGGTTTGATGTTCGCCATTTGGAACTTCAGGTCAAGCTCTCGTCTTGCTTGGTACGCTCTCTCGCTTCGTTTCATAGCTCATAGGGTAGCAGATATTGTAGATATCTAGCTCTATAGGCTAGTATTTATGCAAATTACATAGCTTATGGGCTAGTAGATCGGGAAGTCGGAACCAGACGTGTTGTTCTGTTTGCCTGATCAGGGAAGGAGAACCTGGGCAAGATGCTCCAATCCATGGTTTCGATTCCCGCAACGTTGAATGCGGCTGTTTGGCGAATGAGCGCTTCGGTTAAATGCACCACGCCTACAGATGTGGCATTACCTCTGCGGCGATTAGATCTAGATGGTCCAGGTCATCGAGGTCAAGTATCTGCAAATACATCGTCTCAGCACCAGACCGCGCCCAATCACCAATTCGCTCAACGAGTTGTGTCGGTGTCCCACATAGGCCGTTGACCTTCAGTTCTTCGACCGCGCGACCGATGGCCTGTGCTCGCCGAGCAACTTCAGCGTCATTGGCGCCACAGATAACCGTCTGCGCCGATGAGTACTTCAGACTGAGAGCATCCCGACCGATTGCTCCGCATGCTTCGCGTACACGAGCGCACTGCGCAATGAAGTCTTCTATCGATACAAACGGCATATTGAACTCTGCCGCATACCGGGCAGCAAGCGCTGGAGTCTTTTTGACTCCGCGTCCGCCGATAATGATTGGCACGCGAGATTGCAACGGCTTTGGTAGAGCCGGCGAATCAATCAATGTGTAGTGAGAGCCCGAAAAATTGAATGTTTCGCCGACTGGTGTATTCCACAGCCCGCTGATCACTGCCAACTGCTCACTCAATATTTCAAAGCGCTTGGCAAGCGGCAAGAACTCAACACCGTACGCAACGTGTTCTGCTTCAAACCATCCTGCACCAAGACCCAACTCGACGCGGCCATGCGACATCGCGTCCACATTGGCCACGCTCACCGCGGTAATCACGGGGTGACGAAATGTTGCGGAGTTGACAAGGGTTCCCAAACGAATGGTGGATGTCTCGCGTGCAATTCCCGCCAGAGTCGTCCACGCGTCCGACGGTCCCGGGTTGCCGTCGACTGATCCCATTTTCAAAAAGTGATCAGACCGAAAGAACGCGTCGAATCCCAAATTTTCTGCGCGCTGAGCGACTGCAAGTATCTGTTCGTAGGACGCACCTTGTTGTGGCTCGGTAAAGATTCGAAGTTTCATGACCTATGAGCGTATTGGAATAGCGACGTGGCCGATTGCTTAGGCACGGGTCTGCAATGCCCTTTAACCGGGTTCGATTATGGAATCAACAACACTCGACCGAAAGCTTTGCGGCTTTCGATATAGCGATGTGCTTCCGCTGCCTCGGCAAGAGGGAATGTCTTGTCGATCACGACCGCCAGATCCTTCTTGGCGATGCGTGTAAGAAGATTGCCGATCATCGGATATGTACGTGATGGGTTGACTGCCATTTCTGCGCCGAGAAACACACCCGATATTGATGCGTTCTTTTGCATGATCGGCCATACTTCTGGCGGGCGTTCTTCGCGGCCTGCACGGCCTACCCAACTAATGCGACCGCGATAGGCAAGCGAGGCGATGCTGCCTTCAAGAGTGGAACCGCCAACAGAATCAACGACGAGGTTCACTCCAGCACCATTAGTGAAGGTCATGACTTCCTTTGCGACATCAGCCGATAGGTAGTTGATGCCATGGTCGAGGCCGTAGTCCGCCAATCGTGAAAGGCGATCATCACTTGAAGCGGTTGCCAGCACAGTTGCTCCGGCGGATTTGGCCAACTGAATTGCCGCAAGTCCAACACCACTTGCACCGGCCTGGACGAGAACTGTTTCTCCAGCTTTCAAACGTCCAAATTCGAACAAGCAATCATCGGCGGTACCGAACTCAATAGGAACGCCGGCTGCCTCGTTCAGCGACAGACCATCGGGGATTGCCCAAGCGAATGCGGCGGGCACACTGATAACTTCAGCGTGTGAACCAAAACCCATGGTGGCAACAACTGGCTGACCCACGACAAACGATGTAACACCTTCACCAACTTCACGAACTATTCCAGATGCTTGGTAGCCGACGATGTGTGGCTTCGAGGCGAGAATGCCACCGCCACGGTTGAGCGTGTCGCCACCTTGAACTGCAATCGCAGAAACATCAATTAACAGACCCCCAGGGCGTAATAGCGGCTCGGCAACATCTTCATAACGGAGAACCTCAGGCCCGCCCGCTTCGTAATAAACAGCCGCTTTCATGCTGCTAATGCTACTTGTGCTAGATCTACGTCAAATTCCATGCTCGTTCGACCCTGAGACGATGACGTTAAGAATTTCTAATTTCCTCTAGTAGTAGTTCGTTAACAGCCTTAGTATTCACAATTAGTTGGTTAATCCACAAGACACAGGGGGAACTTAAAATGCCACATTATTTGTTGACCGGAACGTATACGGCAGACGGGGCGAAGGGTCTTCTCGCTGAAGGAGGAACATCTCGTAAGGCTCAGGCGACTGCGCTGGTGAAGTCCCTTGGTGGGACCGTTGAATGTTTCTATTTTGCATATGGCTCAGATGACGTCGTATGCGTTATTGAAATGCCGGATAGCGCTTCGGCCACGGCAGCAAGTCTTACGGTTTCGTCGTCTGGAAAAGTTAATGTCAGACTCACCCCGCTCATCACTCCAGAAGATGTGGATGTTGCCTCACAAAAGTCCAAAGTCGCAACCTATCGGGCACCAGGTAGCTGAAAAGAACATCCGTTGGCTGTCCTGAATTTGGTGCAGTCTGGCTAACTTTGTTTCCTGAGGCGAGCAAAGAACTCTGAGGTCTCTGGATCGGCGTAGTGACCGTAGGCAGACACTAATGTCGCTCGCATATCGGTGTCGGGGTAACGCAAACCGAGCACAATCGCCCCGTCGCTCGGATCGCTGTCTCCCTCGAAGCGGAACGTGTAATCGACGACTACGTTGCAGAGTGCATACGAAATATTCGATCGCCCAGACACAATGTTGGTGCCCTCAAGTTTGATGTCGTCGGTGTAGCCCTGCTCATATAGATAGGCGACGGCTTCGGTAACAGTGGTCGGCGCGGGCGAAGTTGCATTGACCACTGGAATTAACGCGCGCTCAGTATTGGCTCCGTCGTGGTCGGCGTTTGTCATTTATTGAATTGTGTGGTCTAGTTGGCGAATACGTCGCGGCTGTGTTGCACGAAGAACGTGTGATCGTGACCCTTGTTCGGGTCGTCAGAGTTGTACTTCGAACGCGAGGTTCCATCTGGAACGTGCTCTTCGGAGTAGATTGCTCCAACTGGACAAACATCTGGCTGATAGCACGCTGTGCAAGATGTACATTCGTCGAGGTTGACATACAGCACACTGTCACCAAAAATCGCGATCGCCTCGGCATTTGGAGTGTGGGAATTCTCAATTATTCCACTGCCGGCTTTTTCTTCGGAGTAAAGAACATTGTTGGTTGAATCGAACTCGTAAATACACTGCACTGGACATACGTCGACGCATGCACGATCCTTTACGCTTATACAGGCTTCCGTGATAATCGCGAGACCAGACATAAATAGAATCCTTTGACTTGACTCTAACCGAACGATTTGAAAACTCGATGTTGCTTCACGAGTTTCGATCGTTCCATGCATTAGAAGCGGTCACGACATTCGTCATACTTGATAAATCTACTGAACCGTTGTACGGTTCGAAAATGTTAGTCTCGAAATTGTGGTCCTCGCTGTAATTGATATCGCACCCCTTTTCGGCGGAAGTGATGTTTCAAAAAAGAAAATTGATCAGCAAATCCTCGCGGCTGCGACATCGCTCGGGTTCATGATGGTGACCGGTTTACCCGATGCTCAGTTGTTGACACCACAAAGTAGGGATCAACTTAAGGAAATATTTCAATTACCGAATTCGCAAAAGCGTGCTCTTCTACGAAAGCATTTTGAGCCTGCAAACGCTTCCATCTATCGCGGGATGTTTGAACCCCAACCCGGTGTCGGAAGTTACAAAGAAGGAATTGACATTGGTCCCGATATCGCCAGGGAAACTACTTTGGATCCGAACGATCCACTCACTGGATTGACCCCATTACCCCAAGATGATGTCATCTCAGGATGGAGAAATCAGTGTTCCAGTTACTACACGTGCATGGAAAGAACTGGCAATGCGTTGATGCAATCGTTGGCAAGGGGACTGCAGTTGCAAGAGAACCACTTTGACAACCTATTCAATAATCCAATTTCGACATTGCGCATCCTCCGTTATCCACTTCGCTCACCGGAGACATTTGGAGACAAGAATCCCGAAGAGGCTGAGGTCAAAGTTGACGGCGAGGTTTTCTACATCAGCACTTTGCCCCATGTTGATAGTGGCATCCTGACGCTCCTTCTTCAGGACGGGGTTCCAGGGTTGCAAGTGCAAGACGGAGATGGCTTATGGCAGAGCATTCCACTCGCTGAGGCGACACTCGTCGTCAACTTTGGTCGCCTTCTCGAAACCTTGACATCGGGTCGAATCAAGGCCACGCCACATCGTGTCGTCGCTCGCAATGAAGAGCGATTCTCCATAGCCTTTTTCTATGAGCCCTCAGTGGACGCACTGATCAAGCCTCTGCCGATTGATAATTCACTGAAGTTCGAGCCCTTCTATTACGGCGACTTCGTCTGGGAGTTCGCCACACGATTTATCGAACAGAGATCAATAAAGCATCTCCGCCAACCGCGGGGACCAATTCCTGAAAGGAAATTCGTCGAACCGTGAGAATTGGAATTGAGTTCTGAAATATGTATATAGTGTCTACACCAACTATCCAACAGGGGGAATAAATGTCAAAAATTGCTGAAATGTCTCAAGAAGTAGCCTCGGCGGGTCTTTCTCGTCGCCACTTCGTGCAAGGCGCAGCAGCGCTCGCAGCCGGTGCAGTACTCCCAATGACGCAAATTCTAGGTGCGTCATCAGTTAGCGCTGCGCCTAAGTCTGTCCTTCGCGTTGGAATAGCTAAGCAAAGCGCCGCTCCGACCCCATTCACGACCAAAGATGGCGGAAGCTTGCAGATTTTATGTGCACCAGGCGAGTGGCTGGCATGGCAGAACCAAGATGGCTCGCTCCAGCCACGGGTTGCTGAAAGCTGGAAGTCGAGCAACGCTTCTAAGACGTGGACATTTAAAATTCGCAGGGGAATCAAGTTCCATGACGGCACTCCTCTCACCGCCGACGATGTGGTTTGGACGTTTAAGTCTCATTTTGATCCAAAGAATAAATCGGCTCAGTTGGGCAACTTTAAGAATAGTTTTACGGCCGATGGAGTTGTCAAAGTTGACGACTTCACTGTGCGCTTCGACTTGCTCAGCTCGATCGGTAACTTCCCTTACACCGTGGCCTCAACCAGTTACGGGTCGTTGATTTTTAAGAACGGCGCAAACGGCGGCCCAGGTTGGGAAAAAACGATGATCAGTTGTGGGGCATGGATCCTCGAGTCCTATGTTGAAGGGAACAGGACAATTTTCAAGAAGAATCCGAACTACTGGGACAAGACCCGTCAGCCAAGTTTTGAGAAGTTGGAACTAATACAATTCGCTTCAGCTTCGGCTGCAACGCCTTTGCTCCGCACGGGCAAGCTGGATGCAATCGCCATATTGGCTGAAGACGCGATCAAACTTTCGAAAACGAAGTTCAACCTCGTCCTTACACCATCTGCCGGTGGCCTCCATACGCACATGCGTACCGACTATGGGCCATTCCAAGATAAGCGCGTCCGTGAAGCCGCCGCGCTCACACTTGATCGTCCTGGTTATATCAAGGGTGTATTGAAGGGCTTCGCAACACTCGCCAACGACAGCGTCAT
Source organism: Acidimicrobiaceae bacterium (assembly GCA_013204455.1). Lineage (GTDB taxonomy): Bacteria > Actinomycetota > Acidimicrobiia > Acidimicrobiales > Ilumatobacteraceae > BACL27. The sequence goes on from JABMNW010000178.1 coordinate 7,192, forward strand.
GGACTCGTACCCAACCAAGGACACGACCGTGCCGCAGCGCAAGAAGGACATTGCCAAAGCCAAGGCGCTGATGAAGGCAGCGGGAGTGCCTAATGGCTTTGCGGTGGACCTCTCCAGTTGGGTACGAGACGACATCAGCAAGCTGGCCCAATTTATTAAGAAGTCGTTTGCTGAGATCGGCATCAAGGTCACTCTCAAACTGGACGGATCAGATGGCGGTGGCAATGTGTATTACACCTACACGCCATACCCATCCAAGAAGGGCGAAGTGTTTGCCTACGACAATAATTCGTGGCTCGCATCCAACCTCGGCATCACCGATTGGGCGGGGCGCGCAGTACCCGACCAGTATTTGAGCCGCGAGTGGAGGTCGACTGCCGACTGGAGCTCTTCACACGTCAATAGCCCGAAATTGGATGCGGCAATTGACGAATACCTCGCGGCACCAAATAAGGCCAAGCAAAAATCAGCAAGTAAAAAAATCCAAGGAGCATCACTTGAAGAAACTCCATACATCATTATTTACAACCAGACAATAATTGCAGCTGTGCGTAAGGGCCTGAAAGGCTTTTACGTCAACGGAATTACGCAGTCTGAAACTGCTGGTGTTACTGGCTGATTTAGTCGCTAAGTTACAAAAAAAGGTCAGCGCAGATTGTTGCGCTGACCTTTTACTTTTGATCCGCTATTCTTTGATTCAGAAGACTTCGCTGTTTCTGACTAAAGTTTGAGATCTCTTATGATCCGTTATATTGCCAAACGACTCGGACTATCTCTAGTCACAATTCTGCTAGTTGCAACAGTGGTTTTTTTTATGACTCGGATACTCCCTGGAAACGTGGCAATGCGATATTTAGGTCGTGGCGCCGAACCAGACCAAATAATTGAGTTCAATAAGAGTCACGGTTTTGATAGACCAAGGCTAGTGCAGTTCTGGAACTGGGTCACGGCGATGTTGAGAGGAGATTTGGGTACGTCCCTGCAATACGAATCTCCCGCGTCCCGCATATTGCTTCCTGCAATTGGGTATTCGGCCAAACTTGCTCTAATGGCATTCATTCTGATCATTCCAACCAGTATTGGCGGCGGAGTAATTGCCGCAATGAACCGTGGCAAACCGATTGACCGAATAATCACCGTTGGGGGTTTGTCAGCCGCCGTGATCCCCGAATTCGTGTGGGCGGTGATACTTCTACTGATCTTTGGCGTGACATTTCAGATATTCCCTGTCACAGCATTCCCCGACAATGGGGGAGGCTTCTTTACTCAGGTTTACCACTTGGTACTTCCTTCAATTTCACTGTTGCTTGTACTCTTCGGCTACATCGCTCGCATCACGCGGGCGGGCGTTATCGAAGCGCTCGATTCTGATTACATGCGCACGGCTGTCCTAAAGGGACAACCTCGAAAGACCGCAGTCATCAAACATGTATTACGCAACGCTCTTTTGCCAACGATTGCCGTAATCGCCTCACAGATTCCATACCTTGTGGGGGGCCTTGTTGCAGTAGAGATTGTCTTCAACTATCCTGGGTTCGGATCGGTGCTCTTGGCTGCAGTTGGCGGACGTGACTATCCCATTCTGCAAGCAGGAGTGATGATCACAAGTTTTGTAATCGTGCTCTTCCAACTGGCTGCAGATCTGCTCTTTGCAGTACTCAACCCTCGGATCCGCGAGAGGGTCTCCCAATGAGCGAGCACTTGACCACGACTGGCAACAAAACCTCAGACACAGAGCGTCGAACTATTCGTAATGAGCGACTCGCACTTTTAAAAAAGAACAAAGCATTTATTGTCGGCTCTGCCTTGCTTCTGTTTTGGATTCTTTGCGCCTTGATTGGCAAGTACATAGTTCCGATAACACCAGATGAAATGAATCTTGATGCGACCACCATTTCCCCTACTAGCAGGTACTGGTTTGGTACTGACTCGCTTGGACAAGACGTGTTTTCGCGCGTCATCGTCGGATCGCGACTGATCCTCGTGATGTCGTTTTCCGCCACATTGCTCGGCACAATCATCGGCACTTCACTTGGTTTGGTCGCTGGATTTTTCAAGGGCAAGTTTGACATGATCCTGATGCGTGTCCTCGAAGCATTTTCCGCTATTCCTGTGCTGATTATTGCACTATTGGCAATCGCTGCGTTGGACGGAGGTTCAAATGTGATCACAGTTGCAGTGATTGGCTTCGTTTTTACTCCGATTATCGCTCGAACCGTGCGCGCCGCTGTGCTTGGCGAGGCCGAATTGGATTATGTCTCCGCGGCGCGCCTGCGGACAGAACGAGCCCCACATATTTTATTTCGCGAGATCCTGCCAAACGTACTCCCACCAATCATTGTTGAGTTCACGGTGCGACTTGGCTACGCAGTGTTCGCGATCGCAACGCTTTCATTCCTCGGAGCCGGCGTCGAGGTCGGCTCACCCAACTGGGGTTCACAGGTCGCCGAAAATTGGTCGTTAATATTTGCGAACATCTGGTGGCCGACGGCGTTTCCGGCTCTGGCCATTGCTTCGCTCGCGGTAAGCGTCAATCTCATTTCCGATGGTCTACTCGAAGTGTTTGATCTGTGATTACGCCAGATACAAAAGACTGGACTTGGGTGCTCGACCAGACCTGCACAGAATGCGGGTTCGACGCCAAACTTTACTCCAGAGAGGATGTTGCTGGTTTAATTCGACGCAACGCAAAATTGTGGGAGCAACTACTTAGCGACGGTCTGGTCACGCGTGTACGACCCGACCAAACAACCTGGTCGCCCTTGGAGTACGCATGTCACGTTCGAGATGTGTTCTCGACTTTCGAGCTTCGAATTGGGTTAATGTTGACGACGCAAGATCCGGTGTTTGTCAACTGGGATCAAGATCTTTCGGCGATTACTGAGCGATACTACGAACAGGACCCAGTCACCGTGATCGGCGCGCTCGCTGTGGCTGCCGAGATTGTTGCGCATCGACTTGATGGCGTGCAAGAAAACGAGTGGCAAAGACCAGGGAGGCGAAGCGATGGTGCGTTATTCACCGTTGAGACGATCTCGCGGTACATGATTCATGATCCGATCCATCACATTTGGGATGTCACCCGAACTCACCGTATTTGATCTTGGCGACTAATGGATTTACTTCCTGGAGACGATGACCCACGGCGTATCGCGGTTCGCGCGTGGATCAACAGACACCCGCATCCCACTGCCGACGAACTCGCACTCGCTGGCTATGTGGCTCCGCGCTGGCCGGAGCCTTATGGGCTCGGTGCCGACCCGGTGCACCAATTGATCATCGACGAAGAACTGCAACGCGCGGGTATATCCCGACCATCGAATCCGATCGGCATCGGCTGGGCGGGGCCGACTATTTTGTTCGGTGGTACAGACGAGCAGAAGAAAAGGTATCTGCCAGGTGTGTTGTCGGGCGCAGAGTTTTGGTGTCAACTCTTTAGCGAGCCCGACAGTGGCAGCGACCTCGCAAGTCTGCGAACACGCGCGGTGCGTGATGGTGAAGAGTGGGTGGTTAACGGACAGAAGATATGGACGTCGGGTGCACAGTATTCGAAGTTCGGCATTCTCCTTGCGCGCACAAACGCTGATGCACCAAAACACAAAGGCATCACTTATTTCATCTGTCCGATGGACCTGCCCGGCATCCAGATACGTCCGATTAAGTCAATGGCGGGCGCTGAATCTTTCAATGAGGTGTTTTTCAACGATGTCCGCATCCCGAGTGCAAACGTCGTCGGCGACGTGAACGATGGTTGGCGACTAGCCAAGGTGACGCTTGGTAACGAACGCGTGTCATTATCAACGGGTGGCGTGCTGTGGGGGTACGGGCCCACCGCACTTGATGTGATTGATTTGGTGCGATCGATGGGTGGGGCGAAAAACCACGTGATGCGTCAGCGGGTCGCACGGCTTTACACCGAGCATGTCTTGCTCGAGATTATTCGCATGCGCACACTCACACTACGGTTGCGTGGTCAACAGCCTGGTCCGGAGTCGAGCATCCGCAAGATCATCGCCGACGAACATGGTCAACACGCGATGGCACTTGCGCGCGACTTAATCGGCGCACACGCAATGTTGACGGGCGACAAGGACGAAGCCAAAAAAACGTTGTACAACCATACGTGGTACAGTGGGTACATGTTCTCGCAGGCGCTGACCATCGGCGGCGGAACGGGCGAGGTGCAACGGAACATTCTCGGTGAGCGAGTGCTCGGGCTTCCTCACGAACCTGACCCAACAGCGGGAATGCCTTGGTCACAAAAATCGCTGTAGCCCGAAAGGGAAATTGTTCCGGACACTCCCGTCGCGATTGGTAACGATTATTCGATAGTGATCGTGCCCGGCACATATCCCGCTTCGGTCACTGCGGTGCGCAAGTCTTCTTCGGTTGCCGACAATGGCCACACGAATTGTGCAGTACCGCGATGGTGATCGGCTAACGCTTCGGTGACGCCCGCGTTCGTTAAAGCTTCGGCGACATGATGTTCACAGTGCGTGCAGGTCATCCCTGCAACCGCAAGAGTGGCTCTGCGGCTGGAAGTGTCCATAAAATTAAAGTTCTCCTTTGGAGTGCGTCGGATGTTGGAATTAGCGTACTTGCTATAGCCAGCACAGTGTTATGGTGAGTTAGTGAAGAAATGCCCTCAATTTAAGAGGAATTTATAGGTATGACTGACACCGTTGAGCGTAAATCGGCACCCGAAACAATCAGTCGTGTGGTCGTGCGTTTCGCTGGTGACTCTGGTGATGGGATGCAACTCACTGGTGACAGGTTTACGACAGCCAGTGCAATGTTTGGCAATGACCTTTCGACATTGCCGGACTTTCCGGCCGAGATCAGAGCACCTGCAGGAACGGTTAACGGTGTTTCAAGTTTTCAAGTGCATATCTCAGATCATGACATCACTACACCAGGCGATGCTTCGAGCGTGCTCGTGGCGATGAACCCCGCAGCGTTGATGGCCGATATCGGTCGACTTGAACAGGGTGGCCTATTAATAGTCAATCGCGACTCGTTTGTCGAGCGCGATTTGCTTAAAGTCGGCTACGAATCCAATCCGCTTGACGATGGTTCGTTGGCCAATTATCGCGTCGTTGAAGTGCCGATGACTTCGCTGACGATCGAGGCGACGGCATCGCTCGGAGTCAAGCCGCGCACAGCGGAACGCTCGAAAAACTTTTTCGCTCTCGGAATGATTTCGTGGTTGTTCTCTCGTCCAAGAGAGTCGACACTTGATTGGATTAAATCGCGTTTTACCGACGAGTTGGTGCGCAACGCGAACACCGCGGCTTTCAATGCAGGATTTCACTTCGGCGAGACCACCGAACTATTTGATCACCCTTATCAAGTTGAGCCGGCGCACATGCCTCCTGGCGAGTACACCAATATCACCGGCAACACAGCGCTTGCATGGGGTCTGGTGGCCGCGGGTCAACTTGCAAAACTTCCTGTATTCCTTGGCAGTTATCCGATCACTCCCGCTTCCGATATTTTGCATGAGTTATCCAAGAGTAAAAATTTTGGCGTGCGCACAGTACAAGCAGAAGATGAAATCGCTGCTGCGGGAATGGCGCTTGGCGCAGCATTCGCCGGACACCTCGGTGTGACTGCCACGAGCGGTCCAGGGCTCGCACTAAAAAGCGAGACGCTCAGTCTTGCAGTGTCGCTCGAACTACCAATGTTATTAATCGACATCCAACGCGGTGGCCCATCAACAGGACTACCTACCAAGACCGAAGCAGCCGATCTGAACATTGCGATGTTCGGTCGTCACGCCGAAGCCCCGTTACCAATTGTCGCGGCGTACGGTCCGAGTCACTGCTTCCACGCGGCGATCGAGGCTGCACGTATTGCTCTAAAATATCGCACACCGGTGATTTTACTTTCGGATGGTTACATCGCCAATGGTTCCGAACCGTGGTTATTGCCCGATGTGGATTCGCTACCAGATATTTCGGTTAATTTTCAAACTGAATTCAATCACGTTACTGCGGATGGCACCGATGTCTACTGGCCATATCTTCGCGATCCAGAAACGCTCGCTCGCCCGTGGGCAATTCCTGGGACACCTGGTTTAATGCATCGTGTCGGTGGTCTAGAGAAACAAGATGGCACTGGTGATATTGATTACACACCGGCGAATCACGAAAAAATGGTGCTCTTGCGTGCCGCTAAGATTGCCGGCATCGCCTCGGACATCCCACTTGCCGAGATAGTTGGTGATGCCGATGCTGATGTTTGCATTCTCGGTTGGGGATCCACATGGGCGGCAATTGATGCCGCCGTGCAACGCACACGACGTCGTGGCCACAAGATTGCATGGATACATCTCGTGCATCTCAGTCCGTTGCCATTGAATCTCGGCGAGTTGTTGCGTACGTTTAAAAAAGTGATCGTGCCAGAACTTAACCTCGGACAACTTTGTCGTATCGTGCGTGCCGAGTATTTAGTTGACGCGCAAGTCGTCTCCAAAGTGCAGGGTCTGCCGTTCACCTCGATCGAATTAGAAGATGCCTTAGGTGCAGCCTTAAGTGTCTTCGACGAAAACAAAAGCGAAATTGAACCTAAAACCATAAACGGAGTTGCCTGATGACAGATACAGCTGTTTCTCTAACCACCAAAAAAGATTGGACAAGCGACCAAGAGGTGCGCTGGTGTCCTGGATGCGGAGACTACGGCATCTTGTTGGCAGTGCAGATGCTGATGCCAGAACTTGGTGTCAAGCCAGAGAACACGGTATTTGTTTCGGGGATTGGATGTTCGAGTCGCTTTCCTTATTACATGAACACTTATGGGATGCATGGTATTCATGGGCGGGCGCCGGCAATAGCAACCGGTGTGGCTGTGGCTCGGCCTGATCTCGATGTGTGGGTCGTTACTGGCGACGGTGATGCACTCTCGATTGGTGGTAATCACTTGATCCACGCGTTGCGTCGAAACGTAAATCTGACAATTCTGTTGTTTAATAATCGGATCTACGGCCTAACCAAGGGTCAGTACTCACCGACTTCAGAACTCGGCAAAGTCACGAAGTCAACTCCAATGGGTTCGATTGATCACCCGTTCAATCCGTTGGCGTTAGCTCTGGGCGCCGAGGCGAGTTTCGTCGCCCGTACACATGACCTTGATCGCAAACACATGATGGAAACATTCCGCGCGGCCCATGCCCACCGCGGTTCGTCATTTATTGAGATCTTGCAAAACTGCAATGTGTTTAACGACGGAGCATTCGACGAGGTAACGGGTCGTAAGAATCGTGAGGAGATGATGATCGACTTGCATCACGGTGAACCGATTCGCTTTGGTGAAAATGGTCATGCTGGTGTGGTGATGGGTGAGGACGGGCAACTGCGGATTGTTGAGGTTGCCGAGATCGGCATTGATGCGATCCTGAAACACGATGCCCATCGCAACGACCCAAGTCTTGCGTTTGCCCTAGCGAGATTGGGTGCTGACGATTCGGCGACTTCTTCATCCACTTGGACACCCATTCCGTTTGGTGTCTTTCGGGATGTCGTGCGTGCCGATTACGGCTCTATGGTGGGTGCGCAATTGGCTGAGGCATCAACTAAGAAGGGCCCAGGCGATCTGCGTAAGTTGTTACAGTCGGCGGGCACTTGGCAAGTTAGTTGACCTGCGCGTTCGAGACTAGCTATCACGTAAAAGTATTGCAGTTTGAAGTACTGCTGCAGCGTGAAGACTGGCTTGTTCTATCGACAAACTGCTTCCGAGTTCAACTACGAAACCATATCCAGAGGTAAAAGTATTGCGTTGCCAGGTTACGGCGACACCTGTGTATCTTCCGCCCGTAATCCGTTTTAGTGGAGTGTCCGTTAATTGCGAATATCGTGCACGCAGTTTGCCTTCGAGGCCGGTGCCAGGGGAGATGATATTCAAATTTTGGTGATACCAAATGCCAAGATCGGGTTTGATTTCTCGAAGAAATTTAACTATTGCCTTTGTTTCTGGTTCGGACGCACGACGATTTCCGGCATATTGCCAATAACCAGGTTTACCCATTTTTGACCATGCGTACGGAAAATTACGGTTGAGATCCACTTGGTTGGCATTCGTTCGCCTGCTAAGCGCAGTGCCGTCTGGGTTGATTGTTGGCACCAGCCACAAGTCGATTCCGTTCGGGACAGTGCTTTGGCCGAGTGCTTTGGTAATCAAGAGTCCTGCGTCCTCATCACCGTGAATTACACCAATTACGACCACGACAACTCCACCTGGCGTGCCATATCTTGTTGCCTCGATCGGTCGACCTTGCACCGAAGTGCCGATTACACGGTGTTCGTTATTGTGTGATGCCGATATCGGCGGAACGACCGTGTTTGTAACCGCTGTGAGCAATAATGCGAATACGGCTGTTTTTTTCACTATTACTAACTCTAGATTATTTCTTGTTGGCTTCTAGGGTGACTACTCGGCTGCTCGCCAACCGACTATTGTCGATTACAAGTTAAACCGCTCGGATTCCGAGTTAAACCAAACAGAGCATCAAATGGCTAACAAAGAACAAAAGAACAATCCAAACCAAAAGAAGGTCGCAAAACTTTCACTTAAAGAAAAGCGCCTCAAGAAGCAAGAAAAGAAAAAGAGCTAATTACCAAGGTAGTCACATTCGTACGAAATTTGGCATTAAATTCGTCGCTAATTGTCGTTCCACGGTCATAGTTTTAAAACTTACATGCTCCGTGAACGAACCACCGTAACTATTCATTGGTTGTGTGTGCTATAACTCTATCGAGTTTGTTGATTATTCTGTCGAAAAGTACAGAAACTCGGGTCGGTCGGAGACGGAGATTCACTAAAAGTGCTCGTCGATTTTCATCTTCCGGAAAAGTCGTTAGATCTACATCATGAAAACTCCATGCGTTCTTGACGAATCCAATCATTTTGTTCGACTCATACGTGAAGTATTCTCCCTTAACGAAATATTTATTAAATTTCTCTTCCTCAATCCGATTAATCTCTCCACCGTATTTATGCCGACTTACAGTGCCTTCAAATGAAATTGCGGAATAGAATGGTAAAAATTTTCTCAAACCACGACCCCATTCGGTAAACTGGCGAATCTGACTGAGAGACGGTTTACTTGAAGTTGGCACAAAGAAGCGCGTACCACCCGTGTCTTTGGCGAGCGAACCCTTTTCGGGAAAGTAGTGGATCAGTGAGATCAATGCGTATTTGTCGTCCGAATGCGGGCTCATTTTAAAGCCCCTTCTCGACACGGTGGCTTGCATCGTGGTAAAGAGATTTTTTGGCGAGATCGCTCGTCGTCCCAAAAGTAATCGCCAGAAATGCGAATATCGCTTGAGCAGATCTTGGCGGAAGATTTCCACGCAGTCAGAAATAAATTCGGATGATTGGATGATTTTTCTATACTCGTTCCACTCGGCATTGTCTGCGAAAAAAGTTTCGATTTCGGTAGAGTCTGAGTTCAAGTCAACGTTCGCATATGACCCATGACCTAGGCGTTTTATAAGTATTGAAGACGGAAACGTTTCACTAAGCCGATTAGCGATTTGCTCTGGAAAAACGTCCTTGATTGTGAAACGCAGATAGTGATCTTGGGTTCGCATTATATTGCTCTCCACCAAGGGTGTGAAAAATCCAGGAACTGAGCTAGAGGTCATAAATCGTCACAGGTTAGGGTTCCTTTTCCATTATGTGTATCGCAAATTCCCTGTTGGATCCACCTTACATCGTTCCATCAGAGATTCGCTCACACCAGAGAATTGTTGGCAAGCGAAGATTGTGTAAGAAGAGTCGAAAGTTATACGTCGGTTAACATCATAAGAGATGTGTGGAATCTCGGTATTGTTGGGGAAACCCGGTATAAATGTTGCGCCATTTATACACGCAATGACAGAGATTGTGCGACATCGTGGTCCTGACGATGAGGGCTATCTTTTCAGTGAAGACAAGTTTGATTCGACTCCGGTTAATTGGGGTGGAGACGATACTCCCGAAAATCTTTTTAGGGATTCTGCATCGGGCGGTTTGTCGGGACACATCGGTCATCGAACTCATTTAATTGCCGAAGTGGCGATGAGTCACCGGCGTTTGGCAATTACTGATGTTTCGGATGCGAGTCATCAGCCATTTGTCAATTCTGCTGGGACTTTCGCAATTAGTTTCAGCGGTCAAATTTATAATTTCTGTGAACTTCGAACCGAACTTGACGGGCTAGGTCGCACTTTTCGTACCAATGGCGATACCGAAGTAGTGTTACAAGCGTACGAGCAATGGGGGCACGACTGTTTATCACATTTCCGCGGAATGTTTACTCTCGTCATAATCGATTTTAATCGATGGCAATACTTCGCAGCGCGAGATCGGTTCGGAATTAAACCACTCCATTATTGGACTTCACCGAGCGGATTTCTAGCATTCGGGTCAGAAATTAAACAGTTCACATGTCTTCCTGGATGGAAGGCACGAGCGGATAAATCCTCCGTAGTTAGATTTTTAAGTAGTGGTGAGTCGGACGGATTATCTTCGACGATGTACCAAGATGTCTTTCAGATTCAGCCGGGACACAGCGCATCGGGAAGTATCGACACTGCGGCGAACCATATAAAGCAAGATCCTTGGTATGTCATGGATTTGCTTGACGTCAGCGGAATGACTGATACTGAATTGGAGTTACATGCCGAGCATCTAATCATCACATCCGTAGATTTACATGCACAGCAAGAAGTCAGTCAGGGCATGGGTATATCCGGGGGACTTGATTCGTCGCTTTTGTATAGCATGATGATTCATCCTGGATTACACGGTGAAAATAGGCGTATTGATGGCACTGTGAGTGTGCTTTCGGACGAGCCAAGAATTGCCGAAGAAAAGTATGTCGATATTCTTCTAAGTTCTTCTAAGTTCTTCTAAGTTCTTCGAAGGCTAAGAAGATTAAACTATTTCCTACATCGGAAGATTTCATAGGGAATCTTGAGCGACTACATTTTCGTTCAAGACGAGCCGATAGGCGGTCTTAGCGTTGTCGCTGAGTACTTGGCGTTTCAGGCTGCAGGAAACTCTGGATTGAAAGTGATGATTGACGGACACGGTGCGGATGAAATTTTCTGTGGGTATCACGATTTTCTTCATGCAGACATTTCGAATCGGATTGCGCATGGAAAATTACTCTCAGGTTGGCGTGGAGTGCAAAAACTAAAGTCGCTGCATGGGGTCTCGACCGGATATGGGTTCTCAAGAGCGGCCGAAAATCTTTTGCCGTATACAATTTCGCAGTCTGCACGTCGATTATTGGATCGCTCTAGCAGTCATCCGGATTGGATTAATAAAGAGATTTTTCGTCAACACGTTGAAGAAGGAAGTCGAGTACACCACCGGCATAAATCGAATATAAATTTACTGTCTAAACTTGCCGTTCAACGCTCATCGCTCCCTGCCCAATTACGCTGGACCGATAGGAACGCGATGGCGAACTCTGTAGAAAGTCGTGTACCATATCTAGACCATAAATTAGTGGAGTTCGCACTGTCACTCGAGGCGGGATCTAAAATTATGGACGGAAATACCAAAGTTATTTTGAGATCAGTGGCAAAAAAGTGGATTCCACCAGAATTGTCTTTGAGGACCGACAAAGTTGGCTACGCGGTTTCTGATGAGTCGATTATGTTAGGCGAGAATAAGGAGAAAGTAAGGAAAATTGCACTTGAAAGCGTCGAGATCGCACAAGAATTTTTCAATCATAATGTAGTGAGCGATATCAATAAAATATTTGATGGAATTAAACCCTATCGCACACATATTTGGCGATCAATTAGTCTGGGCCAATGGATGAAAGTTTTCTCGGTTAGCTAACTAAAGAAATAGTATCGGTTTCGTGTTCAGATGAATCAGACCGTTCAGCCTTGGTTGAGTTGGGCGGCTAGCAATTCTCGGATGGCTGGTGGGACGAAGTTGTTTTCGGTTGTCGTGTCGGCTTCGACAAGTTCGACCAATCGATTGACAACTTCGATCGGGTCCATCTGGTTGCCAGTGACCATTGTGCCGATCGCACGGAACAATTCTGTCGCCGGTGCACTAACCGATCCGTCGCCGAACCAATCCCACATCGACGCTGCCATACGGTCGTTGAATCCGGTGTTATATGGGCCAGGGTTAATCAGCGTTACATCTATCCCTGTTGGAGCAAGCTCGGCTCGCATCGCTTTGCCCATTGCTTCGAGTGCATGTTTAGTCATCGAGTAGGGACCAAAAGAGGGTCCAGATATCACGCCAGCAATTGACGAAACAATAATGATTCGCCCAGAACCTCTGGCGGCCATGCGCGGGAGAACAGCCTGGGTTACGGCAAGTGTGCCGAACACATTTATTTCGAATAAATGACGCACGCGATCGATCGGCACGTCGGCCATCGGACCAGTCTGTCCAGCGCCAGCATTATTAATTAGTACATCAATATCCCAGTTAAGGACCTTGGCAATATCGGTGCTCAGGGTTATGTCGAGTTTTTCAATTTGTAGTTGTGGTGCTTCTTCTTGCAGGGCGTCAGCCTGCGCGGTCGTCTCGGTGGTCGCGATTACTTTGTGACCACGCGCAGCCAGTGCGATTGAAACACCTTTACCAAAACCAGAACCTGCACCAGTAACCATCACAGTTTTACTCATCACCGCTCCTTTGATCAACTCAACTATCGATTCAGTTATTGAATAGCGAAAGACTAGTCAACTCGTTGCTGATTGTTAGGTCGAACGGATGACTATGTTAACTAAGTGTGCGGCGTAGCTGTTTGGAAACTCTATTCATTTCGCCGACTATCGCGCTCCACAATGTATAGGGGACGACCTTTTGATTCTTTGAAAATCCTGCTGACATACAGACCTATTAAACCAAGAGACACAAGTTGGATACCAGCCATCAGTGTAATCAGTGAAATTATGGCTGTAAAACCTAGCGCCTGATTCGCTGGATCCAATATTCGTAATAAAACCGCATAAAACATGTAGACAAACGAAGAAATTGACAAAGTCATTCCGCTTGCCAAAACAACTTTCAAGGGTTTATCGGAAAACGATGTAATCCCATCTAACGCAAGTAAGACCATTTTGCTGAAGGGATAGTGGCTCGATCCAATCTTTCGACGTTCGCGATGATACTCCAATGGCGCCTGACGAAATCCAACCCACGACACTAACCCCCGCATGTACCGGTTATTTTCCGGACATTTCTTGAGAGCCTCGACAACCTTGCGATCCAAAAGTCGAAAATCGCCAGCATCGACAGGAATATTTTGGTCTGACAATCGGGAGAGTAGTCGGTAAAAGAATTTTGCTGTCGCACGCTTAAATCTGGACTCTGAAGTTCGTGAAACTCGAACTCCATATACAACATCAAATCCTTGTCGATGAATTTCCAGCATCTCCATGATTGCTTCTGGCGGGTCTTGCAAATCTGCATCGATCACAATTACCGCATTACCCACTGAGTAGTCAAGCCCAGCCGTTATTGCTAGCTGATGACCGAAGTTCCTTGACAATTTGATAACTCGAGTCCGGTAATCGTGCTCGACAATTTTCAGTAACACGTTCAACGATTTGTCGACTGATCCATCGTCTATGTACAAAATCTCGAAACTAACATTCGCTTGTTCAAGAACTCGCAATAATCGGCGATGAAACGTTTCAATGCCGTCTTCCTCGTTGAAAACTGGTGCAACAATGGATAACTCAATAGTCACTTTATGTCATACCTGCTTCTGTGGGGCACAAAGTATCGTTCATATCCAATAGATTAGCAGGTTGTTTATGCACCGACGTTCACTCACTCGGTAAGTGGAGATATCGCAAAATCTAACGGAGAACCTCGTTCCAATGGCAACTCGAAATAGAGTTGTAGGTGAGTCAAACCCAGTAGAAATTTAAACTGATTGGAAACAAGATCATGTCAGAGAGTATCGGCAATTTCGATGAAGTTGCCGATACGTATGCTGGTCAACTCAAAACTGTACTTGGCATGTTCGGAGGGGAAATTGAATACTTCGCACTTTATAAGGTCGAATTCTTATTTAATACTCTTGAAAAATTGCCCATAAAAACAATTCTCGATTACGGAAGTGGCATCGGTGCATCAATTCCATACTTCAAGGTGCTGTTTCCGTCGGCTCAGATTTCAGCGACCGATCTGTCCACCGAATCACTAAAACGACTCAAAATCGATCATCCTGAAGTCGACATCATCCAGCCGTGCGATCTAAATGGTTATAGATTTGACCTCGTCTTTCTGTCATGCGTAATACACCATATGGCCGTTGACACGAGGATTACCGAAGTGGGTAAAATATTGGGTCTTGTGCAATCGGGTGGATATGTTTGTGTCTTCGAACACAACCCTTTCAATCCGATTACTCGGCGAATCGTATCGAAGTGTGAGTTCGACAAGGGGGTGATGCTTGTGTCCAAGCGCCAGCTTCATCAGTTGTTCGCTACGCCACAAGAATCGTTTGATTTTCGATCAGGTTACTGTTTGTTCTTTCCTCCAGCCTTGAAGTTGTTTAGGTTTCTTGACCGATTCATACGTTGGCTGCCACTGGGTGGTCAACACTTTCTTCTCGGGCAAAAGTCAGAAAGCACATAAACGTATTAGATTAGCAACAATGGAATTAAATCGTCATTCGTTTGTTCAACTAAGTAAAGTTCGTTCTTGCCTTAGTTTTTTAGTGTATGCGTTATTTCTATCGGCTCGAGGTTGGGGTAATCATTTATTCTTGAACGGCGATGATGCGACCTTCTTCGAGGCGGCTTATCGAGATGGCTGGAAGAGTATTTTAAAACCTTTCTTAGGTGATTCATTATTTATCCAGAGAATAATTTCCTACGCCATTTCACGCGGATCGATTATTGGATCTTCTGGAATTATGTTCGTGGTAATGATTGCTGGAACGGCTGCTCTTGCACTCGCAATTGAAATTTCTGTTCGTAAGAGAGCTGGCCGCCTATTTGGCGTCTTTGCCGGAATGATTTTTGTTTTGCTTCCACCTGTGAATACAATTTTAATTGGTCAGATTTCCACGATTCATACTTTCATTCTCACTGCTGCATTGGTTAGTTCATTACTGCGCGCATTTCCAATGCGAATTTCTCAACAAAATCTTCTCGCAGTATTTGGATTCCTCCTAGCGATAAGTCACCCATTTGCGTTTTCGTTGTATCTGCCACTCTTGTTGAATTTGGCGACATCTGATTGGCGTTTTGTGAATGGGGAGAAACGATTTTATCTCGGGGTATCTGTAGGAACGATTATTCAGTCCGCCTATCAAGTTTCCAATTCACTAGAAGGGTTAGATACGCCATCCGGAAGAGAGTTTGGTTATGCATTGCGCTGGATGATGTATTCATTAATGCCACCTCCAATTCGTGGAAAGTCGTTAAGTGAATCATCATTTTCAAACGATTGGATAGCAGTTACGCTCTCCATTTGTCTCGTAATATTGATTGTTTTCGTATTAATCAAGAACACTAAGAACAGTGATAGTCATGTTCAGTCTAAAATTGCCACGAAGTTGTTTTTGTGTGGGATTTTATTGTTGACCGCAGAGTTTCTTTTAAGCAGTAAGCGCTATCAGCATTATCTTGTTATCCCCAGTATGTTTTTCTGGTTGGGTTGCCTCTTCCTATTTGCTCACCGCGGGGCACTTAGCGGTCGAGGCCAAAAGTTTTCGGCCGCTTTTCTCTGTGTCTTGTTTTTGCTGGGGGCAGCTCAAACAATTAGATTAGGTGAGCGTGACGCTTTCTATCCGCTAGATGAGAATTATATGACTCTGCGTCACGAGTTTTGGCTCGAATCCATTGCTGAAGCTCAGAAAACCTGTTTAGGGTACGATAAAAATCACATCGTTGTCCTAGAGACGATGCCTTCAAAACAATTCACCATGTCGATTCCATGTTGGTCGTTGGGTGACTAAATCTATTTTGAATTGAGTGTTGATTGTGGGTCCAAACTGATGACTTTCTTAACTGAGTGTGCGGCGCAGTTGTTTTAGTCGCTCTGGTACCACCGAGTACCATTGCCATTTACCGCGACGTTTTGAAGTGATCAGCCCCGCATCTCGTAGAACCTTTAGATGGTGACTAATAGTGGGCTGTGATTTTCGCAACGTCGTAACAAATTCGCAGGCGCAAACCTCACCTTTAGCGGTGGCGATAAGGGATAACAACCTCAATCGGGTCGGGTCGGCTAGCGCAGCGAATGTCGACGCGAGTTCTCTGGCTTGACGCGTATTGACAGTTTCGGATGCGAGTGGAGTGCAACAATTTGTTGCTACTTCTCGGGAAACATTGATTTTTATCATATTGACAGTTATCAATATATCAGTTAGATTGATGACTGTCAATATAAGAGGTATCACAATATCTCCTAAATCTACGAGAGGTAACTTATGTCGCGAGTACAACTGGCACTGAATGTTGGAGATTTGGCCGCAGAGATTGAGCGTTAGAGGATTCTGTTCGGGGTTGAGCCAAACAAAGTTCGCGACGGATATGCCAATTTCATTATCGAGAACCCGCCGCTAAAACTGGTATTGATAGCTGGCTCGGGTGCGCCAGGTTCGTTAAACCATGTTGGTGTTGAGATGGAATCCACGAATCAAGTTGTGCAGGCTGCAGAGCATGCTGATGCTTCTGGCCTGCCGACAACATTGCAACCGAAAACCGAGTGCTGTTACGCCCTCCAGGACAAGGTCTGGATTCATGGTGGAGAATTGTCATGGGAGTTTTACACCGTGTTAGATGACTCGCCAGTTATGGTGCCGCTTACAAGTAAGTACTAGCGTTGGGCGAATGACAACTGCTCTTATTTTGGGTGATGCTGGTGAAGTACAGGTTATTAACTCCTCAAATTTTGGTGAGTTTGGTGTTGATGCCGCGGCGTTTGGCGGTTTGACTGGCTGGGAGCTTAAGTCCGCGGGTTTATGCAAAGGTGATCTTTGCGTTCCGGTGCGTAATCCGCAGGTGCTCAGCGACGGTGAGAGCATTAATATCGCAGAGTTTGCGCGCATCACTAATCGAAATATTCTGATTGACTCAGACCGAAAAATTGTCGCACTCGGCGATCAAGCCACCAGTCGCGCGCAGTCGATGGCGACTCTTGAGGCTCCGAATTTTACTTTGCCCGATATAAACGGCAAGTTGGTTTCTTTTTATGATTACAACCGTCGCAAACGACTGTTGCTCGCATGGTCCTCTTGGTGAGGCTGTCGTTATGAGCTGCCGGTCTGGCAGCAACTCGCTAACGAACTAGAAGATACTGGTTTCGTAATAGTCGCGGTTGCACTCGACGCTGACGAAGTTGCAGTGCGCGAGTGGGCGACCAAAGAACCACTGACTATACCTGTGCTCGTGGATCGGTTTCATATTGTTGCCGATTTATATGGCATTGTAAATGTGCCCGCCGCATTGTGGATTGACGAGAATAATAAAATCGTTCGTCCTGCCGACAGTACTTTTGCCAGCGATTTATTTCGCTCGTTCAGTCATGTTGATTCGGCTGTGCATCTAGAGTTGCTTCGCCGTTGGGTACGCAACGACGAACTCGATCTTGATGACACTCAGGTGCGCTCTTATCAGGAGACACCAACACAGGATGCCCAAAATGCACGGCTACATCGGCGAATTGCAATTGCGTTACGCGATCGCGGTGACGAAGTTGGCGCCCGTGAACATCTTGTAAGTGCCGAAAAACTCGCACCGTATGACTGGACA
>JABMNW010000179.1 GCA_013204455.1 Acidimicrobiaceae bacterium
ATAGTAAGTTTACCAGCGGTGTCAACTGTCTTGCCGGCGACACACTTATTGCCAGTTCCACTGCCAGACACAGAACCTGAGTCGTTGTTAGCGCACGCCGAAAGTCCGAGTGCTGTGACGCTGACGAGTGCAATAGCTAGTCGATTAAATTTTGGTCGTTTAAATTTTGCTGTTATGGGTGAGCTATGCATAAGGTTCTTCCTTCCTGAAGAATTGGGCGAACCGGTTGTTAATGTCCAGTTTCCTTATGGTACTAGAGCTTTATATTTCACTTGTATATCTCACTTGTATCGCTGACTTGACAAAGAGACAAATAAGTCTTAATGTCTCACTATGACTTCGCAGCCGTTGCTCGCCGGGGTTCACCAGGTGAGCGAGATGGAATCAAGAATCTTGGATGCAACCAAGACATCCATTGAGCGCTGGGGTGTTTCGCGTTTCACGGTAAACGATGTCTGCGAAATGGTGAATATTTCGCGCGCAACAATTTACCGAATATTTCCTGGTGGCAAGGAAGTTCTGCTCGAAGCACTCCATGTGCGCTCGTTGGACGAATTCTTTGCAACAATGCTCGCGCGTACGCAAGGCGCCACATCACTTGAAGATCTTCTCGTGCGATGCGTCGTGGTGGCAACAACTGAGTTGCGCAACGACGAGCATCTCGCGCTGATGCTTGCGACAGAACCAGGTACGACGCTCACCCGGTTCACCGTCGGCGGGATGCCGCGGATCGTACGCGTTGCATCTGCGTATCTTGCGCCGCTGATTGCTGATTTTATTCCGAGAAGCGAAGCCGATGAACTTGTTGAGGTGCTGGTTCGACTCGTGATTTCGTACTTCCTTGCGCCATCTGAGCGATTTGATTTTGCGAACCAAGACAGTGTCGCGAAATTTCTGCGATCAAATTTAAACATTCACGAATTCACCAAATAGATCAGCGAAAACAAACCAGAAAAAACAAACTAAATAGAATGGGGAACACTCTATGTCAATCACAACTAGCGAGAACCAAGCGATCATCGGTCGTGAAGAAATCAACAACGTTGAGGAAATTCTCAGGGTTCCAATAACTGACCCCAACGAGGTCGAGCATGTCGTTAAGAACAACGCCGACACGATCTTCACCTGGGACTACACGCTTACTCGTCCGCCATTGCGCAAGTTGTACGAAAAGGCCAAGACTGGTCAGTGGAATGCGACGACCGACCTTCCATGGGAAACTGAAGTCGACATCGAAAAGACAATCGCTGCCGACCAGGCTGCAATCGGCAATGGTATCGATCCTGCGTGGTACGCCGACACAAAACTTGCCACCTGGGGCGACAAAGAATGGTTGGAGTTCGGGATCCAAAGTCGCAAATGGATGCTCTCGCAGTTTCTCCATGGCGAGCAGGGTGCTCTAATTTGTACGGCGAAGATCGTCGAGACAGTGCCATGGTATGACGCCAAGTTGTATGCCAGTACGCAAGTCGTTGACGAAGCGCGCCATGTTGAGGTATTTGCGCGCTATCTTGACGAAAAACTTGAGGGTGGCTACCAGGTGAATGCACATCTTGGCCTTTTGCTCGACGACATCATAAAAGATTCGCGATGGGATTTCACCTATTTAGGTATGCAGATTATGGTTGAGGGCTTGGCTCTGGCCGCGTTCGGTTTTTTGCATCAATTAACGAGTGAGCCACTGCTCAAGAAATTACTGCGTTACGTGATGAGTGACGAAGCGCGCCATGTCGCATTTGGTGTGCTGAGCCTTAAAGAGGTTTATGACGGGATGTCCGACGCAGAAATGATGGAGCGCCAAGAGTTCTCGTACGAGGCCAGCATCCGGATGCGAGATCGATTCCTCCAGCAAGAGGTCTGGTCGTACATGGGTGTTGATCCAAAGTCGGTGATTCCGCTAATTTTAAACGATCCGCAGCGCAAAATGTTCCAGCAGATGCTGTTCTCAAAGATCGTGCCGAATTGTAAGAAACTCGGTTTGCTCGACCGCAATGACAAGTGGTTGCGCCATCGCTACGAGGAGATGGGCGTGATTCAGTTTGAAGATTGGGACAACACAGGAGACGATTACCTCAAATTTGCAATCAATGGAGAGGTATCTGTTCCTGCATAATGACTAATATCGACCCATGCCAAGATTTGGTCAGGTCATCACTGCAATGGTCACACCGTTCGATGAGCACGGGGCACTTGATTTAGACGGCGTTCGTCGTCTTGCAAAGTGGTTGCAAGAAAATGGCAACGACGGACTAGTCGTTGGCGGTACAACGGGCGAAACGTCCACACTCACTGATGATGAAAAACTTGCATTGTTCGCTGCAACTGTTGAGGCCGTGACGATTCCTGTCATCGCCGGCACTGGTACCAATGACACCGCGCACTCGGTACATCTAACTACGCAGGCGTCCAAGTTGGGTATCGCCGGAATTCTCGCAGTTGGGCCGTATTACAACAGGCCATCACAGTCCGGTATCTCGGCCCACATGCGGGCGATTGCTGGTGCAACAAAACTGCCAGTGATTATTTACGACATTCCCGTACGCACCGGTCGCAAGATTGCAACTGCAACCCTTGTTGCATTAGCGCAAGAAGTTTCAAACATTGCAGGTCTCAAAGATGCGAGTGGGAATCCCGCGGAAACTGCTTCTTTGATGACACAGGTACCAACAAGTTTCGAGTTGTTAAGTGGCGATGATGGTATGACCTTGCCACTCATGGCGATCGGTGCCGTTTCCGTAATCGGTGTGGCAACGCACTGGACAGGTTCAGATCATCAAGAAATGTTTGCCAAGTGGAATTCCGGAGATGTGGCTGGTGCGCGTGCGGTCAATGCGCGGATGCTAGAGAGCTTCGCATTCGAAACAGGCGATGAAAATCCAAATCCTCTGCCAACCAAAGTGATGATGAATCATCTCGGATTGGCCGTTGGACAAGCACGACTACCGATGGGACCACCACCAAGTGGTCTTGCAGAGCGTGCAGCACGCGTATATAGCAATCTTCAAGCAGCGCGCACAGCCGCAAATGGCTAATGGCTAAACCGGTTCGGATCGCCTTTCTTGGCGGACTTGGAGAAATCGGTCGCAACTGCATGGCGATTGATCAAGATGGTCGGCTACTAATCATTGATTGCGGGTTGATGTTTCCTGATGCAGATATGCACGGCATCGATTTGGTCCTACCTGACTTCACTTGGCTGATTGAGAATGCCGATCGCATCGAAGCTTGCGTTGCGACACACGGACACGAGGACCATGTTGGCGGCTTGCAGTATTTATTGCGCCAGTGTTCGTTTCCTATATATGGGTCAGATGTAACACTTGGTTTGGCGCGTCATCGCATCGAAGAAGCGGGACTCCTTAATAAGACAGAATTCATAGAAGTAAGAGATAACGAGCGTCGCAAAATTGGACCGTTTGATGTTGAGTTCATACCAGTTACGCATTCGGTGCCATCGGCACATGCGATAGCGGTGCACACGCCGCAAGGCGTAATTCTGCATAGCGGTGACTTTAAGTTGGATTTAACACCAGTTGACGATCGTCGCACCGATTTGGCTCGCCTCGGTGCTCTCGCCAGTGGCGAAGGAATTCGGTTATTGATGTTGGACTCGACCAACGCCCAAGAGCGCGGACATGCGCCATCGGAACGCTCGGTGGGTGCTGTGTTGCGGCAATTATTTAACGAGCACAAACATCAGCGAATTATCACTGCGAGTTTTGCCAGCCACATTCATCGTGTGCAACAAATAGCCGAAGCCGCAATAGAAGCGGGACGCGTCGTGGCACCACTTGGTCGATCGATGGTTAACAATGTTCGACTTGCGCGCCGACTAGGGATTATCAAGTTGGCTGAGAGTCACTTTATAAGTGCCGACGATATCGACGACTATCAACCAGAAGAGATTTGCATCATCTCGACTGGCTCGCAAGGCGAACCGCTATCGGCACTTTCGTTACTCGCCAGCGGTGACAGCAAGTATGTAAAGGTTTCGGAATGTGACACGGTGATTCTCTCGAGTCATGCGATCCCCGGAAACGAAGCCAATGTCAATCGAGTTATTGATGGACTGCTTCGCGCAGGAGCGCAGGTTGTGCACTCTGGTATTGCTGATGTTCATGCCACTGGACACGCCCAAGCGGAAGATCTAAAAATGTATTTATCGATCACCGAGCCAGAATGGTTTGTGCCGATTCATGGTGAGTATCGACATATGGTGGCCAACACACAGTTGGCACAAATTATGGGAGTGCCCCAGTCGCATGTCGTGTTGTGTGAAGACGGCGACGTAATCGAAATCACCGATGACGGCGTCGAACGAGTCAGCAGGATTCCCGCGAACATGCTGTATGTGGACGGCATAGTTGGTGATGTATCGCACGGAGTCTTGCGCGATAGGCGAGTGCTCGCCGAAGAAGGTGTTGTCGTAGTCATCGTGACGGTGGATGTGGGTGCGGGCAAAGTTTTACTTGGTCCAGAAATCATCACGCGTGGTTGGGTCTATGCGCCCGAAGCAGAAGACTTGCTTGACGAAGCACGTGCGACTGTTGCAACAGCGGTGGAGCGAGCGCTTAAATCTGGCACACGCAGTGTGGATGTACTTGAACGCGAAGTGCGTCGTGCGACTGGCAAGTTCGTCTCGGATCGCACAAAGCGCCGTCCGATGATCGTGCCAGTAGTTATGGAAATCTAATTGAGACATAAATAGACATAAATAAGCTCTAGCCGAGATCACCGATCTAGCTACATCGGATTGGTACTGTTTATTCATGGCAAAAGTGCCGAAATCTATGTCTGCGCGCCTAAAGCCAGGTGCGCGGTCGCGTACGGCACGCCAACATGATCAGGTCGATGAGTCGGCGCACTACAGAGTCGTCTCGAAACATGGGCCCTTATTTGGTGGCTTGTTCGAGGGGCGGGCTCACGAATTTAGCGGATTAGGACTCGTAGCAATTGGCGTTCTATTAGTGCTCTCGGTTTACCTGCGTCTGGCCGGTCCATTGGGTCGAGCCCTGAATAGCACATCCTCATCACTAATCGGCGTCGGTCGATTTTTCCTACCAATACTTTGTATTGGTCTAGGTATTGCTCTTGCGCGTCGCAAAGATTGGGTTAATCGGGCGCGTACATTAATTGGCTGGACAGCACTCACTGGAGTTGCGTTAGGTCTCACTCATATTTTTTGGGGGAATCGAGTGCGTACTGGTGGATGGTTTGGTTACATCGTCGGTGAACCGTTAAAAAATTTGTTGTCCGGAATTGGTGCGACAGTTGTACTGGTTGCACTATTCACGGGCTCAATTATGCTTGTCTCAGGTAAATCGGCGCCGGAATTAATTTCAGCGATCCGAAAAATCTTTAAGCGTTTAACCTCCGGACTTTCGTCCGTTTCCGAAAATTTATCCAACGCGTTAGATGAGCGGAAGTTGAACGACCAGAAATTGGACGATCGGTCGTTGAACGAGAATAGTTCAGGGTCAATAATTAATCAACCGGCGCAATTCTACGATTATTCACAAGACGGGCAAGTCGATCTTGATGTACTCGATGAGCAAGAGTCAGCGCCACAAGGTCCTAAGCGTGAGCGCAAACGTCGTGAGCGCACGCCACAAAAACTTGCGCCAGTTAATGGTCAACCACAGCAAATCCCACTAGGTCCTTCCGGGCAACCAAGCGAATGGTCGCTACCGGATATGGAGATACTTTTACTCACTAGTAATAAAAAAGCGAATGACGAAGCGGTTCGCGAACGTGGCGATCAATTAGTTGCTGCCCTCGCTTCCCATGGTGTAGACACCGAACTTGTCGGTTACACACGCGGGCCAACAGTCACGCGTTATGAGTTATCGCTTGGTGACGGTGTAAAGGTTGCCAACGTAACTTCGCTATCGCGCGATATTGCATACACAATGGCGGCTACGGATGTGCGAATTCTTGCGCCAATTCCTGGCAGGTCGGCGATTGGTATCGAAGTGCCGAACGAATCACGTGAACTTGTGTCGATTGGCGACTTGCTTGTTTCTC
This sequence comes from Acidimicrobiaceae bacterium, assembly GCA_013204455.1. GTDB lineage: Bacteria > Actinomycetota > Acidimicrobiia > Acidimicrobiales > Ilumatobacteraceae > BACL27. The sequence goes on from JABMNW010000179.1 coordinate 6,025, forward strand.
AAGAGGCGCGCTCGGCAACACATCCACTTGATGTCGCTGTTGGAAAAGACATTGCCGGTCGACCAGTGTTTTTGAATATCTCAACAACACCGCACTTGTTGATTGCTGGCGCAACTGGTGCAGGTAAGTCGAGTGTGATCAACTGCATCATCACATCGGTGTTGATGCGCTCGACACCAGATCAGGTGAAACTAATTCTCGTGGATCCAAAACAAGTTGAGATGGCACAATATTCTCGCTTGCCACATTTGCTTACTGCACCAGTTACTAATCCGAAGAAAGCAGCCAATGCACTTGGTTGGGCGGTCAAGGAAATGGAGCGTCGGTACGACTTACTTGTCGAGGCAGGTTTTCGCGATGTGTCGGGTTACAACGCGGCATACGACCGCGGCGAGATGATGACGGAAGCAGGTCAGGCTCCCGACAAACAGTTCCACCGCATTCCTTACATTCTGATTGTCGTTGACGAATTGAATGACTTGATGATGGTTGCGGCGCGCGATGTAGAAGACTGCATCACTCGAATTGCACAAAAAGCGCGTGCAGTTGGTATTCATCTAATCGTTGCGACACAACGACCTAGCGTGAATGTTATTACTGGCGTGATCAAGGCCAATATTCCTGCGCGAATGGCGTTTGCGGTGTCAAGTTTGGTCGATAGCCGAGTGATCTTGGATCAACCGGGCGCAGAAAAACTTGTTGGTATGGGAGACATGTTGATGTTGCCTGGCAATACATCCGTTGCACAACGATTGCAATCGGCCTGGGTAAGCGAATCAGAAGTGCGAAAAGTCGTGGGCCATTGGCGACGGCAGGCTCCAGAAGTTGTATATGTTTCGGGCATTGAGGGCGAGGCAAGTGGACTTCATGGCGGATCTTTGTTTGGTAGCAGTAGTGGCGATCAAGATGACGACGAATTGATGCGCCAAGCGATGGATCTAGTCGTGCGTACACAACAGGGGAGTACCTCGATGTTGCAACGCAAACTTAAAGTCGGATTCGCCCGTGCAGGCCGACTAATGGACATGCTTGAGCAACGAGGTGTAGTCGGGGCAAGTGAAGGCTCAAAGCCACGCGAGGTTTTAATGACAGTGCAAGAGTTGGAGTTAATCCAAAAGGCGAGTTGATAAAATTATATAGATAGGCTAAATCGTCGTGACACAGAGTTTTTACCTTGAGTCGCTTGGCTGTCCTAAAAATGACGTTGACTCTGACAAAATCATCGGCACATTGTTGCTGGATGGTCTGGTGCAAACCGATGTTGTGAGTTTGGCTGACCTTGTGGTTGTCAATACCTGTGCATTTATTGAAGATGCCAGGCGCGAATCGATTGACACAGTTCTAGAACTTTCCGCGCAGCGCAAGTTTGGTGCTCGAGTTGTCGTGACTGGATGCATGGCCGAACGTTACGGATCTGAACTAGCCGAATCTTTGCCTGAGGCCGATCACATTGCGGGATTCGGTGTGCCGGTTAATATAACTATTAAACCATCTAGTGAATCGGCTATTAGACCATCTGGTAAATCTTCTAGAAAATCGCTGGCGATCACGAGTGAGAAAGTTCCGTCTTTCGATTTACTTAATTTGCCGCGACCCAAATCGCGCGCACCATGGGCGTACATCAAAATTGCTGAAGGTTGCGATCGTAATTGTGGGTTCTGTGCAATTCCGTCTTTTCGCGGTCCGCAACGCAGTCGAGATGTCCAGTCGATTCTTGACGAGGTGGATCAACTGCAGGCCAAAGAGATTGTTCTCGTGGCACAAGATCTTGCAAGTTATGGCAAAGACAGACCAGATGAACTCGGCGCCGGGTCGATTGTCAATCTGGTCAATCGCGTTGCGAGCAAGGTTGAGCGAACACGATTGTTGTATTTGTATCCCAGTGACTTAAGCGATGCGCTGATTGATGCGATCTGTGCGACCGGCGTGCCCTATTTTGATCTCTCGTTGCAACATGTTTCAAAAAGGCATTTGCGACGGATGCGACGCTGGGGCGATGGGACGCGCTTCTTGACTCGTATCGAGGATATTCGCAAGCGTGAACCGCAAGCCGCAATGCGCAGCAACTTTATTGTCGGATATCCGGGCGAAACCGAAGAAGATCATGATCAGTTGTTGCGCTTTGTCGAAGCCGCGCAACTCGATTGGTGTGGCTTCTTTGCATTCAGTCCAGAAGAGGGAACTCATGCGCTTGGCTTGCCTGATCGCGTACCAGCCACATTGATGCACGAACGACTTGGCGAATTGCGCGAGATGCAGGACGCAATTACAGCGCGTCGGCGTGATGCCTTAATTGGTGAAACGCTGTCCGTGCTTGTGGATTCACCTGGAGTTGCTCGAAGTCATCGCGAAGCCCCGGAAATTGACGGCGTAATTCATGTAAGCGAAACTATCACGGTGGGAAGTTTCGTCGATGTTGAAATTGCGAACGCACTTGGACCAGATCTCGTGGCAGTGGGCGCATTAGTAGATGTCGAAGCGCAGGTTGATAGTGCCCGTTGATCCAAGCGCACTTGCTACTTGGGCCAACGCCGTCACAGTTTCGCGGATTTTGGTTTCGCCACTGCTGTTCACAGTCATACCGATTGGCAATGCTGGTTCTTGGTTGGCATTGTCGTTGTGGTTTGCACTATGCGTTAGCGATGTGCTCGACGGTTACCTCGCGCGACGACAGGGTACGACACGAAGTGGAGCATTTTTGGACCCACTCGCCGACAAAGTGCTCGTACTTGGCGCAATGTTCACACTTGTCAGCCGCGGAATGTTCGACATACTGCCGGTACTGATCATCGCGATTCGTGAGGTAATCGTCAGTATTTATCGAGTCGTGGTTGGTGCCAAAGGAGTGACGGTGCCTGCAAGCCGAATCGCCAAAATAAAAACTCTCAGTCAGCAGTTGGCTGTGGGGTTCGCACTTGCCCCGCTCACCGCAAAAAATATGACGTATACGTGGCTGACGCTGCTCTGGTTGGCAGTTGGGCTGACAATTATCAGTGGGGTTCAATATGCTGTTCGCGCGTTTCGACCACGATTTAATCTGGGACGAACAGCAAACTGATGCGTTGCAGTGTTGTCGCAATTGGCACGGAACTTTTGCTCGGTCAGATAGTCGATACGAATTCGGCCTGGCTCGGTGAACAACTCGCTGCTGCTGGGATTGATTCGCTATTTCAAATAAAAGTTGGTGACAATCTTGGCCGAATCGTTTCAACACTGCGCTCAACACTTGCCGAAACGGACGCAGTAATTATTTGTGGTGGTCTTGGACCAACACATGAC
>JABMNW010000180.1 GCA_013204455.1 Acidimicrobiaceae bacterium
CCACAGCACTTATTACTGTTATTAGTTATATATACAGATTTGCACATTTAATAAGTTAGTAGCACCCAAATCCGGGAGAGGTAACAAAATGAAATTCAGAGTCGAGCGTGAACTGCTCACAGATGCTCTTGGCGCAGCCGCACGGGTTGCATCAAATCGTAATAACGCAATGCCCGCTCTTTCTGGCGTGCATATGGCGGTTAAAGGGGACACACTTGTTCTAACTTGCACCGACAATGACCTAAGCGTGAGATTTACACTTGCTGTTGGTGGAATACAAGATGGTGTAGGGGTTGTTAACGCCAAACTGATCAGCGACATTGTGCGTTCAATGCCGGAAGAAAAAGTCACTATCGATTCGCAAGGCGAGGAAATTGTCGTTTCGGCCGGAAAATCGAAATTCACAGTTCCAACGTTTGTTGCTACAGACTTTCCTAACATTGTTACTGCTGGAACCCAGCCTGTCACGATCAGCGCAAAACTTTTTGGTGAAGCATTGGGCCAAGTTGTGCGGGCATCATCCAACGACATGCAGCGGTTGGCTTTAACCGGTGTACTGATGGTTGCCGAACCAGATTCTGTTTGTTTAGTCGCAACCGACTCATACCGTTTGGCTGTGCGCGAACTACCAGGCGCAACAATGCTCGGCCACGGTGCCGAAATAGTCGTGCCCGGTCGAGCTCTTAGCGAACTAGAGCGACTAATTGGTGGGGTCGAGACATTGACGATGTCTCTAGGTGAGAACCGCGCAACTTTCGAAGTCGGTGGATCCACACTGACAACAACATTGTTGAACGTCGAGTTTCCAAAATACAAGCAACTAATTTCTGCGCATTATCCAAACAAAGTAACGACTGCTCGCGAACCACTACTCGAAGCAGTGCGTCGCTCGCGAATTTTGGCGCGTGAGACAACACCGGTTCGCCTCGAGATGTTGGCAACATCAATTCGGCTTTCGGTGATTACACAAGATCTCGGACAAGTAGTCGAAGAACTTGATGGAAAACTAGACGGCAGTGAGATCACTGTTGGCTTTAATTCGCAATATTTAATGGATGGTATCGATGCGATTAAAGGTGACGAGATAACCATCGAAACAACAGACCCAGTCAAGCCCGCAGTGCTGCGCGGAGTTGGCGATAAGGATTACCTGTACCTCGTAATGCCACAACGGCTTACGAATTAATTCGACTTTACGACAGATCTTGCGTAGCGTCGCACCGACGTGATTCTACAACACATTGAACTCAGCGATTTTCGTAACTACACGCACGCCATAGCCGATTTTGATATTGGTGTGAGTGCGATCGTTGGCGCCAACGGCCAAGGTAAAACAAATCTTACCGAAGCGCTGGCGTATCTTTCGACAATGAAAAGTTTCCGTGGCGTGCCAACCGAAGCAATGATTCGCGTCGGCACACACACAGCATTCGTGCGCGCACGTGTACGCCACGACGATGGCCGCGAGGTGTTGATCGAAGCCAAACTCACAACACAGGGGCGTAATCAGGTGCTTGTCAACCGCACCAAACTGCCGAAAGCGCGCGATCTGTTGGGAATGGTTCGGACAACAGTGTTTTCCCCGGATGATCTGGAGTTAGTCAAAGGTGGTCCACATTTTCGCCGCGATTTTATGGACGATTCGCTTGTTGCATTTGCAATTAAATACGATGCGTTACGACTCGAGGTAGATCGCGTCGTGCGACAACGTAACGCCGTGCTCAAGCAATCTGGTGGGCGAGTCAATAACGCAGTTACTTCAATGTTGGATCTATGGGACGAAAAGTTAGTAACAATGGGGACTCAACTTGGTGACGCCAGAAAAAATCTAGTCACACAACTCACACCATTTATTACCCACGCGTATGAAGAACTCGCGCAACGACCGAGCAATGTCATCGTTGGTTATACACCAGAGTGGCTAGAGATTGGTTTGGAGAAAGCGTTACAACAATCGCGCAACGAAGATCTTCGCCGCTTAGTCACAACTATTGGACCACATCGCGACGATATTGAACTAAGCATTAATGGTCTTCCCGCAAGAACTCACGCCTCGCAAGGCGAACAACGTACCTTGGCGTTAGCCCTGCGTCTGGCACTGCATCGTTTTATCAGTCAAAGTGTTGGTGAGATTCCAATACTTGTGCTGGATGATGTGCTTTCCGAACTTGATCCAGACCGCGCTAGAGCACTTTTGAACCATTTCCCGGTTGGGCAAGTATTAATCACTACTGCCTCCGAATTACCACTTGATGCACACATCACCAAACGAGTGCGTATTCAAGGTGGCACTATTCTCGAATCTCTCACATGAGAAATTCGCAGGATTCAGATGATAATAATGAGATTGATCACGGTATTAATGATCATCTGACTCCGCTAAGCGAAGGAATCAATCGCCTATTGCACAGACTTGGGTCGCCAAATATTGATACGGTCTCTGGAGTCTTCGGATTATGGAAAGAACTAGTCGGTGAGCAGGTCGCGCAACATGCTTCACCAGTCAAACTTGACCGTGGGCGACTGCTTATCGAAGTTGACGACCCCGCATGGGCGACACACATGAAGTTTCTCGAGCGTGACATTTGCACAAGCCTGAGTCACGTCACTGGGACGACAATTAGTGGGATAGATGTGTGGGTTAAATCGGGTCGGGCGAACACCTAGAGAGTAGAATAAATGTGCCGTGTTTAGTCAAAAAAGTCCCAAAATCAACTGCAAAAGGCAACCATCAAAATGGCAGTAACTACAACCAAAAACGCGTCGAAAAATCCGGCCAAAAACGCGTCGAAAAACACGTCTAAAAATCCCGCCAAGAACGGTTCGGCCTCTTATGCCGCCAAAGATATCCAAGTTCTTGAAGGTTTAGATCCAGTTCGTAAACGCCCAGGAATGTACATCGGGTCGACTGGCTTAAACGGCCTACATCACCTGGTTTGGGAAGTCGTTGACAACGCTGTTGACGAAGCAATGGCTGGTTATTGCACCCGAATCACGATTACATTGCAGGAAGACGGTTCGTGTTCAGTCCACGACAATGGTCGCGGTATCCCCGTAGATCCATATCCATCTGGTCC
>JABMNW010000181.1 GCA_013204455.1 Acidimicrobiaceae bacterium
CAATGCCAGGCGGAGGCATGGACGACTACTAATCGCGTGATTTGAGATTTCGCAGTTATGCAAACAGAACTGCTTTATCTCAACGATGCATATCTTGCTGAGTTTGATGCGCAAGTAATTGATGTTCGTGATAACGCTGTGGTGTTGGATCGCACTGCGATGTATCCAACTGGCGGTGGACAACCCCACGACTCAGGCGAGATTGCTGGTCGGCGTGTAATTGATGTGCGTAAAGAGGGTTTGCTTGTTTGGCACATACTTGAGCCGGGAAATTTGCTAGTTGCCGGCGACTCTGTTCACGCGCGTATCGATTGGGATCGTCGACATGCATTAATGCGTACGCACACGGCGCTACATGTTTTGTGCGGAGTGATTTGGAATCAATGGCGAGTTCCCGTTACAGGTGGCAATATGGAACCACTTAGCGCGCGAATGGATTTTGAATTCGACCCACTACCAGAAGGTTTCGCCCAAACCGTTGAGGGATTAGTCAACGATGCACTCGTAGCGGACTATCCGATTGCTGTGAGTTTCCTCCCGCGAGATACTGCAGTACAAGACGAAGATCTGATTCGCACCAAGGTTTCTCTCATTCCCGAAAGCGTAAAAGAGATTCGTGTCGTCGACATCGTTGGTCTCGATAAGCAAGCCGATGGTGGCACGCATGTCCGCTCAACGGCAGAGGTTGGACGGATCAAGGTGCTAAAGACGGAGAACAAGGGCAAGGGCAACAAGCGTATTCGACTTGAAATCCTCGACGCACCGTAACGCGCAATTAGTTCAAGTATTTAGTTTCCGTGTTGATCACGAAGAAATTGTTCTACTTCGTCCATCAAGTTGCTCGCATCGGCGGGCTCGTCTGAGTCACCGGCAAAGTCGAACTGCAGTTGGTCGTCGTTAATTTCGTCGTCGATACTCACACCGTTGTCGGTCATATTTTCTAGTCGCTCGACATACGCAACTAAATCGTCATCTTCGTTTACAAGCGAATTAACTTGTTCCTCGTACCGTTCGATCAAGTTCATCACAGTTGCTAATGGTGCAGGTGTGCCGATGATCTCGCACGCCCGGCGCATTAATGCCAACGATGCTTTCGGCGATGGGACTTGCGAAGCATACGCGGGGACTGCTGCCCACAGTGATGCCGACGGAATCGACGACTCATCACATGAGTCGTGCAGTATGCCAACGATTCCAGTTGGTCCTTCGTAGCGCGATCGTTGCAATGTGAATCGTTCAATCAGGTCAGTGTCGGTTGCCGTACCGATGATCTGTACTGGTCGGCTATGCGGCACATCGGCAAGTAATGAGCCAAGGGTAAGCAGTAGCGATGCATCGAAATGTTCTGCCACCGAAAGAATTTGACGTGAGAATAGTCGCCACTTCAGACTTGGTTCAGGTCCGAGCGCAAGAACTATGTCACCACCAGCACCATTGATATGCCACATCCCGACGGTTGGCCAGACGATGCTGCGCTTGCCACCATCCGTGAGTTTTACACGCGGGCGAATCGTTCCGTAGTCGGTAAAGGGTTCGGGATCGATCTCGGCCAACGGAGTGGCGCCCCAACCTTGGATGAGATTGCGCACAGCATTTGATGCAGCATCGGCGGCATCATTCCATCCTGTGAACGCGGCGACAAAGGTTGGGTTCTTGAGTGAGGGCTTAGACAACCAACGCACATGATCAATCGTGGACATTTGTAAAGACGCTATCCAATTTCTCGGTCAACGAGTGCAATACAGGTACGCTAAACGACATGCCGTCGGCTGTGGATGTGGGAATCGCAACGCAGGCGTCTGAAGAGTTGCTTGTTGCGTGCCATCGATTGATCCCGCAACTTTCGTCTTCTAGTACACCTTTGACGGCTAGCGAACTTGCGGAAATAATCAACAGCGCGTCTACGGTACTATTTGTCGCACGAGTCGAAACCCAGATTGTTGGATTACTGACGCTGGCGCTATTTCGAATTCCAACTGCAATGCGTGCGTGGATTGAAGACGTCGTAGTCGATGCTGCTGCACGAGGTGGCGGTGTTGGCGAAGCACTTAATCTTGCCGCGCTGGCAGAAGCAAAACGTCGCGGTGCCCAAACGGTGGATCTAACGTCTCGCCCATCGCGTGAAGCCGCCAATCGTCTCTATCGGCGCCTGGGTTTTGTGCAACGCGAGACGAATGTTTATCGCTACGAAATTTAGTTAGTTACTGATCCTTACCCTTAGCCCTTGTCGTTTTTTGACAATCAAAACGAATGAGTAGAGAATCAAAAGTACCTGTAGTCCGAGTGTCTGCCGTGAAAGTTCGCTTGACAGGCCAGAGGAGAAAAGACCGATACTGTAGGTGAAGACTAAACCAATTATCAGAGACCTAATGCTATTTTTTATAGATGTGCTGATCGTGATGTTCGCAATATATTTCTGTGGCAAAATAACACCGATAATAAAACCGTAAAAAAGTGCTGGAACAAGTACGATGAGAAAACCTGCAATAATTTGATCTAGGTGCTGCAAATTACTTTGTGCAAATGAGGCGTAGGTTCCAGCCAAACTAGATCCAATTCCGTCATTTGCAATTGTTCCGACAGTTACTGCAACTCCTAAACTACTTATCGCGCCTAGGCAAAGAGCAGTCACCGGCCCTCTCAGTTGGCGATATTTATGGCGGTGATAGAAAGAGATGTAAGCAACGACGGTTACGATAACTAGGTGCTCAAAAATTGATGTTGCGATGGCGCCGAAGATAAACAAGGTACCGAACGACGCACGTTCAAAAAATTTTCGTTCCAAAAGAATGACAACGACGAAGATGAATGCAAGAGCCGGGAAGTCATAAATCATCAAGTACATCCGTGAATGTACTTGAACAGTTTGGCGAATCGTTTCAACTGTGGTTTGACTCAGACTTGAAGTAAACAGATACTCAAAAATCTGGAATACGCGTATCGGAAGGGCTCCGCTGAGGTGGATGAATATCGCGTTAACTATTACGAATACTGCTGATAGCGACCGAAAGATTTGCCAGATGACAATTGTGATTATCGCGAACATAGTGAAACGGTAAAGCAGACTAATTACGATTTCTATATACCTAATGTTGTCTTGTTCGGAGCTGGAAAATCTATAGCCTCCTTTTGTTGGCAGAATGTCAGAAGCCGCATATAACGAAGAAATAGATCTAGCTATAACAATGGGGACTTGTCCGAGTAGCGCACTACCATAACGAAAACATTCCGGCCACGAGTTACAAAAAAGAAACGGACGAAATTCCGAGGTTGGATATCCTACAATGCCGCTGCTTGACCCCGCGAGTGATGAATTACGAGTGAGTAATACCGATAGACCGTTACTGATGGTGACGACGACAAGAATTACGCGACCCAATAGATTCGCAAGTGAGAGCCTTGCAGAATACAAATTATCGGATTGAAGACTCATTTTAAGACATAAATATTAATTGATCGGTCGTTATAATTTTTATGTGTAAGGCGAAGGTAGATCTTTAGAAGGAATTGTTCTGGAAGCATATATTTGCGTACGAATGGTTTGGTCGACACGAAGTTGAGTTCCTTGATCTCGAATCCTGATTCTGTGGCTATTTTTCTCATTAACCAATCAGGAACTGGTGTGATGTGACCACCAGAATTTACGAATCCACGCTCTCCGAAGTAGAACGCGTGTCCATACTTTAGATATTCGATTCTATCCAAAATCGAATCACTATTTGGAGTGGACAAAATTAGCGTGCCACCAGGTCTGACTACTTTTCGCAACTCCCGGAACAGATTCCAAGGGTTCTCCAGATGCTCGATGACCTCGATGCAGAGAACAAGATCGAATTCTGGCATAGTTTCCCCAAATTTTCCGTTGAGATCAATTTTTGAAGTCACAGCGCCACTCAGCGGATTCGTATGGTCCAAATCATTTATTTGAAAATTCCACCTTGGAAAAATATCTTGTATTCTCTTGGTCAGCGCGCCGTGTCCCGCTGCAATGTCAAGGACTGACACATCATCAGGTTTGTTTAAAAAGAGTTGTTCGACAATCGTTGCTACTTTGATGTGAACGCGGACGTCTGACTTGATTTCAAGGTCATTGTATTGTTGTCCCCACACCTCATCGGTAAACTTGTCATCCATAAGCCTCATTAATCTACGAAATAAGCAAGTTGGCATATTCGTCTGCCATTCTCTGTGCCGTGAATTTCTGCTGGTAACGCTCGTATCCAGCCTCGACCAGGTTTTTGGTGGATGCTGGGTTCATCAGAACCTTAACGATTTGCGTTGCCATTGCGTGAGGATCTGATGGATCACATAAATAGCCACTGATCCCGTCCTCAATAACTTCTGGAATACCTCCAACCATTGTAGCCACAACTGGGACCCGATGCGCCATCGCCTCGGCAATCACGAGACCAAATGATTCTTCAAACTGAGAAGGGACCACAAGTATCTGAGCCGAGGCCAGCAAAATATTTGGGTTGTCTTGGAATGGAAGCACAGTAACTGCAGAACTCAGGTTCATAGAAATTATTTGTTCTTGGACGCAACTCCGTTCGAGCTCACTTCCGGATCCACACATTACAAGATGCGACAGTGGGATATCTTTATAGACGAACTGAAATACATCGAGTATAAAACGATGGCCCTTTCGCTCTTCATAAGACGCCAACATCAGCAAAAGCGCACAATGGTCAGTAACGCCAATTGAAAGTCGAAAGTTGTCAGTCTGTTCACTCGAAACTGGCTTCGGTCGTGCGATGCCGTTATGGATAAACATCCGCTTAGATGACTTTGCAAATGACTTTCGTAGGTCGAGTGACTCCATACAAGCACGAGAAACAGTTACCAGTTGGGCGCTGGACCTTTCGACATACCTGTCTATGCGATTTTCGATGAATCCAGTAAAGCGCGGCGGTGGTGAAGCAAAATTGTGAAAGTTATGTATACCGCTTTCTAACTTTCCTGCGAGTCTCCATGCTATTGATGCTGCTCGACATGAGTCGCCTCCTGGATAGCCTCCGTTGACGACTAGTAATCGGTCGTGATTACGATGAACAAAAAGCTTCTTTATTCGAAAAATTAAAAGGAAGAAGTTTGTATATCTGAGTATCACCAGAAACGCTACAAGGATTTTGCGCATTAGCCCAGCATTTACGGTAGCCAGCAGTCGTCTACTGAAACGGTGGTACCAGTTGAAATTATGAGTAAAAATCTCGTTCGGGTATTCCAATCTAGAGCGCAGGTTTTCAAGACCCGGGTGATCCCAGTTACAGACCACCGTAAAGCGATCATTCCTATGAGGCCAGTGATTGATAAGAGTAGTTATGAAGGTGTCCACTCCTCCAACCACGTTCAGTTCACAAAACAACAAAATTCGATGTGAAGTCACGCCATCGTCGATCATCTTGAAAACTATACATGGGCTGTAATTTTAAGTTTTTCAAACAGACGATTGAAAGAACATCTTTTGTTAGTCTTGAGGGATGACAGAATCTCAAGTAGAAAATAGTCCGGTGCAGTGGGTTGCGGATCACATTCGCGAATATCTTGATTCGAATGGTGCAAATGGACACATTTGGCGCGGAGTTCCAACATTGTTACTCACGACTAAAGGACGAAAGTCAGGCCTTTTCAGACGCTCGGCGCTTATTTATGGACGAGATGGAGCCGATTACGTAATCGTTGCATCAAAAGGTGGACACCCCACGCATCCACTTTGGTATACGAATCTTGAGGCCGAAAGATCAGTAACGATTCAAGTTGGAGGAAATATTTTTTCAGCGACCGCCACGACTTACGAAGATGGGGAGCATCGAGACAAGGTTTGGCGATCAATGGTTGAAATTTGGCCAGGTTATGCCGAGTATCAGGCAAAGACCTCTCGTCGTATTCCGCTGGTCCGCCTTAGCCAGTAATTGATCCTGTCGCCAAAGTTATTAAGTAGGTGACGATGACTGTTGCCATGAAGGCGAGAGATATTCCAGCGGCAAGAATGGCGATGCCGAGAAACCCAACCGATCGTGCGCGCTTTTCGGGTGTTGTTGAAATAAATTCATTATGAGAATCTGTTGGAGATAAGACGAACCGTCGAATCGGAGGATTCTGACGTCGTCGGCGTAATACGAAAAGGGCTATCAGTGCTAACGCGATGACAATGACCGTACGAATTGTCAAACTAGATACGGTCATGACTATTAGAACCTAGCGAGCTCGGTTTTTAATAGATCTAAACCGAGGTTGCCAAGATCTAATGCATACGCGTGCCAGGCGCGCAGGTCAAACTTTGTACCGTGCTTTCGTTTTGCGTCGTCGCGCAAACCCGTCCAGACTCGTTCGCCCAATTTATATGAAATTGCTTGTGCTGGCCAACCGAGATAACGATTAATCTCAGATTTATTGAACGCATCATCACTCGATGAACGTGCCGAAAGGAATTCAAGAGCCAATTCTGGAGTCCATGATTCGCCAGAATGCCATCCCCAGTCACGCGGAATCGCGAAGTCACAGTGCATGCCGATGTCAACAACAATTCGTGCCGCACGAAATGCCTGCGCATATAGATAGCCAAGTCTGTACTCGGGCTTGCCGAGAAAACCCAACTCGTCCATCAGCCGTTCGGCATACAACGCCCAACCTTCTCCGTGACCGCTAACAAATTCGTTGCGTTGAAAACGCGAAAGTTTTTCTGAGTTAACAGTGGCCATTCCGATTTGCAGGTGATGACCCGGCACACCTTCGTGATAGGCGGTTGTTGGCTCACTCCACAATGGAAAGCGCGTGCGCCCGTTTGCTGGATACCAAGTGCGTCCAGGTCGTTTTAAATCTTCGCTTGGCGAGGTGTAATACATTGCGGCGGCGCCACCTGGCGGAGAAATCATTGCCTCGACACGATGGATTTCTTTTGGAATATCAAAATGATTTTCACGAATCAGAAATGACATCGCGTCATCCATTAGTTCTTGTAACCACTCGCGCAAATTTTCTTCGCCTTCGATGCTGTGCTGCGGATCTGTGTCTAAAAACTGACGAACCTCGTTGAGAGTCGCATCTGGACGAATTTCCTTTGCAGTGCGTTCTAGTTCTGTGTCGAGTCGGCGAACTTCGGCAAAGCCCCATTCGTAAGCCTCTCGCGCATCAACGTCCATTCCCATGAAACGCCGACGAGCAAGAGCGTGACGCTCATCGCCAACACCATTGCGTGGGTCCGCTGAGGAGGCGTATGTCTGTCGCAAGTATTGTGAAGTCTCGCCTAGTGATTTTGATGCTGCGATAGCAGCATCACGCAGCGAAGTCATTGGTGCGCCAGCCACACTCGTCGCGCTCTCAGCAAATTGTGTGAAGAACCCTGGATTCGTTGGTGTACCAGCCCAAGTTTCAAGTTGTTCGGCTACGACGAGTGCCTGGCGACGAGGTGCGACAACGCCGCGTTGAATACCAAGATTCCAACTTTCGCGCATTCCCGCAAATGCTTCGGGGACTCCCGACATTCGTTCGGCAATTGTTTTCCAATGCTCAGCAGTCGTGGTTGGCATGAGATCAAAAATTGACCGCGCAGAATCTACATCGCCGGCAATAACTCGAATCGAACGCAGATGTTCGCCAGCATCATATTCAAGGGTCGACATGTCGAGAGAGTTACGCAGTACGCCTGCAGCAAGACGATCGTGGTCGCTTGATGCATCGAGCGTGTTTAGAGTTGCGAGTGTCGAACGGTTAACCTCGTTGCGCTTGGCGTGACCATTCGGACTGAAGTCAGTCATTTCGTGATCGTGGCCGGCGATTCCCAACGCAGTTGCCAAACCTGGGTCGACTGCGGCGAGGCGCTCGATGTATTCGTCAGAAAGTTGATAAACGGGCGAAATCTCAGGAGTATTTTTTGAACTAGTCATGTCATTACCATAGACGACTTTTAGTTCGTTGATTTGTCGCGCAAGTGTCGGCCGACATAAGCGATCACAATTTCATTAGTTTTCATGTCGTGATAAAAATGAATTCGCGCATCTCCGCAACGAATATGTGGCTTTGCCATTACATTTTCTCCTTTCCAGTCGATCGTGTAATCCTGGGGATACTCCTGTATCGCAGTTTCGCTGATTGATGACGCAAAGTTTACAATTCCTTCACTACAAGAATTGAGAAATTGATGAGGTTTAATTTTGCCGCGTTTCAAATCTTCGGCGAGATTGTTAAGGGTGTAGAGGTCTTGCAGAACTCTTCTACCGTTTAAGAGTTCCGCTTCGTTGGATGACCTCATCGCTCGTTCGTGGAAAATGAGATTATCAAGCTGACTCTTTGCCATCTCGACTGCATCAGAAACTTTAGCTAAATACTTTGGGTCTTTCATTTTTTCTACTATTGTCTGGTTGGCACGAGAAGAAAGAAGCAAGGTTACGAAATCATCAATTGCTTTGTCACGCTCTTCGGCGTTTTGGGCGCTGAGCATGTCGGTCCGCGTCGCATTCTCGAGTAGGCCCGCATTTTCCTCCAAAAGTTCTTGGTTGACTCGTTCTAATTCATCGAAATCGTGCTGTAGTTTTGTTTCTAGCGCGGCAGGAGGCACAGGGCCGGATGGTTTTGTCGCTGGAGTATCTGCTAATGCTTGCCTTGGCTTTGGCGGTGGAGTTAATTTAAGAGTTGGTAAAGACCCAATCGAAGCAGCGATAAGTTGCGTGACGAGTTGTTCATCATCGTGTTGATGAAAATTCTCTGGTTCGGCGCCGCGCGGCCAGAATACCGTGATCCAACTCGCGCTGATCAGTGGTCTGCCATACCACGAATTGAACGCCTCTTCCGCAGCGCGCGTCGTTATGTGTCTCAAATGTGCAATTCCGGTTAATTGTCGTGCCGTGGTTCTTGATGTGATGGTCGACGGCTTGGAAGTTGTTACTTCAACAACGATCGGTAGTCGTCGCCCTGGTGCTTCGGCGAATGCGGCAAGTGACTGTCCGCTAAGTTGATCACCCGCAATGGTTATCTCTTGATTGATTAATTCTCCCGCGTCGCGGACTTTGAAGATCTTTGTAATTTCGACTACGAGTTCGTTAAGTCGTGGCTCTGGTCGATCGATAGTGCGGCGTGGCAACAAAGCAGGTTGTGTCGGCCGTAAGGTCCGTCGAAGATCGAAGTACAACTCGAGTTTTGAAACGATCAGCGTTGCGGTTGTCCCACGGGCCGCTGCTTGTTGTGCGTCTTGTTCGAGAACATCCACACGAAAAATCGGGTCATTACTACTACATCGAATATTGATTGGAGTTGTGTTACTGCGTTTATCGGGTGGATGCACATCATCTAGCCAACGAAGTACTGCGTCGATCGTCGCCTGACGCATTTCTTTGGTCAACCGACTAGCGGCAATTGAGAACCCATAAGTCGTGATCATTGTTAGCCACCACGCTAGCCAACTAGGTTCTTTGAGTTCAGTGGGGTTTTCGAACCAAAACTTGGGTTGTTGCGCTAAATCCACTGTGAAACTTGCCTTCGGCGATATAGCGTTCGACCTCGCGGGCGATTACAAAACTAAAATCACTGAACTGCGTTTCGATTTCGACGAGGGTCACGCAAAGTTCTGGGTTCTGTGGTCCACCGACTCCACGGCCAACATTTGCTGGGCGGTATGCCTCCCTCAGAAAACTTCCGCCAGGTCGTAATGCGGAAACAATATTGCGATGTACTTTTGTTCGCAATGTAGGTGGCATGTGGCAAAATATAGATACGACCAGATCCCATTTTGTATTTTCTAAGTCATAGTTATCTAAGTCTGCGACGAGACTGTTTACCGTTACACCGTGTTGTTTGGCTAAGTCGCGGCCCTTTCGCACGCCAACTAGTGATAGATCAACAGTTGTCACGCGATGACCGGCTGTGGCGAGAAAGACACCGTTGCGGCCTTCGCCATCACCAATACACAAGATGTCAATCGCTTCGCTGGCGATATTCGTTGATTCGACGCACTCGCGCAGGAAGTCATTTGGCTTGGTACCGAACGCAAATTCGGATCCCGCATATCGGTCATCCCAACTCACACCATTTGACGTCGTGCTCATTGACGCAAACGCTACCAACTGTCAAGATATACCGAGTTGAACCAACTATTGTGACGAAGTGACTTTAACCAGCGTCGTCGGATTAATTGCATCATCGTTGTCGATTGCGTTCATCTGGCCGCAGGTTGTGCGTGTGTACGCGAAAAGGAGCACCGAGGGAATAGTGCCGGCGTCGTTTCTGCAAGGTTCTTGTGGATCACTACTTTGGACTATTTATGGCCTGAGTTTCGGCAATCTAAGCCTTACCATCGCCAACGGCCAAATTGTGATTGCAATTTTGTTAATTCTTTTTGTCTGCGTTAGACACGGAAAAATTGTATTTTGGAAACTTGTCGCTGCCCACTTTGCAACTTTGGTGCTTGGGCTTTTTGCACTATATATTTCTATTACCTTGCTCGGTTTTGTCACTGTCGCGATTGGTACACCGGCAATTATTTGGCAGGTGATTCGCGTATATCGCACCGAACATCTTTATGGGGTATCGGTGATTACGTACGGGCTACTCTTCGCTTGCTGTATTGCTTGGTTCAGTTATGGTGCACTGATCGGTGACTGGTTTGTCGCATCACCAAATATCATTGGGATTTCGGGATCGCTGTATATAACTATTCGAGCATTGCGTTCACATCAAAAGTTTGCAGTTCCAGAAGAACCATTGCTACAAATTATTTAAGAGTCAGTGTCGTACTTGTCTCGCCACAGCGTGGGTGCCGTACGGTGAGGGTTACATCTGTTCCCTTGTTACCGCGAACAAGCCAAGAATGTAAAATGCGATCTGGTGTCCCGTCCGATTTTCCATCACCGCTGATGCGGTACTTGACACGACCATCGAGTTGCCCAAGTTTCACTCGTGGCACTCCGTCGACAAGGTCTACGCCCGCAATCTCTGCTGTGATCGGCAAGACAATGTGATTCTTGTGTGCCCACGCACTGATCTCGGTACTTAGCCAGCCCGTGTTGGCAATACCGACCCGCACACGCCACACACCATCGCCTAACGCCTCGGCATCGGCAAGCTTGATCTCGAGTCGTGGCGATGCAAGCGCTTGATACAACGCGAAGAGCACGTGCGGAGCAACCTCATCACGCAATTTTGATGCTGGCGCATTCGTCCATGTGCGGAAGGAATCGCATCCACCAATTTCTATTTCACCTAGTTGTGGGTGATTAAACGAACGCCACGGCGCGTATGAGCCAGGCGCGTGCGAGTCAGTCCACTTGCACACCGCAAGTTCTTGCGCGGCAGTCGGTCCGACGTACCAAATATCGGTCGGTGAGTGTTCGCCAGTCGCGTGGAAAATCACATCCCAAAACTCGGTGGTCCACGCGAACACTCCGAGGTGTTCGTATGCCCAGTCATCGCCGGCTCCGCCCATCGTGTTGTTCTTATCCCAGGTGAGGTCTTCGAATACGGAGTGAACCGGGTAAGTGGTGTGTTGCGTTCCGACTTTGCCTAACTCTTTGAAGACCCAAAGATCAAACGGCGGCAGGGCGGAATCTGCGCGCGAACTGCTTGGTCGAAGCATGAATCCACCAGATGTGTGGAACGCGTTGTAACCACAGACATTTGGTCGCGCTTTGACTGCACGCACGAGCGAATCGGTTTCTGGTTCAGAAAGCGGGTGGTCGCCAGATCCAAGCACGTCGGTACCCCAACCCGAGGGGAAGTTGCGGTTGAGATCTAAACCCGCAGGATCTCGCGGCATCGGAATAGTGAATCCGTCAAAGTTTTCGAGGATACCTTCATCGAGTAATCGGTAGCGCGTCTTGCCTTTTGGTGCACCGAGTGGACCTACGGCAATCATCACCCGCGGTTCGTCGTCGTGTTCAATCCATGCACCGTTCGGATCGACGATGCGCATTGTGCGAATACATCCGTCGCCGTCGATGTCTTCAACACTGAGACCCGGCCAGCGGAAACCATCACGCCACGGCCAAGATCGCACACTTGAGCGGTGATATAGCGGTTGATCGGCGAGCGCATCTTCGACGCCATCGGGATTAACACGCGGCGCAATATAGAAAGTTCGCGTACTTAGCGCTTCGATGGCCGTTGCATCCCCTTGAATAAATTTTGTGATGAGTTCTTGGATTATGTACAACGCGGCAACGCCACCTGTCACTTCGACAGCGTGAATATTGGCATCGATCCAGTGTGCTGGTTTTGTGTGGTGGGCACCAGTTGACGTATCGGTGATTGTGGCGAGCATTAGATCGCGACCCTTGTGTGATTTACCGTACGACTCGACTGCGACAAGTTGCGGATGTTGCTTAGTGATGTCGTTTAGCCACGTCACCATTTCGTCGTAGCGTAAGAACCGATCGAAGTTATAGGTATTTGAAGTCATCTCCAAAAGTTACACTGTCGTCAGGAGGAACGAAGAGTGCCGCACATCCCAGTGTTTCAACATGCAAACGGCAAATGGCGTCCCCGTTGGCGCGGACGGATTCACGGTGTTGCAGTTGCGGTAACGATTCCTGCAGGAATAATTCTCACACTTGTCACGCCAAGTGGACTTTCACGTGTATCCGTTTTGATTTATGTTGTTTCACTTTTGGCATTGTTCTCGACCTCTGCTTCGTATCACTTATTGACCAGGTCGCAACGCGCGCAACGCACGATGCGCCAATTAGATCATGCGATGGTCTATGTGTTGATTGCTGGCACATACACACCGGTTTGTTTGCTCGCTCTTCCACGCAGCGTTGGCGTGCCGTTTTTGTTGATTATTTGGGCGACGGCAGCAGTTGGCATCGGACTGAAGATCACTTGGAAAGCGCACAAAATTTCTGGCGCGATGTACATCGTTATTGGATGGGCGGCAGTAATCGTGTTGCCATGGGCATATCGCATAGCCGGATTTACTAGCCTGTTGCTGTTCGCACTCGGCGGAATTGTCTACACAGTTGGCGCCGTGCTGTTCTACTTTCAGCGACCACGACTTGCGCCCTTAGTGTTTGGTTACCACGAGGTTTGGCATGTGTTAACCGTTGTGGCAGTTATCTTGCAATTTGCTGGGGTTGGCGTGTTGATTGCACGCGTCGCCTAGTCCCAAATCTCGGCAGAATCTCGGCTAAATCTGGACGATGTAAATCATCGAACGAGATAGATTGATTGCGCCTATTGGGTCGCTAGCTCAATTGGTAGAGCACCGGACTTTTAATCCGTTGGTTCTGGGTCCGAGTCCCAGGCGACCCACCAATATTTGCGGGTTAGTTCGCAGCGATTCGTTGCATACGGCGAGCGAGGCGAGTGTGAGCAGTTAGCATCTCGCCGAGTTTTGTACTGACAATTTCGTGATTTTGGACAACATGTCGTCCGTGCACAATTGTGTCGCGTGCTGAAACGGGCCCGCACCGCAGCCATGCTTCGATCGGGTCGGCAATTGCACCTGCAAATGCAGGACCAGTTAGTGACCAGATTGCGACATCGCCAACACTGCCGACCGACAGTTCGCCGATTTCACCGACCCGACCAAGACATCCCGCACCTCCACGGGTTGCGCACTCGAGTGCCATCCGCGCAGTGCCTGCCGAAGCGCCGTTGCGTAATTTGGCGAGCAACATTGCTTGACGAGTCTCCAGCCACATTGAAGCACTGTCTGCACTCGAAGATCCATCCACACCAATGCCGACATGAACGCCCGCTGCGAGAAGATCTATAACTGGCGCAATTCCAGACGAGAGAATCAGATTACTACTCGGACAATGCGCAACGCCGATTCGCGCTGCACCAAGACGCCTAATCTCATTAGGGTTTGGCATTACGCAGTGCGCAAGCCAAGTGCGATCTGTGCACCAACCAACATCTTCGAGATAGTCCATTGGTCGACAACCAAATGTGGCCAGCGAAAATGCGTCGTCCTCTGAGTTCTCTGCGAAATGTGTATGCAATCGAACATCAAGACGTGCGGCCAACTCGGCCGAGTCGATCATCAATTGTTTAGTCACACTAAATGGCGAGCACGGGGCAAGTGCGATGCGGACCATTGCCCCATGTCTGCGATCATGGTGTCGCTCGACTGCGCGCTTTGACTCGGCGAGAATTAGATCGTGGTCTTGCACCACATCATCGGGCGGTAAACCACCGTCTTTGATCGACAATGACATCGACCCACGAGTCGGGTGAAAACGCATGCCAATATCTTGAGCCGCAGAAATTTCGGCGCTCAGCAGATCTCCTGCACCAGCGGGGTGTACATAAAGATGGTCAGTCGAAGTTGTGCAACCAGAAAGCGCAAGTTCGGCAAGACCAACCCACGCAGAAACATGCGCCGATTCTTCATCAAGCGCACGCCACAACGGGTACAGAGTTTTCAGCCACCCGAATAATGGCGCATTCGTCATTGACGGAAATGCACGTGTCAAATTTTGATACAAGTGATGGTGTGTGTTGACTAAACCTGGCGTAACCAAACAGTTCTTAGCGTCGACAGTTTTTTTCGCGCGCGGTGGTTCTCCGCTACCGATTGCGGAAACAAAACCATTCGTGATTGCGATCCATCCGTCACTAATTTCTCTGCGCTGATCATCCATCGTCGCCAAGAGCGACGAATGAGAAATTACAAGATCAGCAGTTTCGTTACTCAGATGTTCAACTCGCGAAGTTCGCTCTTCGCATGGCGTTCATCGGCATCCCGATAGAGCAAGTGACCGAGCAGTGACGCAATACCCGCAGTAGACAACCCAACAATTATCGGAAATGCAAGTAACACAACTACGATGATGATTGCGCCAGCCACAATTTTACTTCTCAGGCTTGTAGGCCCAAGCCTCGATCTCGACCGCGCCACCGGCTGGAAGTGAAGCAACACCAATGGTGCTGCGCGCGGGACGTGAGGTTCCAAAACCTTCAGAGTATGCCGCGTTGAATGTTGCAAAAGTATCCATGTCGGTAAGAAAGCATGTTGTCTTTTTGACATCTTTTATGCTTGCCCCGACCGACTTAAGTTGTCCTTTGAGATTTTCGATGGATTGAGCAGTTTGTGCTTTTACGCCACCACTAACGATCGCTCCGTCTTTAAGTCCGAGTTGACCCGAGACAATAATCCAATCTCCCGCGCGAACTACAGGTGTATACGGACCAATTGGTGCAGTTTGTTTTGCCATACTTTGAATCGTAGATGATGCACACGCCCCTACGATAACTGACATGAATTGTGTCAGTCGTCGCAGGTTTATTGCAGGATCCATTTCGGTAGTTGGCTCTGGCCTTGCACTCGGCGCACTTGGTGCTATAGCAGGATGCACCAATGGAAAATCAACGTTGCCTAAGGACTTGCAACTCGTGCAACGTTTTCCACAAGTACTTGTCCCAGGTAATCTACGATTACCGGTATCTCTAGCAACTTCATCGGGGGTGCTAAGTACTACCGGCGACTTTAAGTTTCCCGAAACACTCTCGGCCAAAATTGTTGATCTTTCAACTGACAAAGTTATTACTGAAAATATTTCCGCGCAGTTACACAAAGTGAATATGCCGATTCCTTATTATCCGTTTCGCACAACTATTAGCGCAGTTGGCAATTACGCAATCGTCGTAGACGGCGGACCAAGTGAGGGCACGGCGTTTAGTGTTTTGCCGCGCGACCAAGTCGACG
>JABMNW010000182.1 GCA_013204455.1 Acidimicrobiaceae bacterium
CTTGAATTTCGTCGCGATGTTGTTCCGCTGCTTGGCGACCAATTTCCGGATCCGCGCCAGCGCCTAATCCGCGCGTTAGTTCACGACCAATGTCTATTTTTACACTCGCATCACTAAGCAATAACGCTTGTGCATCCGTATTGATCGCAATGAACTCAACACCGCGCATGCCTGACTCCATCATCCGGTTGATCGCGTTAACTCCGCCACCACCGACACCGATGACTTTTATCACTGCAAGATAATTTTGTGGCTGACCGGCCATTTGAGATAAACCCCCGCTATTTGTAAGTGTGCCTATTCTGCCACATCTGCCCGATGACAGCAAACATTTAGCAGACATCTAGCAATCCTCTAGCACTCAACTAGAGATTAACTGAAAACTCACTTTACTTTGATTGCACGGTTGGTGATTGTGGATCGGTGAGATCGATCGAAATTATCTGTTTTGGGTCTTGGCGCCGCAATAATACAAGTAGGGCAATAAGTTTGTTCTGGATCTCAACAGGCTGGCCGAAATTGATTAATGTTCCCGAACGTAAAGTCATTGTCAATTGATTTGGTCCGGCAGTTCCAACATTCAGCACTCGTTCTTCTAGTTCGCTAGGAAGTCCTGTCACCAATTGGGCTGCAGCACGATAAATCTCGCCTGCACTGGCTCCTGGAGCGAGATTCGGACCAACTCCTGTGATCTGTAAATACTGAGTTGGTTGCCCTGTCTCTACTGCAAGAACTCGACCTTGTGGATCCACAATTCGCGCTCTATTATCAACGCCCAAGAACCACGCCACAGGTATTCGTTCGACGATTTCGATAACTAGACGCGAAGGGAAGAACGTTCGAATCCGCACCGACTCGACCCAAGGATCACCCTCAAGTCGACGTTCAGCCGCATTGGCATCAACAGTTAATACAGACTTTCCCCGTAGAGACTTCTCGACTGAAACCAAAAGGTCGGCACTCATGTAGCGTGCTCCCTCGATTTCGACATTGCGCACGCCGATAATTGGCGAGGCAAGAACTATTAACGCCAGAGCGATAACTGCAACTACCGAACCGACTGCAACGAGCCAGCGGATCTTATGGCGGGCTACGTTACGTGATACATCGCGACGACGAGTGATCAGTCTGGAATCCATAACGACATTGCTGATATCTGATGTAGGCGCGACATTGACAGAACTCGTCTGTTCATCAACTGGAAAATCGCTATCTGTGGGGCGTCGCAGATCATCATCGATAATTACGATTCGACGATTATCGGTTTCATGAGTCAACAACGAACTATCTATCTCGATATTGGTTTCGATATCCAAATCGCTGTCGGGCCGGACAACTCGCAAATTTCCAATCGGTGTTGCCTCACCTTCGAACGCATCCTGCAATTCTGACAGCACTTCGTCGGACAACTGCTCGGCGAATGTCGGCATTGGTATCGATAAATCAGTTCCAACTGGTGAACCAAACGCAGTCTCAAGTTGTGTGTCGCGTTGTTGCGCTGTTGCTAATGGCGCACCTGCGTCCGTGGTAACTGCAGATGCAAAACCAACGAGTCGAATCTCACTGCGTAATTCGATTCCGTGTGCCTCGTAAACACGCTGACGGACGAACGTCATCAACTCAACTACATCATCGGCGCTCCCATCTTCGTCAGCCTGAATGAAATTGGCATGCTTCTCGGATACAACTGCCGAACCAATTCGATAATCGCGTAAACCTAAGCCATCAATTAATGCCCCTGCCGATGATTTACCAGCAACTGGGTTAACGAATACAGAGCCTGCATTTTGTCCACCTGGTTGATTCTCGCGACGCCATTTAACAATCTGGGAAATTTTTTCTTCACCTTGCGCAGCATTCCCCCAGCCAAGCCGTAAAGTTGCAGACAACACGACATGCTCGTCACGCAAATCTGACCCGCGAAATCGTAAACCTAAATTTGCGGCCGACACATTGGCTTCGATGCCCCGTTCAAGGTGAAATAGTCGCACACTTAGTAACGACGCAATCATGTCGGCGCCATGCCCCCCAGCATTCATTCGTACTGCGCCACCAACCGATCCAGGCACACCAACAGCCCATTCAAAACCACTCAGACCGTGATGCACGCTTTGTCGGGCCACCACGGGAAGTGGAGCCATCGCCCCCGCAATCAAAATTGGTGCTTCATTTGGCTGTGGCAATCTGATCTGCTCTGCGAATGGGCCAAGTGTGACTGCTACACCTCTAAACCCACTGTCGGCAATCAGCATGTTGCTTCCTCGACCCAGAACAAGCACTGGAACTTGAACCTTGGATAGTGCTCGCGATAAAGCATGTAAATCTTCGACACTCATGATTCGCATAAATAACGATGCGTCGCCCCCAACTCGATAAGTCGTATATGGTCCCAATGGCTCGTCTCGTGTTGCACGATCGCCTAACAGGGATGCGATACGGGAGATATCTTTATCGCTTGGACGCGAAATTTCAGAAATCATCACGGAATTCCTCATTGTTTACCAAGCGGCGTACCTTGCGACGCGCGATTAATTCGCTTGGAAGTATGGCGATGTCACCGCAACCCATTGAAATACACAAGTCGCCTGCCTCAAGTTCATCTGACAAGAATTCTACGAGATCGTCGCGTTGTGCTCGATACACGACATTGCTGTACGGATGCGCCTGACGAACTGCTTGTACAACAAGTTCGCCGGTTACGCCAGCAATTGGTGTTGTCCCAGATGCAAAAATATCGGTCACGACTACAAGGTCGGCATTATTAAACGCATTGGCATAGAGGTGTGAAATCATCGACATCCGATTGAATCGATTTGGTTGAAAGACAGCCACGACACGCGTCCAAGAGTCCGACTCATCTCGCGCCCCAGCAAGCACAGCGGCGATTTCATTAGGTAAGTGAGCGTAGTCATCTACATAAGTCACACCGTCATGAGTCCCGTGCAGATCAAACCGTCTAGCCACACCACCAAAGTTGGCTAATGCTCGTACTGCATCAGCAAAACTCACGCCGAGTTGCATTGCCATTGCCAGTGCCCCGAGTGCGTTGCGAACATTATGCATTCCGCGCAGAGCAATACTTACGTCGCCGAGTTTTACCTGTTCGCCTTCTTGTTTGTGATACACGATGAAATGAGCACAGCCATCACGAAATGAAATTTCGCTTGCTGTGAAGTCAGCAAGAAAATCAGCCGTATTCTTTGCGTCGTTAGAGGAAGTTGCATAACTTATTACACTTGAGTTACGAGCAATCTCAAAGCACGCAGGATCATCGACGCATAACACTCGTGGGCCATTAATTTTGTTGACGAATACGTTGAAACTTTCGACGATCGCTTCTGGGGTTATGAAGTAATCCAAGTGATCGACATCAATATTGGTCAAGATTGCTCCCGCTAGTGGCAGTTGCACATGGGTTCCGTCGCTCTCATCGGCTTCAACTACGAATAACGAGCCACCGGTCGATCCACCAGTCGATCGACTTTTCCACGATGCTCCGCGTCCAAAGTCGGTAACATCTCCGCCGATTAAATAGCTTGGATCTTTACCAGCCTCAATCAAAATTGTCGTCAACATCGAGGCAGTAGTTGTCTTGCCATGAGTCCCTGCTACTCCAATACTTTGTGCGCGACGACAAATGCTTGCCAATATTTCGGCACGAGTTGAGATCCGAATATTTTGTTTTAGTGCTTCGTGATACTCAATGTTGCTTGCCGCAATTGCTGGTGAACCAGTTACGGCGTAGCAACCGGATACAACATCTCGTTGATGACCAATATTAATCGCAATACCAATCTGGCGCAAACGCTCGATAACTTCGCTTTCGCGGACGTCACTACCCGAGACTTGGTGTCCCATTTCGGCAAGCACAGTCGCCACTGCAGACATTCCCGTTCCACCAACGCCGACTACATGAATTCGTCGCGATGAAGAAAGATCAAGTTCGCTAGATCTATTAACTATTTTTTCTGCGCTTGTTATTGAAGCGCTTGTTATTGAAGCGCTTGCTGTGCTTGCGATGCCTATTATTAGAGCGCCAAGTTTTGACTCTCGATGCACCGTTCCAGCAATTCGTGCGGACATCGCCAATGACGCGAGTTTGTTTCGATCGTCTAATAGTGCAACAACTTTGTCGGCGAGCATGCTTACTGTGCATACATCTTCATCCAGTACTACGGTGCCGCCCTGCTCGGCAAGCCACTGAGCATTGAGCATCTGATGATTTTCTGTGGCTTGCTTCCATGGTATAAACACGCTGGCTTGACCGACAGTCGCAATTTCGGCAATCGTGCTAGCTCCCGCGCGAGCCACAACTAAATCGCTGGCTGCATAGATACTTGCCATGTCACCGATGTAAGCAATGCGCCTATATATAAGTTTCGGGTTGACCCCAAGTTGAGGTACATCCGTGTTGATGTAGCGCTGACCAGTCAGATGAACTACACACAAATCATCACGATCGCCATGAGTCTCCACAATCTGCCGGGTCATCGCATTTAATGTCTCCGAACCAAGCGAGCCACCAATAACGGCGAGTACTCGGCATGAATCTGGCAGACCGAGTCGTTGGCGCGCCGAATTACGACTACTAGCAATATCTAGAGTGCGCAATACTCGTCGCACTGGAGCACCTGTGTGGGTCGCCCTTCGTAATTTGGTTGGAAGATATGCAACTGCAGTTGCCACTGCTCGCCGTGCCTGAAGTTTTGTTGCAAGTCCCGGTCGTCGATCGTAAGAAACGGTCACAACCGGAATGCCAAGTTTGGATGCTGCTCTTGTTGCGGCAACACTGCCGTATCCTCCGACAGATACGAGAACTTGAGGCTTCAACGCGCGAAGTAACTGTTCCGCTTGTTTTGTTGCCCTTCTCAATGCACGAATTGCACGAATATTGCGTTTCAGCGACGAAAACGAAATGTCTCGACTAAAGCCGCACACATCTAAAAGCGTGAGTGGAATCTGCGTTGGTGGAACGAGCGCAGTTTCTATTCCGTTAATCGTGCCAATGATGTGCAACTGCTGTGATGCGTGGCCAGCATCGATCAGCAACTCGGCGATTGCAAGTGCGGGAACAACATGACCGCTGGTTCCCCCGCCGGTGATTACTGCAAAGACGGTGTGGTTTGGGTTGGTCAAGAGGATCTACCAGTGTAAAAGACTCACTTCATCTTACGCGCGACATTTAGTAGCAACCCTGCTGCTGACATACATACAAGTAGCGAACTTCCGCCATATGAGATGAGCGGCAGGGTCAAACCTGTCACTGGCATCGAACCGGACACACCGCCGATGTTGATAGATGCTTGTATTGCAAACCACATCGTCACGCCGCCTGCTAGCAAAGCGCCAAATTTTTCTGGGGCTCGCACACTCGCCTGCAATCCGAAAAGAGTAAAAATAAGAAAGCCGCCAATAACGAGTGTCACGCCGATTAGACCGAACTCTTCGGCGATTGTTGAGAAAATAAAATCGCTGTGCGCTAGTGGAACATAACCCCACTTTCCAGTTCCAGCCCCTGCACCAACACCAGAAAGACCACCATTAGATATAGAAAGAATCGATTGCCACACTTGATATCCATAGTGACCCCTGGTTTCGTCCAAATTCAAAAATGCAGTCCAGCGATTACGACGAGAAGAATTGCTAAGCGTAAACACCAAGCCCACAAAAAATGCTGACGAGGCCAGCAACACAACAATTCGTGCTGGCGTACCAGCCATAAATAAGACCGTGAGCACAATGCATGACATGACAATTGCGCCACCTAGATCTCGCTGCAACAGACATAGTGCAACCGCAACTCCCCAAACACGAAGGATCGGATACACGGTCCGCGAAATATTTGTGATTTCTTTCTGACGGCGGCCGAGTAGGTTGGCGCAATAGGCAAGCAGAGCAAATTTCAAAAATTCTGAAGGTTGGAATCCAACTGGACCAAACGCCACCCATGCACGTGCACCGTTCGTGCTAACGCCAATGTTTGGTACGAATGGCAGCAGCATCAAGCCGTAAGCAACTATCAATCCTGGAAATACAAAGCGTCGCAACATTGGGTAGGGAAAGCGATAGAAAAATGCCATTCCTATGCCGCCAAAAAACGCCCACATCAGCTGTTTGAAAAACATTGTCCACGGAGACATCCCACGATTAAGTGCAACTATCGATGACGAGGACAAAACCATCACGAGTCCAAAAGTAACGAGACTCAGCACTGTCACCAAGATCCAAAAAAAAGTCGCATTTGGCGAACCTTCTGCGAGCCGACGCGTGGCGAGTAACCCATTGTGTTCAAGTGCCGCTCGCCGGCGTTGCGCCAGTGTCATCGCACGTGCCGAGCTTGTAGTAGTTCCGTTTGAAACTGACGGGGTTGGAATAGTTAAACTCACGATTTATCTCCCTTACTTGTGGTTTTACTAATATTTATTAACGCATTCACTTCGCGAGAAAAGTCTTGGCCACGCTCCGCGTAGTTGGCATACCAGTCGTAACTCGTGCAACCTGGTGAGAGCAATACGACATCACCAGTTTTGGCTAGATCGTTTGCAGTGGCGACGGCATCGTGCATCGACTCGGCTCGGCGAACTTCACAGATGTCGAAGAATGCTCGCTCGATTTCAGTTGCTGAGTTGCCAATGGCGACAACTGCGCGCATGCGACCTGGCTGACTAGCCATCTCGTTCAAATCCAGACCCTTATTTTTGCCACCGGCGATCAACACGATCGAATCAAATGAACGCAAGGCAACATTCGCTGCATGAGGACTCGTTGCCTTGGAGTCGTTGTACCAAGACACGCCATTGGCTTGTGCAACTAGTTCGATTCGATGTGGTGCATTTACAAAATTCGCCAAGGCTTTAGCAACGTCTTGACGAGTGGCGAGTCCAGATTCGATTGTGATTGCTGCAGCGGCAAGCGCATTCGTTAAGTCATGTGGCAAACTACGTCGCATCTCCCGAGCATTCATGATCGGACCATCCGGAGTCGTTAATACTCCATCACGTGCGTGATAATCGCCAGACTGCTGACCAAAACTGACGACCCGCGCGAGACTACGATGCGCAATTTCGCCAATTAATTCGTTACCGAATGGGACCACCGCAACGTCGCTGTCCAAGGCGTGAGCCCAAATTTGAGCCTTGGCCGAGGTGTACGAATCCATTGAGACATGCCAATCCAAATGATCCGGTGCAAGGTTTAACCAAACTGAAGCCTTAGTGCGAAAGCTTTGTGTGTAGGCGAGACGAAAACTTGAGCACTCAACTGCAAAAACCTGTGCATCGCTATCTAGCGCTGCGATCAACGGCGTTTCCGTATTGCCAACCGCCATCGAACGGAATCCCGCTGTATTTAGAATCTCAGTGGCCATCAATGTTGTTGTTGTCTTGCCATCAGTGCCAGTAACTGCCACCATCTCCCGGGGTTTAGATTTAAGTTGTTCAAACTGATACGCGAGTTCTATCTCTGAAAATATCGGTTTATTTTGCTGTCTCGCAACAGTAATGACTCGATGAGTTTCAGGAAGTCCAGGTGCGGGAACTACTCGATCTACGCCTTTAACAATTTCTCGTAGCTCTGTTGTCTCTAAACTTCCAACGAATTGTGCGCCAAGTTCTCGAGCGAGTGACTGATGCGCATCGCTGACTGAGTCATCGGCGAGAATAATATTCTCACCTCGAGCAAAAAGCGCTCTGGCTACTGCTTGACCAGCAATTGCCAGACCATAAACGAGTGTAATACTCATCTCAGTGACGAAATCCAGTGAGACTTTGCAAATTTGTGAAGTCGGCGATAAAAATCGCCATTGCTGTAGCGACACAAATTGCCGAAATAATCCAGAAGCGAATAATTACGGTTGTCTCTGGCCAACCAATCTGTTCGAAGTGATGATGAATCGGAGAATTCCGAAACAAGCGTTTTTTGCGACCAGATGCTTTGAACACACCCATCTGCACAGCAACGGAACCTGCTTCCAAAACGTTGATGCCAGCAATAATCGGCAATAGCAACTGAGTGTTTGTGGTTATAGCAAGAAAGCCCAGTGCCGTGCCTAAACCAAGTGCGCCGACATCACCCATAAAAATTCGTGCAGGCGCAGCATTCCACCACAAGAATCCACCGCACGCTCCAGCCAGTGATGCGGAGAGAACAGCAAGGTCAAGTGGGTTGACAACGTCGTGATACAGCGAAGGGTTTCTAAATGCCCAATACGCGATAACCGTGAAGGCAATAAAACCAAAAGACGCTGAACCTGCTGCTAAACCATCTAAGCCGTCGGTGACATTCACCGCATTTGCTGTACCCCATACCAATAAGGCGGTCCAGATAACAAATAGTGGCCACGTAAATGTGATCCCTGGCAAATCAGAACGGGTGAAAGAAAGAGTTTCGCTAACTCCAGTGGCTGCAGTCAGCCACCATGTGAGCAGAACACAAACCAAAAGAGTTAGATAACCCTTTTTCTTCCAGAAAAGACCGCGATTATGTTGACGCTGAACTTTTAGATAGTCATCGATAAATCCAATAGAAGCGAGAATAAAAATGGCAGCCCAAATGATCATCGACTGATCAGAAAATGGCAGACCGTCTCTCAAGTGCGCGACAAACCAACCGAGCGCACCAGCAAACAGGATCGCAATTCCTCCCATCGTCGGAGTCCCCTGTTTGCTCATATGTTGCACTGGTCCCCGGTCCTCTGCGCCAAGAATCGGTTGACCTTTACCCAGTCGCTTAAAGATCAGCATTAGCAATCGAGTGCCCGCCAGAGACGCAATCATTGCCACTCCAGCGGCCGTCAAAATCGCAATCACGAAATAGCCTTTAACACTTTTTGCGCCACGATCACATCGTTGAAATCGATCTCGCACGATCCAATCGTCTGAGTGGATTCATTACCTTTGCCGGCGATAACAACAATGTCTCCGCGACGCGCGGTTTTAATGGCGTCTGTTATTGCATCACGACGATCCAGCACAATACCGACTTGAAGTGCGCGGTGCGATGAAGCTACTCCCGATCGGATCGAATTCGCGATCACTTGCGGATCTTCAGACCGTGGATTGTCATTAGTGATGTAAACAATGTCGGCAAGTTCGGCCGCAATTTGACCCATCTTTGGACGCTTTTGATGATCTCGGTCACCGCCACATCCGAACACGACGATCACGCGGCTACTCGTTTGAACTAGTTTGCGCGCGGCGATCAACACGGCGCATAAGGCCTCGGGAGTAATTGCGCGGTCAACCACGACGGCGAAGTCTTGACCACAGGATACCGATTCGAATCGTCCTGGAACTGCGGTCGCAGCAGCCAAACCTATTGCGATGTCGCTTGTAGCAACACCAAGTTTGGCTGCTGCGCTCGCGGCAGCAAGCGCGTTCATTACATTGAAGTAACCCCCAATGGAAACATTGATCTGTTCGCCACGCCAACGAAATGATAAGTGCGATACATCGGCCGAAATTTCAGACGCGTCGCTCATCGCATATGCCTCGGCATCAATCGTCATTGTGTCGAGTAGTAAACGACCATAAACATCGTCCCGGTTTACAACGCCAATTTGTGAATAGTGTTCCGTAAATAACTGGGCCTTGGCAGCAAAGTAACTCTCCATGGAATTATGAAAATCTAAATGATCTTGCCCCAAATTCGTAAACACAGATGCTCTAAATGAAGTACCTTCGACACGGCGTAACACGAGTGCATGCGATGAGACTTCCATAACTACTGCTTTGCGACCTTGCGACGCTTCATGCGCCAACGAGCGTTGCAGATCCGTGGATTCCGGCGTAGTCCTTGCACTCGAAAGCGTGCCAAATACGGCAGTTGGCCAACCGTGTTGATTCAAGATTGCTGCCAACAAATGTGATGTCGTTGTCTTGCCATTAGTTCCAGTGACGCCAACAACAACCATCTGATTACTTGGACGACCGAATAACTCGGCTGCGAAGAATCCCATCGCGGTACGCACATCTTGCACAACGATCTGTGGAACATTTACGTCTAAGTGTCTTTCTACAAGCAGTGCCGAGGCGCCATTTTTGATTGCGTCTTTGGCAAAATTATGGCCGTCCGTGCGCTCTCCGACTACGCAACAAAATATTGAGCCAACAACGACTTTTTGCGAATCATGAGTGATGTCAGTTACAGAAATATTTGTGTCACCAATAACTTCTCGCACTATGACTGCGGTCACTCCCGCAATAATCTCGCTCAGTTTAAGAGAAGTGCTTATCATCTCAGTGACCTGGACCGAGTTCTGTTGGGCGCGAACCAACACACCCAACGTCACCGGACTCTGGTCGAATATCTAGTTCATTGATCAATACCTGTCCGATCCGCGCGAAGACTGGTGCTGCTGCCGTACCACCGAAACGATCGCGAGTCGACGGATCTGGCTCATCAATCGAAACGAGCACTGTCATTCGTGGATTGTTGGCTGGCAAAAACCCAACGAAAGACGCAAAGTATTTGCGTGATCCCTCAGCCGTCAAATATGTGCCATTGTCTTGCAGTTTGTATGCCGTACCAGTCTTGCCAGCAACGCTCATGCCTTGCATTTTGGCCAAAGCGCCGGTTCCATAACACACCACATCGGTCATTAGAGATCTCATTGTCTTTGCTGTTGACGAAGAAATCACGTCGTGGGTGGCAGATGGTGCGGTGAGCGTTTCGATTCCTTTGGCATCAACCGTCGATGCAACAAGTTTTGGAGACACATAAACACCATCGTTGGCCACCACATTGACAGCCGAAATAAGTTGCAAACCGGAGGCTGTGTAGCCGTAACCATACGCAAAAGTAATTTTTTCTGTTCCTTGCCACTTCTTGGCTGCCTTCAACAACCCACGGGATTCACCCGGATACTGGATTGAAGTTTTGGAACCAAATCCAAAAGCAGACAGATAGTCGTGATTCTTTTTGCTGTCCAGGGTTCGCGAAATTAAAACTGTACCAAGGTTGGATGAATCAACAATGATTTTTCGCACCGTCATGTCCTCCAAACCATGGGGGTAAGCGTCGGTGACTTTGTACTCCCACTGCGTACCTTCATCGAACAACTGCACTCCAGGAACCTTGAACGAAGTTGTTACATCAACAGTGCCTTCGTTAATCGCAGCAGCAATGCTGAATACTTTGCCCACAGATCCTGGTTCGTACGCCTCAACCGCTGAAAAGTTTCCAGAGTCACTCCCATACGTGCCGTCTACATTGCGACGAATATTCGACATCGCATAAATTTCGCCTGTTTTAGAATCCATTACGATTGCCGAACCACCTCGCGCGGCGAGTCGCTCGACTTGTTGCAAAAGAATTCCATCTACCTGAAACTGAATTGTGCGATCAATCGTCGTGACAAGCCGTCCGCCACTCACGGCCTCGGTAACATCGCTTACACCTGCGGCGATTGACTTACCGCTGCTGTTAATTTCTCTAGCGATCCGACCATCGCTTCCCGAAAGAATATCCTGGTATTTAAGTTCCAGTCCGGAAATTCCAACACCATCTATATCAGTGCGACCGACTAACGCGCGCAAACCCGAACTCGTAAGCGCACGACCGGACTCTCGATATGAAGAAACGCCTTTAAGGCCAAGGGCCAAAATTGTATTGGCGACGTCTCGGTCGGCTTGACGGGCGATATAGACAAAACTCGAAGTTTTATCTTGCAGTTTTATAGCCAAGTCGGCTTCTGCTTGCGGAAGCATTTGTAAAATACCTGCGATCGCACGAGCCGTGCCGACTGGATCGATCACGGATCTGGGGTCGGCAAAAACTGTCCTAGTTGGAACTGGAAGCGCAAGTTCGCGACCATCGCGATCCAAGATTGATCCGCGCTCGGCACGAAGTGTTACAACTCTTGTGCGCTGAAACATGCTTGCTTCGCGGTAATCGCCAGCCCAAACAGTTTGCAATAAAGCAACGCGCAGACCGAGCGCACTTAATACTGCAGCCATAACAACAAACATCACAAAGATGCGCTTGCGCATCTCGCCGCCTTTTAAGTCTTTTGTAAAACTGTCGTAGCCTTTGCTCATCACTCCAGATGTACGGTAAGTAATTTCTGCAGCCCGTCGGCGATTGTTGCTAGTGTAACTAGCGCGATTCGCGCGGCTAGCACGTACAAACTGACTCATGGATTTGATCCTGTTGCTATAGACACCAACGACTCAAGTGGTCGTGGTTCTGCTATCGATGGATCCATCGCCCCAGTAGACGCCATCACGATCGCCACAACGTCAGCCGGAATCTCTTCAAATTTTGCACCGAGTCCCTGCGACATCCCCAACAACATCGCT
Source organism: Acidimicrobiaceae bacterium (assembly GCA_013204455.1). Classification (GTDB taxonomy): domain Bacteria; phylum Actinomycetota; class Acidimicrobiia; order Acidimicrobiales; family Ilumatobacteraceae; genus BACL27. The sequence continues at coordinate 12,297 of JABMNW010000182.1, forward strand.
TGCGTTCGAAGATGATCTGGTGCACGCAACTCTGCTCGTTGCTGACGCAATTCGTCGTAGTGCTGTTGCGCAAGGCGTACATCCGTACTGATCTTGTCAAGTCGTAGCTGCTGCTCGGCGATTATCGTTTGGAATACAACAACGAAGGTGAGTACTGCGGCAACACCAAAAATAATCATGCTTGCTGTTGAATAGGTTGCTTTCGAAACTGGTTTGACGACTTGCAAATGTGACTTGCTTCGCGTATCCGGTTTAACGGCTGGCGAACTTAATTCTGGGCGACGACGCCGAACTGGCGCTGAGCGCTGTACAGGTGCTGCCGACATTTCAGCCCCTCACCTCTGCTAGCGCCTTTTCAACAACCCTCAAACGAGCAGACTTTGCGCGACGATTACTTGCCTGCTCGTGATCACTCGGATATTGCGCGATGCGCACACGGCGAACACGACGTGCACCAAGTTGCGATTCATGGACATATGGCGAGCCAACTTTTGGTTCGTTGGTTTCGTTCTCGGCGGCGCGAAACACTCGTTTGACAATGCGATTTTCGCCAGAGTGATATGTCAATACGGCAACTCGCCCACCAACTGTTGTTGCATCAATCGCGATTTGCAGCGCGCGCTCGAGAATTTCGAGTTCCTTATTTACCTCGATGCGAATTGCTTGAAAAGTTCGCTTCGCCGGATGTCCACCAGTTCGGCGTGCTGGCGCTGGGATAGCTGACACAATGATCTCTGCGAGATGCTTGGTGCTTGTTACAGGCCTAGCGGCGACGATTGATCGAGCGATGCGGCGCGCAAATCGTTCATCGGCATTCGTGGCAATTAACTCCGCAAGATCATTTTCTTCATAACTATTAACAACATCCGCAGCGCTTACCGCACTTCGTTGATCCATACGCATGTCGAGTGGGCCATCATGGCGATAAGAAAATCCGCGCTCGGCAACATCGAGTTGCGGAGATGACACACCAAGATCAAATAGTGCACCAGAGATTTCTTTAATTGATAACTCTTGGAGGACTTCGTTTAACGAATCAAAGCGTACGCGCCGAATACTTAGTCGACCATGTAGTGATGGATCATCTTGCATCATCCGCGCAGCGTTGGTAATTGCGTCTGCATCTTGATCGAGTCCTAGAATCTGCAGTGACGGGTAAGTATCAAGAATCGCTTTGGCGTGCCCTCCCAAACCAAATGTGGCATCGACTACTATTCCGGCCGGGACAGTGGCGAAACATTCGACAATCTCGTTGAGCATTACAGGCTCGTGCGAACTTTCTGGTTGACTCGTTAATGATTTAGTTGGTTTCGTCATGGCATTCTTTGCAACGCGCTTTTGGTCACTTTTACATCGCTTCGCTTATCAGCAGCCCCCCGGTCAACGGTGCCTCCGGGATTTCTCCCCGGATAACGAGATGGAAGCGGGCGGAGTTGGGAGCTATCCATCTTGTTAACCGGGAGACTGCTGATAAGCGAAACTTGTACAACTATTGACGTTTGCGCTAAGTCGTTGTTGCGTGGACTCCTTTCGATCTCGTACTACTCGGTGCCGGCAAGTTCTTGTGTGCCAGAGTCGCTGATTCTTTGATGACGCTCTGGATCCCAAATCTCGACGCGATCGAATGAGCCGCTGACAATGACTCGGGAATTCAGTTCAAGTCCGGCATACGCACGCAACTTTTCGTCAATGTTGATCCGACCCTGTGCATCGACGGTTACTTCGACCATGTTCGATGCCAATGCACGCTGTTGCTTGCGATCCATTTCGCCACGACGAACTTTCTCAATGGCATCGCTTGCCACCGACAAAAACGCCTCAGTAGTCAAGACATCAACGCACTTGTCCCGGCCGAGCGCCAGATAGCACTTTGGCTCAAGTCTTGGACGAAATGTAGCGGGCAGAGCAAGGCGACCCTTCGGGTCCAACTGACGCTCATGTGAACCAACAAACAAGATTTCCTCCGCCTAGTCCCAGTAACCGCGTACATATCCATTAATCCTGGGCTTCGGAGCTCCCTCCTCTACCCATCGGATAGGTTAGCCCCACTTAGCCCCACTGTCAAACATCTTTCCCCATTTTTCCCCACTAATTTTGGGGCGCCGAACTCTACATAAATTGCGCAAAATCGTGACTAGCGCTTATTGATTAAGGCAACTAACGAGTCGGCGATGTCATTTAACCCGCCTGCAACGCCAGCAGTAACCAGCTCTAATTCTCGATCCAGTGACGCATCAGTTGGCCTAAGTTGATCAAACTTTAAATATTTGCGATAAGCGGCTAGCGACCAGCGGCCGTGCAAAACACATTGAAACCGAGCCATCTCACGTGTGCGGCGTTGCGAGATGCCAACAAGTTTTTCACCATGCAATGTGACTTCTCCTGGACCAAGACCTGCGAAGCAAACAAAATCGGATAGCCCCGAACGCTCAAGACCACCATGATGCACCAATAACTGGTCGCGCTGTGCAACATCATTTTGGGCAAGCACATCTGCCCACAACTCGCCAACCCACCACATCGCTCGTCCGACATCGTCATTCCATAATTCGTCGTCACGCGAAATCACCAGATCGATCCAAAGATGTTCGTTGAAACCAAGATAAACCGCACCACCACCACTGCGGCGACGCACAATGCTCACCCCGTCTGCGTCGCAGGCTTGCTGATTGACAATGTCAAAAGATTGCTTAGAACCAAGCACGATCGCCGGTTCACAAATCGATACTCGCCAAATTGCGCGCTCGGCTGGTAACTCGCGCGAGTGAACAGACTCGGCAGAATCACGAATGTGATGTACTTGCCAATTTTCCACGCGTAATTATGAAGCGTATGCGAGGTATTGCTTCCACACCTCGGGAATCCGCCCGACCGAAACTGTGACCCACGCCAATTCGCGTGGAGTATGAGGCAGATTAGTAAGCGACATCCCTGCTTCTGCTGGAGTGCGGTCACGTTTTTTCAAATTGCAACCTCGACAGGCAGCCGTGACATTTTCCCAAACATGCATTCCGCCACGCGAACGCGGCATCACATGATCAATGCTGTCCGCATGTGCACCGCAGTACTGGCAGCGATGATTATCCCGAGCGAATATTGCTCGCCTCGACATTGCTGTTCGTCTGTGATACGGCACCCGAACTACATAACGTAGACGGATCACGAGTGGTCCTGGCAACGTCAAAGTTTCTGCATGAATTTGTGTTCCGTCATCTTCGACAATTTCTGCTTTTTCAGAAAGCACCAAACAAATTGCCCGACGCGCTGGGACAATTGAGAGTGGCTCAAACGTCGCGTTGAGAACTAGAGCGCTTCTCATCACGCGTCTTTAAGCCAGTAGAGATACTTCAGCACATCGGCAACTTCAAGGACATGATCCTGATTACCGTATTGGGTAAGAACTCGAAATCGCACATATTCACGAGTTGGGACTGGCAAGAAAGGCGACCGCGCCCACCATCGTCGTGGGATCAGGCGAAAAATTTGTTTAGTTGCCGTAGCCCACAAAGTCGGACGACGCAACACTTCCATTGAAATCGACGCACCTGAGCGCAGACTCGATAAAACTCTCATGGCTCAGTTTGGTTTTGGCTCTTTGGGCAATCCGAGAATCATCTCACCAAGAATGTTGCGCTGAATCTGTGATGACCCCGCATAAATAGTTCCAGCACGGGCATTTAGAAATGCCATCACCCAACTCATCGAACTATTTGCCGCTCCCCCGTCATCGGTTTGAAACGACGACGACGGTTTGCGACCAGTTGGCACAAGCGCGTCAGCCCCAAGAATATCCATTGCCAACTCGGTTGATATTTTGTGATACTCACTCCAGTACAACTTGGAGATCGCGCCGTCCGGCCCTGGATGATGACCAGCAATAAATTTTGTCAGAGTGCGCAAACCGAGATACTTCATAATTTGCACTCTTCCATAGCACGCACTCAAGCGTTGACGAATTCGTGGGTCATTAGCAACCCCTCGTTCTTGCGCGAGTGCGACGAGACGATCAAATTCGCCTTGAAACCGAATCGACAAAGTTGCTGCTGCTTCTCCGCGCTCAAATCCCAATAGCGACATCGCCACCGCCCAGCCGTTGTTAATTCCACCCACGACATTTTCTTTCGGACATACCACGTCGGTGTAGAAAATCTCATTGAACTCACGCTCACCTGAAAGCATCTGGATTGGTCGAATATCGATCCCTGGTTGACGCATGTCGACCAGCAAGAAGGAAATACCTTTATGTTTCGGGGCATCTGGGTCGGTACGTGCAAGAGTAAAAATATGCGTGGCATATTGTCCGGCTGACGTCCAAATTTTTTGACCATTCAGGATCCATTGATCGCCATCGAGTGTTCCCCTCAAACCTAAGTTGGCAAGATCTGAACCAGCGTTTGGCTCGCTGTATCCTTGGCACCAAGTATCTTGTCCAGAAATAATCCGCGGCAAAAAATATTGTTTTTGCTCATCGGTTCCCCACATCAGCAATGTGTTGCCAAGCATATGAATTCCAAATTGATCGTTCGTCGAACCCGTTGGCACACCAGCACGAGCAAACTCTTCGGCAACAATCACTTGCTCTACAGGGGAAAGTCCACCACCGCCGTATTCAACTGGCCAACCTGGTGCGAGATAACCACTTGATGCAAGAGTTTGTCGCCACTGCTTAACAAACCCCGTAAGGGCGCTTCCTTCAAGTGCACCAATGCCATTCCAATTCGCTGGAAGGTTTTCTGACAAAAATGCATTCACCTTCTCGCGGTACTCTTCGGCTTGAGGTTCGTACGTCGGTCTCATCAACGACAGCCTAGATTGCGGGCCACGGCGGCGGCCCCTACAAGCGGCGACAGCGGACCAAGACCTACGGGGCAAACAGTGAAGCCGCGGATAAATTCAATTCTCGCACTGCGGTCCAATTCGTTCTGCACTGCATCAAAAAATGGCTTACCAAATCCAAGAGCCACCGACCCTCCAATCACGGCACTGCGTAAATCCATGATCGCGCCCACACTCACGAGCGCTCTGCCAACGAGCCGACCAGTGTTCTGTACAACCATCGCGGTTGCATCTGCCGGTGGTTTGCCCGTGATTGCCTCGATCGACCGACCAGAGGTATGGGCTTCAAGACAACCATAAGATCCACAGGCGCAGAGTCGTCCGTCTGGTTCGACTATCAAATGACCGATGTGTCCAGCGTTGCCGATTCGACCGTCAAGTATTTTCCCCCGCGAAACAATTCCTCCACCGACTCCGGTCGAGACAACGATGCCGATCACATCTGTTTGTCCAGTTACGGCGCCACACCAAACTTCACCAAGGACGAGTGCTTTTGCATCGTTATCGATGTGGATTGGCATCTGCAACAAATTCTGCAACGACGAGCGCAACGGAAAATCTCTCCACTCAGAAATATGCAATGTCGACACAAGCTCGCCATGCATTGTCATTGGTCCGCCACATCCCACACCACAACCAACAAGATCTACGTCGGTTGCATCGCGTTGTGACTTGACGAGCCGCCGTAATGTATCCCAGACATTTGTTTGTGGAGTCGCAACTTTGTCGCTAGATAACACCTCGCCCGTGATCGACACAACCCCTACGGCAAGTTTGGTGCCTCCAATATCAATCGCAAGATAACCGCGTTGCTTCAAGTGAAAATTATTTCAGCGCTCGCGCATGAACTTTTCGCGTAGGCGTTGAGCATTCGCACGCGATGTGCGCAAAGACTCGGCAACATCACGGATACCTGCTTTCGACATTGCCCGCAATTGTCGTTCGACAATCAACGCACAACCAAGCATCGCTAAAAATCCGGTGAAAGCAAGCAGGAAATGAACGCGCAGTGCGAGAACTGTCAATGCCAAGCAAACCACGACCCCAATTCCTGCCCACCAAGCGGTGCGTGCAGAATGACGGTACAGACCAGATGACGAAACGGCCTGTGCAAATCGTTCGTCGGTCTTGAGATCTTGCTCAATCTGCCGAAGAATCTGTTGCTCGTTATCTGACAACGGCACAAGGCCTCCTTTATCTAATATCTATATCTATATCTAATCTGCTTACGATTGTACGCAGGGTTCAAGCCTGAGAGATATTTATATTTTTATATTTTTATATTTTTTTTGAGTCATTTGGACTCTGGGTCACCTGGACCCCATTTAGACGCACTCGGATCGCGCTCGTGTCCCAGTGCGCTCGCTGGTTTAATGGCCGATTCACCAAAGCGATCTCGAATCTCGTCAATCGCCACAGTTGTCGAAGTCCATGAAGCATCTAAATTGCGAGCTAGTCGATCACCCATTCCAGTATCGAACAAACTCATTTGCTGATCGGGTTCAATTAAATTTCTGGCACTAACGCCAATCAGGCGCACACCAGCCGATAAGTCAATTCCGCGTAGCAACGGTTCGAGCAGACGCACGATCGCCTGCGCAGTCGTCACCGGCAAAGCCACACTGACCGAACGAGTCACCAGACGAAAGTCTGCATATTTGATTTTTAACGAAAGAGTTCGTGCCCCAACATCGTTGTGTCGACACCGTGACGCGACAGCGTCAGACATTCGCACGAGGTGATCGTGCGCTAACTGGTAATCCGTTATGTCACTAGAAAAAGTTTCCTCATGGCCAATCGACTTCGCATCACGATCCGGCTCGACAACTGAGGTGTCATTGCCTTGGGCAAGTTCGTGCAGGTGATGACCTAGCGAATTGCCAAGCACGGCAACGAGCACCGACAAATCAAACTCGGCGAGATCGCCAACAGTTGTGATGCCTAGACCAACTAGTTTTTCCAAAGTTACTGGACCAACGCCCCACAGTGACTTGACCGCCAAAGGATGCAGAAATTCGAGTTCATGATTTGGCAACACCTCGAACACTCCGGGGCTAGGGAGGACACCCTCGCGGGTTGCAAATGGCTTTGCCGCAATCGATGCAAGTTTTGCAAGAAACTTATTCGGCGCAACGCCAACACTGCAAGCAAGTTGTGTTGACTGCACGATGCGACGACGAACTTCGTGGGCGATAGTTACTCCGTCCCCGAATAATCGCATGGCGCCACTGACATCCAAAAATGCCTCGTCGAGTGACAAACCTTCAACTAATGGTGTGATCGAATGAAAGACCTCGAAGACATCAGCGCTGACATCACAATAATGATCGTGATCCCCTGGTAAAAACACTGCCTGCGGGCAAAGCCGTTTTGCCTGCGCCGAAGACATCGCCGAAAAAACACCAAAACGGCGCGCTTCATATGACGCCGCCGCCACCACGCCGCGCGAACCATTACCGCCGACAACGACCGGCCGACCACGAAGTTGTGGGTTGCGGCGCAATTCGACGGCGACATAAAACATGTCCATATCAACATGTAAAATCGTTCGAAGACTAGCTGTTTGGTGGATACTCACAATCGAGACCCTAGCCATGCCCCGCAACACGAGTTGGTGAACCTACGCTCATATCGATGAATAATCCAGCAAATTTAGAGAATCATTCAGACAATCAAATAGACACGGACACGGACACGGATATTGAGAACGACGAAATGCGTCCTCTTTCGGCACTGCCATCGGTGTTGGCACGAATTGTTGCGTTTATTGCGATTTTGGTTGCCGGTCTGGCTGGTGCCTTGATTGGATTTTCGCTAATAGATCTTC
>JABMNW010000010.1 GCA_013204455.1 Acidimicrobiaceae bacterium
GATGACCTACAAGAAACTATGGCGATGTTGCGCGGCGCGAATTTAGACTTGCCGCTGCAATTTATGAACTTTCGGGATTAATCTTCGGTTGGCGACTCGGTCGCACGACGCTGAAGTTCACTGACCACAGAAGCATCGGCAAGTGTTGTCGTATCACCGATATTGCGTCCCTCTGCAACATCACGCAATAAACGACGCATGATTTTCCCACTGCGCGTTTTCGGCAAATCAGGTGTGAAAAATATCATTTTAGGTTTAGCAATTGGGCCAATCTCTTTGGCAACATGCTCACGAAGAACTTTTTCATCGACTTCCAGACCACCGCGAAGAGTCACATATGCAATAATCGCTTGACCAGTCATCGCATCGTTTGCTCCGACCACTGCAGCTTCGGCAACACTTGGATGCGAGACGAGTGCAGATTCAACTTCGGTTGTCGAAATTCGATGACCTGACACATTCATCACGTCATCCACGCGGCCGAGCAACCACAAATAGCCATCGTTATCAAGTTTTGCGCCGTCACCAGCAAAATACCGACCTGGAAATTTGCTCCAATATGTTTCGCGATAACGCTTCTGGTCGCCCCAAATTCCGCGCAACATTCCTGGCCAGGGTTTGGTCAAGGTGAGGTAACCGCCACCGGAGATGACGCGATTGCCTTGTTCGTCGACAAGTTCTACACCAATTCCTGGCAACGGAAATGTTGCCGAACCTGGTTTCGTAGTTGTCACGCCGGGTAAAGGTGTAATCATGATTCCGCCAGTTTCTGTTTGCCACCAAGTATCGACAATTGGACATCTCGAACCACCGATATGTTCGTTGTACCAAATCCAGGCTTCTGGATTTATTGGCTCACCGACCGTGCCAATTAGTCGCAACGACGACAGATCATGCTTGGCCGGCTCTTGACTCCCCCACTTCATGAATGTTCGAATCGCTGTTGGCGCTGTATAAAAAATAGTCACTCGATATTTTTCAATAATCTGCCAGAGTCGATCATTCGCGGGAAAATTTGGCACACCTTCATACATCACCTGCGTCGCGCCGTTGGCTAGTGGCCCGTAGACGATGTAACTATGACCTGTAACCCAACCCACATCGGCAGTGCACCAGAAAATATCTGTCTCCGGTTTGTGATCAAAGACATATTTGAATGTGGTCGTCACATGTGTGAGATAACCGCCCGTGGTGTGCATGATGCCCTTTGGCTTGCCTGTCGTACCTGAGGTGTAAAGCAAGAACAACAGGTGCTCTGCTTCCATTGGTTCGGCATCGCAAATCGGATCGGCGCAGGCCATTACTTCGTGGTACCAAACATCGCGACCTTGCGTCATCGACACTTCGTTGTTGCCACGTTTAACGACGACTACGTGCTGGATTGTCGTCGTCGTCTTTAGCGCCTCGTCGGCTTGAGACTTCAATGGAAAGACTTCACCGCGACGCCAACCACCATCACTGGTAATTAATAATTTTGCTTGTGCGTCATTGATGCGATCAGAAAGTGACTGTGCGGAAAATCCGCCGAATACAACGCTGTGTACTGCACCGATTCGTGCGCATGCGAGCATCGCCACCGCTGCTTCAGGAATCATCGGCAAATAAATATTTACACAATCACCCTTTACGACGCCAAGATTTTTTAAGACATTAGAAAATTTCTGCACCTCTTCGAAGAGTTGAGAGTATGTGATCGTGCGTGCGTCGCCTGGCTCACCTTCCCAATAAAAAGCAACTCTGTCACCGCGACCAGCGAGCACATGTCGGTCCAGACAGTTGTAGGAAACATTTAGCGTGCCATCTGCGAACCACTCGGAATAAGGTAAATCCCATTCGAGTGTTTTCGTAAATGGCGTCACCCATGAAACCAGCTCTCTTGCGTGACGGGCCCAATACGCCTCAAAGTCGAGCTCTCCTTCTTCATACAGCCGCTGATCTGAAACGAGAGCCGTAGCCTTGAACGTAGCCGATGGCGGAAATTTTCGTTGCTCGTACGAAAGTGCGTCAATTGCATTGTTTTTTTCAGTCATAACTCATACTCATCCCTCATACCTAATTAACGCTCTCTTTCTAATGCGACTGATCAGATCCCCAATCGGCGAGAATAGTAAGTCACTATGAAACTACCTCATTCCGATGATTCGCAAGTTGCCGATACAAATCGGGGCTTTGGTTTTATTGAGTGGGCTCTGGCGACGGGCATGGCCCTAATTTGGGGATCGTCTTTTCTGCTAATTGAGATCATCATTCGCGAAGCACCAAGCACGTTTGTGCCTTTGGGTCGATCGGTTTTTGGTGCGCTGGCATTGCTATTTATGCCCAAAGCACGCGAACCAATTGCCCGCGAGCACCATGCCAGATTGTGGGTTCTTGGATTTATCTGGATGGCTCTACCGTTTTTTCTCTTTCCACTTGCCGAACGCACAGTTGCAACGAGCATTGCTGGAATGATGAACGGGGCTTTGCCAGTTGTTGTTGCCATTGTTACTGCACTTTGGCTAAAGACGATGCCTTCGCTGCAACGAAGTTTGGCCGTATGCATTGGATTCGTCGGCATCGTTTTGATTGCAGTGCCCTCAATCAATGAAGGCTCATCGGCAGATGTCATGGGAATTCTTTATCTTGTTGGCGCACTGCTTTGTTACGCCGTTGGGATCAATATCGCGCGACCTCTGCAAACGATCTATGCGCCAGAAACACTGATGTTTCGAGTCGTCGCGATTTCTGTTATTTGGTCGGCGCCACTCGGGCTGGCTGCACTTCCAAGAGTAACTTTCACGTGGCAGATGCTAAGTGCAACAATCGCACTCGGTGCATTGGGTACCGGCGCAGCGTTCTTCTTGTTTGGCACCTTACTTGCGCGAACAGGAACGGTGCGTGCGATGATTCCGACATATTTCACGCCAGTAGTCAGCATATTTCTAGGTGTGTTGTTCAATGATGAAAAGATAATTGGACTATCGATAGTCGGAATGATAATTGTGCTTCTAGGAGCTTGGCTGACAAGTCGGCCCGAACCTACGGCGTCGACCACTCGATAACGGTGAAGTTTCCGAGCCCGTCCGGTGCGCAAAGTGCTTCGGATTCGCGGACGCGACTGCGCATCAACATCGCTTCGAGATTCGGCATAGAGGCGTGCGCTTCCCAATAGAAACGACCTTCGTCGACGAGTTCGTTGATTCCGTGATTGACCAGCCAATCTGCTTGTGACGAGATCCGCGTCGGTTCGTTTAGTAACCGCATTTGGTCAAGCATCACATGCGTCGTGATGTCCTGTTCGCCAGGTTGTCTCAGATAATGCGCGCCTGATTCGTGTTGTCGATAAGTTCGTAGCCAATCACGCCAAGGTCGCGAGGCCGCAACGTCGGTCGTCATACAATAATCAAACACGATTACAGAACCATGTGAAACACTCTGCAACGCGGATGTGATCCACTGTTGCGCTTGCTGTTGCACTGGTACGCGAGCACCATGCTGTGGAGTCGGCGGCAAGCACTCGGGAGTATCGCTCACCGTTCTCAGAACTTCCATAAACCGACCATTTTGCTCAACGACGAAGGCTTCTTTCCAAATACGGTCGAAAACAAATAATCGGAATGCAAGATTGTCAAGTAATTCATTTGCGAAAATTAGGCCTACAAATGGATCTGTAGGCATTTCGGCTTGTGAATTAACTTCTTTTGGATGTAGCGCGCGCTGACTAACTGAATATTCAACTGCGACGTAACGTAGTGCGTCGCGACACTTGAGTTGCGCACTATTTACACTGCGTGCCAACGTCCCTGGTCCTGCACCAGCATCCACAACTGTAAATTTCTTCGGGCAACCTAACTCATTCCACCGAGCATCAATAGCCCGCGCAAGCACGGTACCAAACAATGGTCCGACCTCGGGAGAAGTTATAAAGTCGCCACGCCGACCAGCCTGACCTGTGTTTGTATAAAATCCATGCTTCGAATACAGCGCAAGTGTCATGAACCTTTCATACGAAATAGATCCACCCGCTGCATTGATTGCAGCAGAAATTTCTTCAGCGGATGACGGCACCGGCGATTTCGGCGAGATCAGCAAAGTGTAATGCGATGCCTGGAAAGATACCGAAAGTCAAAGTCGCAACAGTGGTGATACCGAGCGCTAACCCAAGTGAGCCAGGCGTACGAATTGGAGTCGTGTCGCCATCTGGAACTGGCCGCATCCAAATTTCGCGCATCACATTGCCGTAGTAACCAAACGCAATCACCGAGTTGACAGCGCCAACAACACCAAGTACATAACCCCAAGTCGATTGCGACTGAAGTAGTGCTTGAAACGCGGCAAACTTGGCAATCCAGCCACCTAGCGGCGGAATTCCCGCAAGTGAAGCCAAAAAGATTGTCATCAATACACCAAGTGTTGGTGCATAAGAAAATAAACCGCCGAAACTTGTAACCTCTCCACTACGAGTTTTGCGCGAGACCGCCAAAATCACAGCGAACACGCCAAGGTTTGTCGCAGCATAAATAATCATGTATAAAACAACTGCGCGCAACGCCGAACTTCCTGCACCCGGCATACCTGCGACTGCCAATGGCATGAGCACGAAACCGCCTTGGCTAATTGATGAATACGCAATCATTCGCACGATGTTGTGCTGGCGAAGTGCCAACACGTTGCCAACAGTCATCGTGAGTGCGGATAACACCCAAATAAATGGCTGCCAAATACTCTGCACCAGTGGGAATGCCGAATAAATAAGCACAACCAGCGCAACGAATCCTGCAGCTTTGGAGGCAACAGATAAGAACGCCGTCACTGGAGTCGGCGCACCTTCATAAGTATCTGGCGCCCAAGTATGGAACGGCACAGCCGAAACCTTGAACGCGAAACCAACAATCACGAATACGACCGCGAGTGCGTGTACCGACGAGAAGCCACCAGTAGCTGTGATTTGCGACGCGATGTCGACTAGCAATGTCGAGTTAGTAACACCGTAAAGAAGCGACATTCCGTACAGCATCACCGCCGATGCAAACACTCCGAGCATGAAGTACTTGACACCTGCTTCGTTGCTTTTCGGATCACGCTTGCGCCACGCGGCCAACATGTATGCAGGAATCGAAAGAAGCTCAAGAGCCACAAAAATGCTGACTAGATCTCGCGATGAAGTCATCATCAACATCCCGAGCAAACTCGAAAGCAGTAAGAACCAGTACTCGCCTCGCCAGTACTCGCCCTCTTCGAGATGTGAACTCGAGAGCAACACCACGACGTAACCAGAAAGCAAAAACACACCCTTCATCACCAGGCTGAAACTGTCGACAACGTATCGATCACCGATCATTGAACGCACAGAAGTATCAGAAAGTGCGAGCGTGACCACCGGAATCATCGCTGCCAACAAAGTGAACGAAGAAATTACCGACAACAACCATTTTTTGCGCTCATCGATAAACAAATCTAAAATCAGCACGAGACACAGACCGCCAGCCACGACCAACTCGGGTGCAAGCCCGTGATAATCAATAGTCGGTGCAACCCACTGCGCAACGAGGATGTTGAGATGTTGCAACTTAGCCCCCGAACACAACCAGGGTGGCCTGCACCGCAGGATCAATAACACTAAACAATAAGTTCGGCATAATACCTAAGACAAGAATCCCGATTAGCAATGGAGTCCAAGCCAATAATTCGTATGTGTTGACATCCTGCAATTTTTCGTGGTGCCCATCACCCGTATGCGAATTATTTTTTGGAGTGCCAAACGCAATGCGCTGATACAGCCAAAGCAAATATCCGGCAGCAAGAACCGTACCGAGTGCAGCAATAACCATGTACACACGAAACACGGTGACGTTCAATCCAGCGGCTGGGTTATAGGCAGAAAGAATCGCTGGGAACTCCCCCCAGAATCCAGCCAAACCTGGCAGACCGAGTGATGCCATAGTGCAAAAGCCAAAAATCCACCCGAGGCGTGGCACTTGTGTCAGCATCCCGCCCAACTTAGAAATCTCAAGTGTGTGATAACGCTCCTTGACACTTCCAGCAATGAAGAACAGCATTCCGGTGATTAGGCCGTGTGCAACCATGCCGAATATTGCGGCGTTGATTCCAAAACTTGTCAACGTCGAAATACCCAGCATCACAAATCCCATGTGCGCCACAGAAGAGAACGCAATCAAACGCTTCATATCGGTTTGCGCAAGACATCCAAGCGCACCGTAGATGATGCCGATCACTGCGAGGCCGCCGATATATGGCGCCCACTCGCGCGCTGCGACTGGCAGAATCGGCAATGCAATACGCACAAAACCGTAAGTTCCAAGTTTTAGCAAGATCGCCGCAAGAATTACTGAGCCTTGGGTTGGTGCTTGTGTGTGAGCGTCGGGCAACCAAGTGTGAAATGGAAACATTGGCACCTTGACAGCGAACCCGACAAACATTCCAGCGAAAATCCAAATCTGAACATTCTTGGCGATACTGCCACCGTGTTCAATCAGATAAGGAATGCTGAAACTTTCTGCACCAGTCTTGACGAATAAGGCCAAGAACGCGACAAGCATTAGCGCCGAGCCAAACATTGTGTAAAGGAAGAACTTGATTGATGCGTACTGGCGCTGCTCGCCACCCCAGACACCGATCATGAAAAACATCGGCAACAGCACGAGTTCGAAGAATACAAAGAACAGAATCAGGTCTTGAGCGATAAACGTGCCCGCCATGCCAGTCTGTAAAACGAGTAACAGCGAGAAAAATGCTTTTGGTTTACCCGGGCTTGGCACATGATCAAGCGAATAAATCACAACCAAAAGCGTGATCACCATACTCAACAGATACAACGGCAGACTGATGCCATCCAAACCAATAAAGTACGAACTCTTAATTACCGAAATCCAATTAGTTTCTGCAACGAACTGCATCTTGCCGGCTTGCCCGTAGTCGAATATAACCGCCGTGTACACGCCGACTGCCAGCGTTGCAATTGAAGTAACCAGCGCAATAAGTTTGATCGCCCGATCTTGCGCTTTTGGCATAAGCATCAGCACGACGACGCCAAGCATCGGCAGGAATGTGCCGACACTCAGCACCCAGTTGTTCTCCCGCAGCATGTTCATGATTATGTTCTCCCTTGTTATCGACTAGTTACGTATTTATGATCACGAGGACGAGTGCGGCCACGGCTGCCGCGCTAAATAATAGGGCCCCGTACTGACTTACCTTGCCTGATTGTGTTGGTTGTACTACGCCGCCAACATATTTTGTTGCCGACGCCGAATTGTTTACAGCGCCGTCAACAATTCGTTGATCAATATTGCGATAGACCCAACCAGACACGAGTCGCGCCGACCTGGCAACCGCGTGAATTATTCCATCCAAGACCTTTTGATCAAACCAATACGCCGTACGGGCGATCGGATAAGCGATACCGCGCACGATGACTTTCTCATATAAATCGTCCAAGTAATACTTGTTAACCAACAACTTGTGACCCGCGCGAAGAACGCTGACCCGTTGAGTAAGGCCAACGAACTTTGGGTCGCGCTTCGTGTATAGGCGGAAACTCACTACCCAAGAAATTGCCATTCCCAAGAACACGATCATGAGCGAGATCATCGCCTTAGGCCACTTAAACGGCGCATGATTTAATTTCGGTGCATAACAAACGCCCGTTTCCGGAGTTTGTGAACCACAGACAGACGAAGCGTGGCCTTCTTCGGATTGCGGCGAGTAATTCTTGCTGACGACGACGCTTTCGCTAGCAACAGCAATTCCCTCAACGACAACTTCGGAGCGTGGCTCAACCCACAGTTTCATTCGTTCCCAACTTTCACCAAATGGTGTTGCGTTCAGGAAGCCAGATCCAAGTGCGAGTGTGGCGAGAATAATCAGAGGCACTGTGATCAATGCACCAGATTCGTGCGGACCGTGTGCGACAGGACTGTGCGCGGCATGATCGTGAACATCGTTAACGCTCTGCCCTGCCGATGCGCCACGGGGTGCACCAAAGAATGTCAAATAGGTTGCGCGCGTCATATACGCGGCGGTCAAAAATGCTCCAATCAAACCAATAATCATGAACAAGCCATACCCGTTGTTGCCGACGTTGTCGATGATTTCATCCTTGGAGAAGAAACCCGAGAAAGGAAACACACCCGTCAGAGCCAGCGTTGAAATTATCCAAGTTGTAAACGTGATCGGCATAACTTTGCGCAATCCGCCCATGTCTCGTTTCATATCAAATGAATGATGTGACGCACTGTGACTAATCGAGCCTGCCGCAAGGAACAGACATGCTTTAAAGAATGCATGTGTGAAGATATGAAATACCGCTGGCATCCACGCCCCAGCACCGAGACCGAGCATCATGTAACCAAGTTGTGACACGGTCGAATATGCAAGTACTCGTTTGATGTCGTCTTGCACAAATGCAAGTGCCGCAGAAATCACAATCGTGATTCCACCAATTATCATGATCAGGTTTCCACCATCGCCGAGAATATCTAGTCCAACGAAAAATACTGGATACAGACGTGCAACAAGGAAAACTCCGGCCACGACCATCGTCGACGAATGCAACAACGAACTAACCGGTGTTGGACCAGCCATTGCATCGGGTAACCAAGTGTGCAGCGGAAACTGGCCGCTCTTGCCGATGCACGCAATAAATAACGCAATTGCCGCGATCATTATCACTGTGCTATTTGGCTCACCTGAAAGCGCCCACGCCGATAGCCCGCGAATCGAAAAACCAGAAACACCGAGATGCTCGCGCGTCCAGTCGTTAGCGGTGAAATACAGCATGATGATCCCAACAAGTAAACCGACATCGCCAACACGAACAGTTAAGAATGCCTTCAGCGCCGCCTTGCTATTTACATCTTCTTCCCACCAATGTCCGATCAACAGGAAACTACACAGACCCATGATCTCCCAACCGAGTAGAAGCAACAACATGTTGTCGGCCAACACCATTGTCAACATTCCGCCGGAGAACAACGTCAGTGCGGCAAAGAAATGTGTGTAGCGACGATCGCCACGCAAATATTCGAGTGAGTAAATCTGCACCAGTGTTGAAATCAATGCGACGACCAACAGCACCAACACAGAAAGTCCATCAATGTGCTGACCAATACCAAACTCGAAACCACCGCTTTGCCACCAGGTCCAAGACTTGATTACTGGCGAAACAAATTGTTCTTCGGACGCGCTGTTTACCCGTTGTATCCACTGGTATCCGGCACCCACCGACAACACAAGCGCCGCGAGCATTGAGATGACACCGAGTTCGCTGCCTTTCATTGGCATGCGCTTGCCGATCAAGATGATCATCGCAAATGCAATTCCAGGAATAACTGGGATTAGCCAGGCATTTTCTAGGAACCACCCCGAAGATAACGGTGTAAGCACTTGCTCAGCAAACAACATGTTTATCCGCTCATCTCGGAGAGATCATCCACAGAAATTGATCTCTTGTTGCGGTACACGAGAAGTACGAGTCCAAGACCCACACCAACTTCGGCTGCGGCTACAGCAATTATGTACAACGCAAACGTATGACCATCGGTGGAACCGTTACGTAACGAGAATGTCAGCAAGTTTATATTCACAGAATTAAGAATTAACTCGATTGACATCAGCACCAACACGGCATTCTTGCGAGCGACGACACCGTAAACGCCGATGCAAAACAGAATTGCCGCAAGAAACAAGAACTGATTAACAAACATTTATTTCAGTCCTTCCTCGCCAAAACGATTGCACCAACTACGGCAGCCAACAAAACGAACGAAAGCGCCCAAAACGGAAGCAGATACGGCCCAAATATTTGGTCGGAGATCTGCTGTGTAGTTACAACTGGCGCCGTGTCCGGGAGTTTTTCTTTACCAAATGAGTTGACGAGTGCAATCCCCATCGCGGCAAACATTGCACCAGCAACTGGAATTCCCCACTTTTTATAAGAGTTATTGAGATCTGATTCGGCACCAATTCGTGCTCTGGTAAGCATTGTGCCGAACAAGAACAGGACCATTACCGCTCCTATATATACGAGTACTTGGGTAATCGCCACGAATTCGGCCGCAAGCAAGATGTACTGCGCCGCAGCGCCAGCAAGAACAACTACGAGCCATAGTGCGGCATGCACGACATTGTTGGTTGTCACTACACGTAGCGCGCCCACGATCATCACGAGTGCAATAATCCAAAAACCAATGTTCTGTGCAATCACTTAAATTATTCTATTTCTTCTTCTTGTCCGCGCCAGATTCTAGTTCTGGTGCCTCGGGAACCGTTTCCATCCACTCAGTCAACTTTGTCTTGTCATGCAACAGATCGGCAATGTTCGGTTCGGAATATTCGTATTCAGGACTCCAAAATAGTGCGTCAAACGGACAAACTTCGACACAGATTCCGCAATACATGCACAACGCGTAATCAATATCAAAACGATCCAACAAATTGACTTGACGAGGTTTACCGCCCTCGCGTCGCGGCGGAGCAAGTTCTTTGTGTGCCTCGATGTAAATGCACCAGTCGGGACAAGACCGCGAGCACAACATGCACGAGGTGCAATTATCCACATGCAACGCAATCACGCCGCGTGAGCGAATCGGCGGTGTTTCTTTTTCGTGCGGATACTGTACCGTGTTGGCACCCTTTGTCGCCGTGGTAAACAGCGTGCCTAGAGTTACACCAAGTCCTTTAATTAGTCCTGGAACTTTTGCCATTTAGAACACCACCTTAAGAATTGCCGTGACCATAATGTTGACAAGCGAAATTGGGATAAGAACCTTCCATGCAAAACGCTGTAGCTGATCTTCACGCAATCGTGGATAACTAAATCGCACCCACATAATGATGAACACCAGGAGCATCATCTTCGTGAACACAATTAGCGGACCAACAATATTCATCCAGTTCGCAACATTACCGATCGAAGTCCAGCCGAACCATGCGAATGGCACTCCCCAGCCGCCAAGGAACAACACTGAGGTTATCATCGCGAACACACCAGCGGTGGCGAATTCGCCGATAAAAAAAATCAGGAAACGAAGGCCAGAATATTCCGTCATGTAACCGGAAATGAGTTCGCTTTCGGCGATCGGCATATCGAATGGCGCTTGAGTAAGTTCTGCCTGAATTGCAATCATGAATACGACAAAACCAATGAACTGACTGATCACATATGGATGCCCAATGACATTGAACCCAAACATCGACCCAGCATTTTGTGCCTCGACGATCTTTTGTAGGTTCATTGTTCCGGCTTGAATCACCACGCCCATCACAGCCAGCACCATCGGCAACTCATAAGCGATTAGTTGTCCCGCTGCACGCAGACCACCAAGCAGTGAATACTTATTGGCACTCGACCAACCAGCCATCAAGATTCCAAGTACAGATATTGAGGAGACTGCGAGTGCATAAAACACTCCTGCTTCAAAATCAGTGAAATATGCATCTGGACCAAACGGCACGACGACGACGAGCAGAAATGTGCTAATAAGCACGACGATTGGCGCCACTTTGAAGATCAGGCGATCGGCTCGATCAGGAATGATGTCTTCTTTCTGTAACCATTTACCAACTTCAGCAAAAAGTTGCATCGAACCATATGGCCCGGCTTCCATTGGTCCGAGACGACTCTGCATGAACGACATCATCTTGAATAAGAAAA
>JABMNW010000002.1 GCA_013204455.1 Acidimicrobiaceae bacterium
TCGGACTGCGATCTAAAAAACTATTCATTGGCAGTGCGAAGGAACCCTCGGCTGGTCCCTCATACTCGTGGCTATGCGGACGGGCCTTGAGTAAAACCACCGCCTCATTGACAATCGCCCGAGTTCGCTCTAACTCTTCTAGTGGTGCAGACGTAGCGAGTAGTTCGTCAATTACCGAGCGCACCTCACTGGCAATCTGCGAACGCAAGACATCATCGGCCGTGCGTTCATCGGTGCGTAGATGAAACCCTTTGAATGCATTTATATTTTCTGGCACCGACATCGTCATTATTTCTCACTGACCCGAATGATTACTGGAGCATGATCACTTGGTTTCTCGCCCTTGCGTGCGTTTCGATCGATTTCCGCAGACGTGATTCGTTTAGCAAGTGACTTAGTTGCGAGCAAGAAATCAATTCGCATGCCCTCGCCTTTATGAAAACTGCCGTTGCGATAGTCCCACCACGAAAAAACTCTCGGCTCTGGATGTAAATCACGAAATACATCGGTTAAACCCCAGTCGCAAAGATCCGAAAACGCTTTTCTTTCGGGAGCGCTGACATGCGTTGCGCCTTCGAACTTAGTTGCATCCCAGACATCGTCGTCTGTTGGCGCAATATTAAAGTCGCCACCAATCACAAGATCATCCGTTGGATTGGCAATCGTCGCAGTGTGCTGCTTCAATTTTTTCATCCACCCTAATTTGTATTGATAGTGATCGTTGTCTAGCGCCCTGCCATTCGGCACATACACACTGACAACTTTTACTCCCCCACAGGTTGCCGAAATGATTCGCGCTTCCGGATCTAGTTCAACAGATGGAACAAAATTAACTATGACACTATCCAAACCTACCCGCGAGATAATTGCCACACCGTTCCATTGACCTTGACCAAAGTGTGCCGACTCGTAACCCATATCGCTAAATGTCGATGTCGGAAATACGGCATCCTTCATTTTTGTTTCTTGGATACACAACACATCGGGCTGGTTTTCTTTGATCCATCCCGTAACACGTTCTAGACGTGCTTTTAACGAATTGACATTCCATGAAGCGATGAGCACGCAATCACCGTACACAAAACAGGCTTAGCGTTTCTTGTTAGCCGTCTTTTTCGCTGCAATCTTGACTTGTGGTCGTCGGCGCTTGGCTTTCTTCGGATGCGCGTTGCGGAGTGGTGCATTGCGCGCTGGTGCACTGCGCGCCGCGCTAACACGTTGCATGGATACACGGGCCGAAGCGCGTTGGGCGCCGGTTGGCTCCATACCAAACACAGCCAATTCAACACTGCGTCGCGACGGCGTATAACCAACTACTACAAGACTCAAAGTTGCGCCCAGTTTGACATGCTCGCGCGCACTACGGGGAACAGGGTTGGCCATCAGTCGCATCGGCAGGTAACCAAAGACATCGCCAACCTTCATGTACACGCCATGCGATGCGTAAGTATCAACAACACCTTTGAGTTTTGTACCGAGCGGATTTTTCTCAACGAAGTTCAAGAAATTATTCAGTTCATTAGGTTTTTGCGCCGGCTTTGCGTTAGTCGCCGCCTGTTTCGCACTGCTAGTTGCAGATTTGGCATGAGTTGACGCAAGTCGCGCATTTGGTGGTGGTGCTTTCGGCACAGGCATTGGTGTCAACACCGTTCGAACTGATTTTGTGCGCCGCAAAGAACCCGCCGTCTCACGACCAGCCTGCTTACGAACTGGTAGTCGCGGAATAAATACCCAGCCGACATTTGGCACGGGCTTGCCGCCAATTAGTCTTCCCTCATCAAACAACCATTTGTACTGACCGTGGAACTCCTGGTAACTATCGTTTGATAACACACTGGCTTTAACTTTGTCGGCAATCATTAGCACGAAGCCGTCACCACGACCAATTGCTCCTGCTGGCGGTGCAACTAATTCGTTGTTGTTAATCGCTTCGTCAAACTCAGCGCGCTCGCGACGATCGACACGATGACCAAAAGTGGCGTCAACGACAACAGTTATTTTCGTGCCTGGAAATTCCTTGATGAACGAAAGCACAGCCTCGTTAAGTTGCTTAAGGCTTGGCTCAGTACGGCCCTCTGTTGCCATATTCGAGCCGTCTACAACCACGTGAGAAAAGGGCTTTACCACACGTCCATTCAACCACCGTTAGCTGATCACCAGTTAGAGAAGGTTTGCTCCATCAGGTCGACTAGTTCTTGGTCGTGAATTGTCTTCGAGCCAGTTGCTGGGCTCCCCGACTCGACACGAGCGACATGACGCAAAACGTAACCCTCTTGCTTGAGTGGCCAGATGCGATCATCAACAAAATATCGTGGCCCCATATTCTCTGGTTCTTCTTGCAGCCACACAAGTTCTTTTGCGTTCGGATATTTTGCAAGTACTGCCCGAATCTCGGCCATAGGAAATGGATACAACTGTTCGATGCGCACGACGGCAACTTTCGCCCCACGCTTGTCGCGCTCGGCCATTGCATCCCAAACAACTTTACCACTGCACAAGACAACACGAGTTACTTCGCCAGACGGTGGTGCAAACGGATCATCCAATACTTCTTGAAAACTTCCCCGAGTCAGATCTTGAATTTTCGAGCGACTTTCCTTCATTCGTAACGGCTGTTTGGGGGCAATGACAATTAGCGGTCGCATGATCTCCCGGCGAACCTGACGTCGCAACAAATGAAAATACTGCGCCGACGTCGTGGCGTTGCAGACCTGGATGTTGTCATCTGCACACAACTGTAAAAATCGTTCGATTCGCGCCGATGAATGCTCCGGGCCCTGCCCTTCATAACCGTGCGGCAACAACAACACGAGCCCGTTGAATTGTCCCCATTTGTCCTCGGCGGCGACAATATATTGGTCGATAATTATTTGGGCACCGTTGGCGAAGTCGCCAAATTGTGCCTCCCACATCACAAGCGCTGTCTGATTGGCGTGTGCATAGCCATATTCGAAACCCAGTGCTGCATATTCGCTTAATAGGGAGTCATAGACCCAGAAGCGACCAGTGGCGCCAGGAATTTCCGCGAGTGGAACCCAACGATTCTCAGTCAAATAGTCGACAAGCGTCGAATGTCGATGACTAAATGTTCCGCGACGCGTATCTTGACCAGCCAGTCGCACGGAAGTTCCTTCGATAACAAGACTGCCAATCGCCAAAGCTTCGGCAGTTGCCCAGTCGACTTCGCTGTCCTTGGCAAACATCGCCTCACGAGTATTGAACTGCCGCAACAACTTTGGGTGGACCATAAAATCTTTCGGGTATGAATGCATCTGCGCAAGCACCGCATCTAAAACTTCGCGTTTTACACCAGTTGCGACATGCGGCAAAACACCTTGTGGCGCCGGCGGTTTGGCGGCGATTACTTTTTCGGTCGTATTAGCACGAGTCTGCTCGAGTGCGTCTTGCAGTTTGGCTTGATAATCACCAAGTGATGACTCGGCCTGTTCTACAGTTATGTCACCACGCTTGACAAGAGTTTCGACATAAAGTTTTCGCACACTGCGACGCTCCGCAATTGCTTTATACATAAGCGGTTGTGTGTAACTCGGGTCATCACCTTCGTTGTGCCCATATCGGCGATAACAAATCATGTCAA
>JABMNW010000183.1 GCA_013204455.1 Acidimicrobiaceae bacterium
CAAAGAAGCCAACGAACTGGCACAACTTTCTGGCGGCGC
Source organism: Acidimicrobiaceae bacterium (assembly GCA_013204455.1). Classification (GTDB taxonomy): domain Bacteria; phylum Actinomycetota; class Acidimicrobiia; order Acidimicrobiales; family Ilumatobacteraceae; genus BACL27. Next base: position 40 of record JABMNW010000183.1, read on the forward strand.
TGAGGTTTTGATGCGGCGAGCACTCGAACTAATGAACTCCGGCGATCTCCGACTTGCCTGCCATTTGGCGGACTTTGCAGGATGGTCTGCACCAGACGACAAAGCGATCCATGCCGATCGAGCAATCGTTTACAACAAGCGACGCGATGTTGAAATGTCGCTGATGAGCAAAGGCATCTTCAAAGCCGCCGCCCGCGAATCCGAAGAAATCGCCAAACCGTAACAACACATCAAGATAAAACTGAATAACCAAAACTGAGCCCAGAAATACGGCCGGACCTGACCGTAAGGCCAGGCCCGGGACCCATTCCCCCGCAAGAGAAGGGTGGTTCAGTAGTCAAGGATAGCGCGATGGTGCGCCGCAACAATTGGATGTGAGGCTGAGCGCAAGTAGCGGTGCCGCGATCGAACAATGACCGAACGAGTCCGTGCTGTAGAAAAACCTGCGCTTTGCGCAGTCAGTACAGCATCATGCAATTGATTCCATGTTGCCGCACCTTGATTGAATTGGATATCGATGATCACGCGAAATTCAGTATGGCACAATGACCAATTTTGCTCTCAAAGGAGGTGCCTGTTGCTTCGGACTATGTCAATTGCCTCGTCGAAGGTAGGCAGTTTTCCCCACACCAGATTGGCTAGTTGTTTGTAGCCGTCTCGTAACGCGGTGGTAACTGCCTCGTCTCCCCCAAACGCGACGCTGGTGGCGAACCCCCTCTCGGGTCGCGGAGTGAAAGACCATCCGGCGACAGCAGTGCGCCGATCAATGTCGACCATGAGTTCGACGATTCCACTGTCAGCGAGTGCCCCGATAACACGGTCGCATTTGAGGAGCATCGCCGAGTCGTATAGGTGTCGAGCACCTTCCCTCAACTTGTCGTAGTCGCCGACCGTGGATCGGTGATGCAGGAACGCCAGCTTTTCAGCGAGGGTTCGTTCAGGTGCGAGTACCGTGATCTGGAATACCGCAAGATCCGCGTAGTCTTCAACAGCGGTAGGATCCGTTTCGCCAGCCACTTGCGACATCAGAGAGCGAATTGGTAGTTGCTCGTTCGGGGACGGGCCACCTCGCGAGCCCATTTCAAACAGGACACCTGGCGTGAGGAAACCGACGGAGCGTCTGGCCGTGTAGGAGTAGCGCGCGTTGAGGAATCCCTTGCCCTCATCCTCGTGTTCATAGCCCACACCGAGTTCATCGCTGGCGCGTTGAGCAACAGCACGCAAGAGGCGCTTCAACGCGTGCCCGGTCTGTTGGCAGACAATGATTACATCGATGTCCTCCGAAAAACGCTCGATAATTCCGTAGGCCTTGGAAAGGCTGGTACCACCCTTAAACACGAGATCGTCGACGCCGACGAATGGAGCGATAGCACTTCTGAGAACTTCAGTGACCCAGTAGTCCTTCTCAACTGCACCAGGATCGACTTTGAGCCTTTCAGCCGTTCGATCTCGTAGGGCGTCGAAAGCGTCGGGGTCCTCTCGCAGGAGGTTCCCGACGCGTCCCGAGTTGCCCGCTTCGGGACTCACCCAGAAACCAGATCGGCGATGCGATTGGTAAGGCCGGCTCGACGTTCAGACGCGGCGACCAAAGCGAGCATCTTGAGGTCAACGCGGCCGTCGCGGACCAGCCGACGGACGCGAGCGCGTGTCGCTGGCCAGGTCAGTTCGTTGTGGTTAGGGAAGTCACGGAGAACCTCGAGCAACGTGACCTCAAGTTGACTGAGCTTGATGCGCTGCGGATTTGAACGGCTCGTAAACTGGACGCCTGAAGTCCTTTAGGGGACTGTCCGATTACGGCGATCATTGGCTGGCGGCTGACCTGAGTAGACAACCCAAGCGCATTCGCTGCCGAGGCTCCGGCCAGACCTGCGCCGGGCCCGGCAACAGCGAACGCCGCGGCGGTCGGATCAGGACGCGCCGTGCCGAACCGTGTTTGTGACGGCTTCTTCCAATACAGACCCTGCCGGATCCGCTCGATTGGTCCGGTCGAACCAGCGAGACGGGACAGCGATGACTCCACTGCTCGAACGGAACCCGGAACATTGTGGTTGGTAAAGAACGAGCGACTCGGTTGCGCTGCAACCCAGTCGGCAACACCATTCTTCGTACTCATTTCATACCTCCTGTCTGCGAGGAAAGTATAGCACTCTTCTCGCACGATACAACCGGGGCTGCGGAGGTCCAATAAATGTCTCCCGCTGTCCTCTCCTGATTGCGCGCATCCTCTCGGGAGCATCACTGACAAAATAAACGAACTCAGGCGAGATGACGTAGGTCATTCAATGAAAGACGTCCTGTATAGATCGCCATACCAACTGCGGCATTTATGTCCATTGACTTGAGTGCTTTGATGTCATCCAACGTCGTGATCCCTCCGGCAGCGGTGATCTCGTGAGTCGTTGTGGCCCGAAGTTGCGCAAACCATTCCAGATCGGTGCCCTGCATCATGCCTTCCTTGTCGACATAGGTGCACAAGAATCCACTACACGATGAGGCGAGGGTGGCCATCGCCTCTACTGCTGTAATTGTGGTGGATTCTTTCCATCCTTTGACGACAACCTTTCCGTTCTTCGAATCAAGGGCGATCACAAGTTTTTCTTTGCTCACGGCATCCACTATGCGAGATAACTCCGGGGTAAACGCCGCCGTGCCGATGATCACCCGATGTGCACCGAGACCAACCAGTTCGGCTGCTCGCTCGGCACTTCGCACTCCTCCACCAACACGACAGCGAGCACGCTCACAGAGTTGTGCGACGATCGCGGAGTTCTCGCCGGTTCCCATCGCCGCATCCAGATCGATGACCTGAATTTCAGGGAAGCCAACAAAAAGTTCCAGCATCTCAAGCGGTGGCGCACCTTCGAGTGCCTTATCACGGCCCTGCACGAGTTGCACAACCTTGCCACCCATGAGATCAATGCAGGGAAAAATCACCTGCGCACCGCGATGCGCTCATCGGCCAAAAACTTCTTAATCCCCGCAATGGTCAGTGATCCGAAATGGAATACCGAGGCGGCGAGAGCCGCATCGGCAACCCGTAAGATATTGCAAAAATCCTCCGGTGATCCAGCTCCACCGGAGGCAATCACGGGCACCCGGGTTGCGTCGTGCACCGCTGTGGTGAGTGCCAGATCAAAACCGCCCTGCACGCCGTCAGTGTTCATTGAGGTAAGCAGAATCTCGCCCGCACCAAGTGCTTCGCCGCGCTGTGCCCAACGCAAAGCATCCATACCTTCATCGTGGCGACCGCCGTTCGTAAATACATTCCAGCCCAACACCGACCGTCGGGCATCAATTGCGAGCACGACGGCTTGGCTACCAAATTCCTCGCTGAGTTCGCGCAATAGTTCTGGTCGTCGCACCGCAGCGGTATTCACACTCACTTTGTCAGCACCGGCATGCAAGATCTTGCGTGCGTCTTCCACCGAACGAATTCCCCCACCAACAGTTAGGGGGATGAATACCTGTTGGGCAGTGCGTGACACAATGTCGATCATCGTTTGGCGATTGTCGCTCGAGGCAGTGATGTCGAGAAATACCAGCTCATCTGCTCCTTCGTCGTTGTACCGCTTCGCCAGTTCCACCGGATCACCAGCATCGCGAAGATTGACGAAATTGACACCCTTAACGACTCGACCTTTATCGACGTCCAGGCACGGGATGATGCGCTTAGTCAACATCTATAGATCTACGAAATTCTGGAGCACACGCAAGCCCGCGCGACCCGACTTTTCGGGGTGAAACTGAACACCGAAAATGTTGTCGCGCTCGATGACCGCAGAAAACGACACGCCATGGGTGGTGGTCGCCGTGGTTGATGCAGTGACGGGACAGAAAAAACTGTTGGCAAAATAGAAATGCTGACCATCCTCAATATTGCGCAATAAACGAGAGGCTCCGTTGATTGAGATGCTGTTCCAGCCCATGTGCGGAACGCGTTGCGGAGCGCCGAACTGCGCGACCGTCCCAGCAAGAACACCGAAACCGGGAACTCCTATGGCTTCGTCACTTTTCTCGAAAAGCACCTGCATTCCAAGACATACACCGAGAAACATTGCCCCCGAGGCAATGTGCCCGACGACGGCCTCACGAAGCCCGCGGGCATCAAGTTCGCGAGCGATCTGGGCAAAGTGCCCGACACCGGGAAGCATTATTTTCTGGGCCGAGTAAATGTCATCTGCGTTGCTGACGACTCTGAACGACGCACCCATCGATGACAATGCATTTTCAACCGAGCGCAAGTTGCCGGCGCCATAGTCGACAACTGCGATCACAGCAGACCCTTCGTGGATGGTAATTGCTTCTTCAACTGCGCGTCCGTTGAACACGCATATCGCAACGCACGAGCAAAGCACTTGAAGATGCTCTCGATTTTGTGGTGATTGGAGCGGCCATACATCACCTTGAGATGCACGTTGGCCAAAGCATGGTTGACAAATCCACCGAAGAAGTCTTCAACAAGTTCTGTTTGCAAGTCGCCGATCAGTCGCACTTTGATCAGACTGCTGTATACCAATGCAGGGCGACCGCCAAGGTCGACTGCCGAGACGCACAGTGTTTCATCCATCGGCAGCACGAAATAACCGGCTCGATTGATGCCCCTGCGCGTACCAAGTGCCTTGGCAAATAATTGCCCAAGCACGATGCCCACATCTTCAACGGTGTGGTGCTGATCTATATCTAGATCACCTTTGGCCTTGATCGTAAGATCGAAACCACCATGTTTGGCAAAAAGTTCCAGCATGTGATCCAAGAAACGAATGCCTGTTGAGATGTCGTACTTTCCGTGACCCTCGATCACCAACTTTCCACTGATCTGGGTCTCTTTGGTGTTGCGCTCGATCGTTGCTCGTCTCATAGTACTTTCTCCAATTCATTGAGGAACTGCTTCATTTGTGCCCGCGTTCCGATTGTCACCCGCACACAGCCGGAAATTTCGTAACTACGATCGCGAATCAGGATGCCGGTCTGTTTGAGTTGATCACGAATCGTGCTAGCCCGACTGCCAACATTGAAGAGAATGAAGTTTCCAGCACTCGCGTACCAGCGAAGCCCCAGAGCGCCGAGCCCTTCTTCGAGGAACGATCGAGCCGCCAGTACTTCGTTCACATAGTTGCGCACATAGGCAACATCGTTTACTGCGGCTACCGCGGCGACAACCGCCACGACATTCACGCTGTAGGGGGATTGCGCCTTGCGCAACCAGGCGATGTTCTGCTCTTGGGAGCACAAACACCCGCATCGAATACCCGCCATCCCGAATGCTTTGGAAAATGTGCGGCTGACAAATAGTTGTGGATACTCGGCAAGCCAACCCATTGCCGTGATGCCTGAGAACTCGACATATGCCTCATCCACGAGCACTGCCGCATTTGGTGCGGCGGCGATCACTAGGCGGAGTTGCGATTCGCTCACCGGCGTACCCGTCGGATTATTCGGGTTTGAAATACACACGGCTCGAGTCTTTGGACCGATGGCGCCAAGAACGGCCTCGAGCGGAAATGCCAAGTCGTCAAGCACCTTGTACTCGACCTGGCGTACGACGGCTCCGGCAAGTTCGGCATAAAACCGATACATCGCATATGACGGGCTAAGTACGAGCACTTCCGACCCTGCTTCAACGAATGTGTTGAAGAGCAACTGGATCGCTTCATCGGTGCCGTTGGTAAATGTCATCTGATTTTCATTGATTCCCAAAAACGACGACACGGCACTGCGTGCTTGCGAGTATTCGGGATACATACTCAGGGACTCACCAGTGAGGGCATTCGTGATTGCCGCAATGACAGCCGGCGAACACCCCACGGTGTTTTCATTGAAGTCCAGTCGCAACTTTCCACCGCGACCGTTTTGTGGTGGCGAATACGCTTTCATCTGGATTACCGCAGTCCGCGGGAGTAATTCATTTGTCATAACGCACCTCCACCGACCTGGCATGTGCTTCGAGACCTTCAGCCCGGGCAATTGTGGTGATCGTCGGCACAAGTTCACGCAATCCATCTGCCGAAAGTTCTTGCACTGAGATGACTTTGACAAAATCTGCTGCCGATAATCCGCCACGCAACCGTGCCTGACCCGAGGTTGGTAAAACATGGTTGGGACCACTTGCATAATCCCCCGCCGCCTCCGGACTGAAGGGCCCGAGAAACACCGATCCGGCATTTGTGATACCAGAGAGCCACGATGCATCGTACAAAACCAAGTGTTCAGGGGCGAGCGAATCGGAAAATTCAAGCGCCTGTTCGATCGTCTCACAGAGCACGATTGCGCCGTTGCTGTCTATCGAGGCACGGGCGGTTGATGCCGTTGACAGATCAGCAAGTTGCGTCTCGATCTCGTTTTGCACGGCACGTGCCAATGACGCAGACGTAGTCAGCAAGATTGCTGACGCATCCACATCGTGTTCTGATTGAGCAAGCATGTCTGCGGCAATCCATGCCGGATTTCCATCTTTGGCGATGATCAACACCTCCGATGGTCCGGCGATGAAGTCGATCGCGCAATCGCCGGAGATTAGTTTCTTTGCCGCGGCGACATAGGCGTTACCGGGACCGACAATACGCTCCACCCGGGGAACCGACTCGGTTCCGAAAGCGAACGCGGCAATCGCCTGGGCGCCCCCGATGCAGAAGAACTTGCTCACGCCCAACTTTGCCGCAGTTCCGAGAATCTCGGTGCTTGGCCGCGGGCAGGCAACACATGTCATTGGCACCCCGGCAACTTGTGCCGGGATGATCGTCATCAACAGTGTGGATGGAAGCGGGTATCGACCTGCCGGAACATATGCACCCATCGATGCAATAGGGCGAACAACCTGACCGAGGCGGCGACCATCGCTGAACTCGATCATTTTCTCTTGCGGAAGTTGCATCTGCGCAAATTCGCGAATGTTGCGTGCCGCAGTTTCGATCGCTTTCTCGAACTCAGGTTCAAGCACACCTTTGGGCTGAATTAGCACAGAGTCACCGTCAAAGCCATCAAACTTTCGTGCATAGTCGAGCAGTGCCGCATCACCGCGGTCGCGCACATCGGCAATGATTGGCGCGACCACTGCTTCGGCATCGCTTAGCAGCCGCGCCTTGCGAGCACGCAGCACACCCGCTTGGGAAATTGGCAAGATCCGAATCATCACATGATGATCTTGTTAAGTGGATATTCAACGATGCCGCTCGCCCCTGCCGCCTTCAGACGGGGCACGATTGTTCGAACTGTTGCTTCATCGAGAATCGTGTTCAGCGCCAGCCAGTTTTCATCAGTGAGATTCGAGATTGTGGGTTTCTTGAGCGCCGGCAACACTGCAACAACTGCCTGCAGATTCTGTTTTTCGACGTTCATCATCAGACCTACTTTGCCCATCGCGTTAATCGCCCCCTCCAGCAGCATCTTGATATCCAGCAATTGGTTGCGCTTGGCTTCGTCTTTCCACGAATCCACATTGGCGATGAAAACTGTGTTCGATTCAATCACCGTTTCGATGATGCGCAGGTTGTTGGCACGAAGCGATGAGCCCGTCTCTGTAACCTCAACAATCGCATCGGCCAATATCGGGGGTTTCACCTCGGTGGCTCCCCAACTGAACTCGACCTTGGCCCGCACCCCATTTAGGGCGAGATAGCGGTTCGTTGTTTGAACCAGTTCGGTAGCGATGATTTTTCCTTCGAGATCACGGACCGACTGCACCGGTGAAGATTCAGGAACTGCCAGCACCCAGCGCACGCGACCAAAACTCTGTTTGGAATACACCAGATCGGCTATCGGCTGGACGATGGCGCCACTCTCGGCGATCCAGTCCTGGCCGGTGAGCCCGGCATCCAATACGCCGTCTTCGACATACCGCGCCATTTCTTGTGCTCGAATCAGCATGCATTCGATATTCGGGTCATCGATTGCAGGGAAATACGACCGATCGTTCACCGTGATCTGGAACCCCGCACGGCGAAATAAATCAACGGTGGCATTCTCTAGACTCCCCTTTGGGATTCCGAGTTTCAAGATTCCTGGTTTTTGTGTCATTGTGCTCTCCATATTCATCATTTGGCGTATACATCATCTGGTTGAAATGTTTGTGTTTCGGTAACCACCCATTCATCGCCGCGTAGTTCGCGCACGAAGCAACTTTCGTAACCCTCGTGGCACACACCAGGCCCGAGAACCTCGACCGAAATGAGCAGAGAATCGCGATCACAATCGGTGGTGATCCCCCGCACGGCCAGACGATGACCAGACGACTCGCCCTTTAGCCACAAGGTGTTGCGGGATCGGCTATAGAACACGACGTAACCAGTTTCGATGGTCGCAACGATGGCTGCATGATTCATAAAGCCGACCATCAGCACACGCTTGGTGTTTGCATCTTGTACGACGGCGGCAACGAGGCCATCAAGTTTTGTAAAGTCGAGTGCTGAGACCGACTTCGGTGTGATTATATTTGTCATAAACTGACTCCTAATTTGATTCTGGGAAAAGAAAAAACCCGCCGGTGAATCCGACGGGCTCTGAAACGGAATGAAAACTTGTGCGTTACACGAGAGCCCTGTGTGTCATGTGATGATGGGCCGCGTGATGTATTACGAACATGCCCGTCACGATAGTGGGCTTGATGGCGATGTACAACTCGGTTATCGCACGCCGATCGAATTCGAGTTAACCTATGAAAAATCATCCATCCCAGCCTGATATTCACATCACAGCGGGTAACCAAACCGTAGGGCAGGTCAAGTGGGTAACCAAACTATGGGACAGGTCAGTAAGTTCGATCGCATGAACCGTTCCGACGCCCTTGGCTGGCAGACCCGAGGGGTCTCCCCGTGTCCGAGCGACGACCATCCGAATTTACCATCACAGTCGAAAGACAGAGTAAGGGTAAAGAACATCCACAATATTGCGGAACGCCCAATGTCCCCTATCCTCGGAGGAGTAGCCCCTGAATCCCTGGGCCGGGAAAAGTTATAGATACAGTCAGGAAAAGTCATCCCCTACTAAAAGAAAACGCGTTCCCTACCCGAGAACTATCAGTCTTAGGGGTTGGCGTATCGGTCAACCCCTACCCCGAGTTGAAATGAGTAAGAATCATTAGATGCCTGAGCCCGCTGATTCTGATTACTTGATTAGGTGGAAAAAGTGGACTGACCTACCTCTACTTATTCTTGCAATTGGCAGTCTTCCGCTACTGCTCCTTGATTTTAAATCTGACCGCCTGACCGAGCTAGATACAAATTTTCTATTTGCGGTCAATGTTGCTGTGTTCGTTGCATTTGCTATCGACTACGTCGTTGAACTCATGTTGAGTAAGCGACGTCTTCATTACATCAAGACAGAATGGGCAAGTTTTTTAATCGTAATTGCTCAGTTGCTCGCGCTCTTACCATCTCTCGGATTTCTGGGTGTGTTACGTGGAGTGCGTGCGCTCCGGGTTATTGGCACACTTACACGACTCGTTGGAATTGGAGTTGCAATTCGAGGTGACGGCAAGAAATTATTCAAAAAGCATGCAGCATCTCTGGCCTTCGGAATTTCTGGGTTCACTCTCATCTCATCTGCTGTTGCATTCACGCTGGCAGAAAATGTAGGCAAAGAAGGCCGAATAGGTTCATTCTTTGATGCACTGTGGTGGGCAGCGGCCACCATCACCACTGTCGGTTACGGCGATATCTACCCTATAACTTCAGCCGGTCGAGTTATAGCGGTCTTCACAATGGTCGTAGGTATCAGTACCCTTGCAGTTGTCACTGCCAGAATTGCCCAGTTCTTAATGCGGAGCGATAGCAACTAAGTCGCCAATCCCACCTGACAGCACACGTTTATAACTTGCCTCTATTGCGCACTCAATTGTCTTCTTCTCTCACTCATGTCTGTGTTACGGCTTCATGCCATTAACTAATTCAGCCAGCTCCTGAATTCGCCCAACAGCGTCCACTTCCATCTCATCAGAGGCATAAGCAGCATCAGAGAAATCGTCGAAAATGTAATCACAGACTGACATGACGTCTTCCCACTTTTGCGTGTCCTGACCTTCGGGATTTTCTTCAACCCACTTGGCATGTGATACAAAAAGCGCAGCAACACCCACTGCTTTCTTGCACAAGGACTTCAACTGAGTGATGGTCTCAGGTTCATTACATGTATTTGAGAGGTTGATTGCCTTTTCGATGGCCTTGCCTAAAGCTGCATCGGTCATCTTCTGAGGAATGAGTTCTTCAACTTCTCGTCCGACCTTGGGCATGTAGATAGACCCAAAAATACCGGTGTTGGCTGTGTCTTCCGCTGAGACTACCTTGGCCATGCCCCAAAGGAGTTCGCCTCTACTAATAGCTTCATTAACCCAATTGAACCATTGCGTATTCGCAGGCTTTCCTATGTAACCAACGTGTACATTTGCCGCATAAACAGCCACAGCCCTCTTGTCGTACTGATTGTTCGGTTCAGGGACTAGATAAATTTCGAACTGCTTGCCCTCTGCAGCCTTTGCAACTGCAGAAATGTTGGCAACTCTGAAGGACTCACCGACAATGTCGATTTCCACCGGCTGCCCAACTTGGGCTTTCTTCAAAGTGAGCCCAAGCTTATCTGTCGCAATCAAATCAGGCAGCGTCAAGTCAGCTGGGTCAATAACGATTTCCTTTGCACCAAAGACCTTTTTCAAAAACCCCATAACTCTCCTTCATCACCCATTAAGACAGAATAGTTAGACATTCTGACAATCTAATCAATATCGAGTTGCAGTCGCAAAAATATCGACAAAAGCTTTAATAGTCGTTTCGGATGGTCACAGTACCATCAGCAGAGTTTTGTTTCATCTCAAAGGATTTCAGATTGAAATCCAACATCTCCGAAATTCCTGTACCGTTAACTCTCCTGATTGTGCTTGTGTATATCGGGCCACCATTGCCCCACTAGATCAGCCGGTGATAGCGCTGACAGAAGTTTCAGAGACACTACTTCGTAGCGCATGGACAGTCCATCCGCGCCTCCATGCGTGCGCTGATGGTGCGCCGAGGTGTTGCGGACACAACCTGATTGGATTAGTCGACATATAAAACAAGGACCCTTGTGTACTCCTGCCGATATGTTTGCGAAGTGCATGACGCGCCGATGGAGACAGAGGCGCTAATGAGTATCGGTGTAAACAGAAGCGCCAACGCACTCCTGGAAATGACTCTTGATTTCGAATGACCCCTTTTGATTCCTAGATGTGGCCGGTCATTTGATGCCGAATATCCGGCCGAACTTTGACCGCCGACCAGACCGACTCAGCGGGACTCCGGTCGCACGAGAAATTTTGCGAGTCGCTTTCGTGACGCCAAGGGCTCTCTTCCAAGAGAACGTCAACCCACGACCAAGTCTCATATGAGACGAACTATACACCTGTCTGTTTAACCCGCTGAATCAAGTTGATACGAGTAACTCCACGAGATATTCATCTAGTCCAAACCTTGTGGGCACGACGGGGCTCGAACCCGGGACCTCCACCATGTCAAGGTGGCACTCTAACCAACTGAGCTACGCGCCCTTACTAGACCGCAATCATAGCGCCCACGTGAGGGTTCGTGCCAAGAAAGTCCGAGGTGCGAGGATATTGAATAATTATCGGGATCAAATACGGGGGCTCGTATGGCCAAGTTAACGCTTAAGGATCTCTTCGAAACCAAAGGTAAACGACATCTAACTCAAGTTTTTGTGCGCACACCAAATGAGGCGAGCGCGTGTGAAGAAGCGGGTATCGACATGCTCGTTGCCTCGGAATTGCACGATGGCCAATCAAGTGATTACGTCGGTATTCGCAAAGCAGCGCCAAACACATTTCTAACGATTGGTCTGGCGATCAATAAATACGCCGGTCACGACGAAGTATTACGCAATGCGTACCGATTGATGGGCGTTGGCGCCGACACACTTTATTGCGGATACGGAATCGACACCGTTCACGCACTCGCAAGCGAACACATTCCGGTTGTTGGACACGTGGGATTAGTCCCCTATCGCAATTCTTGGTTCGGAGGAATGAAGGCCGTTGGCAAAACGAGCGCAGAGGCCCTGAAGGTTTGGGAATTGACTAAACGGTATGAAGATGCCGGCGCAGTCGGTGTTGAAATGGAAGTTGTCCCTTCTCAAGTCGCCTCAGAAATCTGCAAGCATACGAAAATGCTGATCATCGGCATGGGTGCAGGACTTAACTGCGATGTGCAATATCTTTTTGCGACGGATATTCTCGGTGATAACGAAGGTCATGTGCCGCGCCATTCGAAGGTTTATCGTGACTTTAGAAGCGAGTACCACCGCCTACATCGCGAATCTGTTTCGGCTTTCAAAGAATTTAGAAGTGATGTCTTGACGGGTGCGTATCCGAAGAAAGAAAATGAGGTTTCGATCGAGAAGAGTGAACTCGACGAGTTTCTTAAAGCGATTAAATCTAAATAGAGTCAACAAGTCACCGAATCAATTAGCCGCAGCGCGACTAACTACGGCTAACTCGACTAGCAATAGTGTCGCCAATCTCCTTGGTTGATCCAAACGCAGGCTCTTGGCAAGCAGCGGTAATCCGCGTAGCTGCCTCATTCTCGCCAAGAAAATCGATCATAAGTGCCGCTGAAAGAATCGCTGCAGTCGGATCGGCTATTCCTTTACCTGCAATGTCAGGAGCTGAACCATGCACGGGCTCAAACAAAGATGGGTTCGAACGCATTGGATTTAAGTTCGCAGATGCAGCACGACCAATTCCTCCACTGATCGACGCTCCAAGATCGGTAATAATGTCGCCGAACAAATTGTCCGTGACAATCACATCAAATCGATGCGGATCATTAACAAAATATATACATGCCGCATCAACATGAAAGTACGCAGTCGTGACTGTAGGGAATTCCACTGCAACCTGGTCGAATATACGTTGCCACAAATCCCCCGAATACTGCAATATATTCGTCTTATGTACAAGCGTTAGATGCCGCCTCGGACGACTAGCGGCGAGCTCAAACGCATACCGAACGCATCTCGCAACCCCAAAAGCAGTATTTACGCTGCCTTGAGTAGCCACCTCGTAATCCGTACCTCGGCGCAATACTCCTCCTTCGCCGACATACGATCCCTCCGTATTCTCCCGTATGACTACAATTTCATGCCCCTTCGTCTGGCCTGGAGCAACACCTTTCACCGGACGCATGTTTATATATAGGTCTAAATCAAAACGGAGCTTTAATATAATTCCTCGTTCTAGGATGCTTGGCGGTACCTCTGGCGTGCCAATTGCGCCAAATAAAATTGCATCAAATTTACGAAGCTCATGCACGGTTGTATTCGACAAGGTCTCGCCATCACGAAGATAACGCTCACCACTAATGTCAAACCTTTTCGAGTCAAAGGGTGTGCCGGTAGCGGTCAATACCTTAAGCGCTTCCTGAACTACATCTGGCCCAATACCGTCGCCGCCGATAACAGCGATTTGATATTTTCGTCCGCTTGCCTTCATTGAAAAATCCTTAAACTTTAGAGTTCGCTGCCGACAATCGCGGTCGCTTCGACTTCGATAAGTAGATCTGGATGCAGCAACTCGCTGATCACATAAAAAGCGCTCGCAGGCGGCACTTCCATATGCGCGAATGCCTCACCATGTGCACGACCAGCCGCCTCCCATTGAGTGACATCGGTAATGAATACTCTCGTTCGAATTATGTCTTCGACGGTGCCACCGAGATCTTCAACCGCCTTCACAATTATTTTGATTACCTCCTTGGCCTGTAAATACATATCTCTTGGATGAAGAATCTGTCCATCCGGACCACTAGAGGAGCAGCCCGAAATCTCAATGAGATTTCCAACCCTCACCGCGCGCGAATATCCGACATTCGACCACGACCTATTCGATGGCACACCTATTTTCTTGCCAGTCATTTCTTCCCCCTTTTAATATCCACTGAAATGAATCCAACAGCACGTCCCTACGACTACAGACTCCTCTGCCACATGACTGTGAACTACGTCGAATAATTGATATCGGTTTATTTGCATTCTCCTAAATATTAACTTTCATCTGACTAATCAATTCTTCGTATTAAACAAATTGGCGAACCAGTAGTTACTTCATCACCAATATTGACCAGAATTTCTTCGACGACTCCCGACCATGGTGATTCAACATCAACTTCAACTTTGTCTGTTTCGACACGGACTAGAGGATCACCTTGGCTAACTTGCGATCCAACAGAAACGAGCCAATCAAGCACCACCACTTCATCGACCGTGTCTCCGAGTCTTGGCAGGTTTACTGGTTCGCTCATTGTCCACCTCCTATAGAAATATTTCTAAACATGGCAGAAACATCGGCGAGGGGGCTTGCCATCACTCGCTCAACAAGTTGAGCGATTCTCTCTTGAATTTCCTGACGAATTGTTTGAGCACGCTCTTTGCTTAGGAGTCCAGCTTCAATTAGTTGAGCTTCATAGAGATCAATCGGATCGCGTTTCAACCACTCCTCCAACTCACCCGCAGGTCGATACAGGCCAGCGTCTGCGCGTGAATGGCCGGAGTAGCGATACGTCTTGCATTCAAGCAATGTCGGACCTCCGCCCGACCTCGCTCTTTCGACCGCGCGCGCAACCCCCTGAGCAACTTTGTCCACAGACTGCCCATCAATAATCTCTGTAGGCATTGAATACGATTCTGCACGTATTGAAATATCTTCTACCGAAGTTGTGAGATTAATTCGCGAGTACTCACCGTAAACATTGTTTTCACAAATGAATACAACAGGAAGCTTCCACACCGATGCGAGGTTGAGCCCCTCGTGAAATGCACCGATGTTGCTCGCGCCATCACCAAATACGGCCACCGCACAACGATCTTCACCTAGCACCTGAGCACTTAGGGCCGCTCCCGCCGCAACAGGGATACCGCCTCCAACAATCGCCGAAGTAGGTAGCAGGCCAATTGATGCATCACTTAGATGCATCGAGCCGCCAACACCACCAATCGATCCAATCGCTCGGCCCATTATCTCACCTAATACAGAATCGGTTGTCATACCAAGGGCCAACGCAATTCCGTGGCTGCGATAAGTGCAGCAAACATTATCTGTTGGCCTAAGCGTCATCGCGATACCGATTGCAATAGCTTCTTGACCTTGATAGGTATGCGTCGTGCCATGGACTAGACCTTCAGCAAAAAGTTCTTTAATGCGATCTTCGAAATATCTGATCTCGAGCATTCTGTCCCAGCGTGATACTGGATCGTTTAGGGATTCTCTGCGTTGAAGTTGCTGTGACTTGATCATGACAAGTAGCCCCCCTTTACCCACCATGGTTGGTCTCGTTTATTTGTACTGACGAGTACGTCTATTTGCTCCCGGACATACTCCGACGATGGTAAGAAACGCTTTTCAAGATGTGGCGGATATGGCACCGGCACATCCGGACAGGTAATGCGAAGGACCGGCGCCTTCAGTTCACTGAAACATTCCGAAGCGACATACGAAGCAATTTCGGTACCCCAGCCTCCCGAAAATGGACTTTCCTCAACTAGCACCAAGCGGCCCGTACGCGCAACAGACTCGCAAACCATCTCACGATCCCACGGAATCAGTGATCTAAGGTCAATCACATCGGCGGTCCAAGTCGTACTTTGAGTTGCTGCAAGTGCTGTCCCAACAGTTTGGCCTAAGCCAACAATTGTTACATCATTACCTTTATTCAGTATCTCTCCAGTACCAATTGGAATTATTCCAGATTCACCAAGTACTACTTCTTCTCTTTCGGCATACAACACTCGAGGCTCGAATACTGCGACCGGATTTTCGTCGCGAATTGCAGCGCGAACAAGTCCATACGCTGTTCGCGCCCCAGATGGAACAACAAGCTTTAGTCCTGGTGTCGCGTAGAGCCAGGTCTCAAGTGTCTGAGAATGTTGCGCACCAAATCCCAATCCGGAGCCAACTGAAGCCCGAACTACTAATGGCGCACCATAAGCGCCACCGGACAAATAACGAAACTTCGCCGCCTCTGTAACCAACTGATCCAACGCGACTCCTAGAAACTCTACAAACATAATTTCCACAACTGGCCTAAGACCGGTTGCGGCAGCACCGACTGCGGCGCCGAGAAAACCCATTTCTGAAATCGGAGTATCTCTAACGCGATTAGGCCCAAATTCCTCAAGCAAACCTTCGGAGGTCTTGAATGGGCCTCCTGCAGCAGCAATATCCTCTCCCATTATTATTACGCGAGCATCCTGCCGCATTTCATCGGCCAATGCGTGAGCAATCGCCTGCCTCATTCTCAATTTCATGACTTCATTCTCCTTTATGCGTATGTTAAGCCTGCGTCTTCTTTGTTCCGTAATATGTGAAAGCAAGTGACCACATTCCAACTCCTCAAAGTATAAATTCAAGTTCGCTTCTGATTACTAATTTTGAGCGATTTTATGGAATCGTTTCCACTTAGAATACGGGCAAATCGGCGCACTGTCGAGTTCAAAATAGCATCAAATGACCCCATGAGCTTTAAAACCAGTCTTATTTAAAGGCTAGGACCTATAAAGGTCCAATTTATCGGCAAGATCCACAGGATTTCTGGAATCGTTTTCGGCTGGTCTATGCTAAATGACAGCAACTGTCGAAATACGAAGGGTCTAGTAAATCATGCAAAAAATTAAGTTGTGGAGTCAACTCAAAATTTGGAATTTAATGAACTCATGAGCAGTTTAGATGTAGAGAGAATCGAAACGATTCCGTTACGAGTACCTCTTGGTCGTGTTTACAAGGGCAGTCATTATCAGATGACCCATCGCGCGCCGGTAGTCGTCCGAATATTCACATCCTGTGGCATTGTAGGCGAGGCTTACGCCGCTGATGAAGACGGTTCTGTGGGCGAAATTGCAAAAGTGATCGATCGCGAAATAACTCCGTTGCTTATCGGTAAGGACATAAGAAACATTGAGCGCTGCTGGGAATTAACTCGCCCAACAACATACGATATTTTACGTGACCGCAGAATTGGTCTAATTGCTACTGCCGCGATTGATACCGCGATCTGGGACGCAATTGGCAAATCACTAAACGAACCACTCTGGCGATTATGGGGCGGATACACAAACGAGCTCCCGGTAATTGAAATTGGCGGTTATTACGGAACGGGTATATCCATTGAGGACGAAATTGAGCAAGTTAAAAGTCGGGGCGCAGTCGGAATCAAGTTCAAAGTAGGCGGTCTCTCTCCCGCCGAAGATGCAAAGCGAGTTGCGCTGGTCCGAAAAGTTGGAGGGGAAAATTTCTTCTTGATGGTCGACGCAAACCAAGCATGGACTCCGCGTGAAGCAATTATTTTCGCTGAACTTGCATTTGATCAAAATATTTTCTGGTTCGAAGAACCATGTCATTGGGACAATGATTCAAATTCGATGAAAGATGTCAGACTTATTTCTGGGCTTCGAGTATGCGCTGGACAGACCGAAAACTCAGCTGCTGGGTGCCGAGATTTATTGTCATCTGGCGCTATCGACGTCTGTAATTTTGACTCATCTTGGTCTGGTGGTCCAACAGAATGGCGACGCGTTGCTGCAATAGCCCAAACTTATAAGGCACTCATGGCGCACCATGAAGAACCTCAAGTTGCGGCACATCTCTTAGCTTCAATTCCAAACGGTACTTTTTTAGAAACGTTCCACCCGGACCGCGACCCAGTGTGGCTGAACCTTGTAGCCAATCGCCCACCAATCATCGACGGAAAAATTCACCTAACAGACGCTCCCGGTCTAGGTTGGACGCTTGATGAAGACTTTATCAAGAAGTACCGCATAGAAAATTGATCGATGAGAGTTCGACCGATGCCTAAAATATTCACATCGCCCAATAATCACAATCAGGCAGTTCTCGTGACTGGTGCCGGCGGTGGAATTGGTCGTGCAACAGCCCTCGCATTTGCAAATGCAGGCGCACAAGTCGCTTGTCTTGACATTGACAAATCTTCCCTCGCCGAAACCGTCGAATTACTTAAAGGCGCTGGACATGCAATTGTGGCTGATCTCAGAATAATTAAAAATTTCCCCTCAATCCTGGATGAAGCCGAGTCAAAAGTAGGTCCGATTGATGCGCTTGCTCTTGTAGCAGCAGTATTGCGACGACTTAAAGTCGTCGACGTCACCGAAGATGACTGGGACTTTCACCTTGACCTAAATGCTAAAGCAAGTTTCTTTCTCGGTCGAGAGTTCGCCGAGCGGCTTAAGCGGGGTAACCGCATTGGTGCTGTCGTTACAACATCATCTCAGAGTTGGTGGACTGGTGGTCTAGATGGCGCCATCGTCTATGCCGCGTCAAAGGGTGCTCTGGTCACATTGACTCGTGGTTTTGCACGCCGGTATGGACCTTCCAATATCCGGTTCAATTCGGTTGCGCCTGGATTTGTTGACACGCAAATGTTGCGTAGTGGATTAGACGATGCGGCGATCGATCGGATGCTAAGTGCTACTCCATTAGGCCGATTAGCAGAACCAGATGAGGTCGCAAATGCAATTGTCTTTTTGGCTTCGCCTGCGTCGTCTTACATTACTGGTGCAACGCTTGTTGTCGCTGGTGGCCAATTGATGTTCTAGCCAACGCTAGAACCTGCGAATTCACGAGTATCAGTCTCTCGAAAACCGTTCAGCCGATTCGCTCGCGTAGTGACACGCGGTTCCGTGTTCCGCTGATGAAAGCACATACGGAGTTTCCTTCGAGCACTTTTCCCGTGCCAAATCACAATGCTGGATGTAGGCGCAACTATTCTCGCCAGGGGAACCGAACTCCATATTATTTACTTTTTGAATTCTTTGTCGAGTGCGCTCGATTTTCGGATCTGGAACTGGGACGGCAGAAATTAGTGCTTGCATATATGGATGCTCAGGGTGGACGAAGATTTCGTCGGCTGAGCCCGTTTCCACGATGCGACCCCGATACATCACTGCAACACGGTCGCAAACGTGGCGCACTGTGGATAAATCATGCGATATGTATAGATAAGAGAATCCTTTGGCGCGTTGCAAGCTCGCTAGCAAATTGAGGATTTGACCGCGCGCAGACATGTCCAAAGATGCAACTGCTTCGTCAGCAATAATCAATTTGGGATCGGTTGAAATTGCGCGAGCAATTGCGATTCGTTGACGCTGACCACCAGACAATTCTGATGGTCGACGACGTGCCATCGACTCCCTAAGACCTACCTCAACGAGAAGTCGCGCAACGTTGTCTCGAAAGTCTTTCGCTTTTCCTCCGTCTCGCAAGACCAATGGCTCGCTTATGATCTGCTCAATTGTCATTACCGGATTCAAACTGTCACCCGGATCCTGAAAGATAAATTGAACATCTCCTTTAGGTGATTTCTTTTCGGAAGTTTGGAGTTCACTACCGTGGACAAAAATTGAGCCTGAATCTTTTGACTCGAGCTCAACAATTAATCGCGCCAAGGTGGTTTTTCCAGAGCCAGACTCACCAACGAGACCAACTGATTCTCCTTCATGAATCAAAAGATCAACGTCTCGAACAGCAATAACTTGAGATCTATTGGCAGCAAGAAGTGAGCCGCGTCGAAACGTCTTGGAAACTTTTTGAATCCTAACAACTGGTATGGCCCGATCAAACTCTCGCACTAGTCGCTTAGATGCATCGGTCGAAGGAAGATTGAATTTAACCTCAACTTGCGTGGCACTGCCACGAATATCAGCAACCGATCTGACTTCGTGCGAAAAATGACAGGCAACCCGACCGCCCGTTGGCAGTGCTTTCATTTCAGGAGTGGTTGACTTGCAGAGATCCCTGCCCTTTCCAAAAGTACATCGAGGTTCGAAAACGCACCCAGAAAGTTTCTCAGTTAGGTCTGGCAACGTACCTTCGATACTGTCGAGTTCATGCTTCCTGTCAGCCCAAATATTTGGAATTGCCGCGAGCAAAGCTTTTGTGTATGGATGAGATGGTGTTGAATAAATTTCATCAACGGATCCGGTTTCGACAATATTTCCTGCATACAAGACCATCACACTTTGAGCAAATGACGCAACAAGAGCCAAGTCGTGTGTAATCAGCATTGTCGACATCTCACCGCTCTCACTTAACCTTCGAAGAAGGTCAATCACGGTTGCTTGAGTAGTTACGTCAAGCGCACTCGTTGGTTCGTCAGCGATCAGAAGTGATGGCCTTCCAGCGAGTGCCGCTGCAATCATCGCTCTCTGACGCATTCCCCCTGATAGTTCATGTGGGTATTGTCTGGCTACTAGTTCCGGTCTCGGGATTTCAACTTGCGTTAGAAGTCGATGTACTTCGGACTCAAATTGGTCTGATGAAACAATTTCATGAACCTTGAGGACTTCAGTAATTTGGCTTCCAATTGTGCGAAGAGGATCGAGTGATGCCTTCGCATCTTGAAACACCATTGCAATTTTCCTACCCCGCAAGGCTCGCACTTCACTCAGATTATTCATATTTACTGTTGAGTCATCAAGTTCGAGGTTCTCGAATATGACCTCTGCGTTGCGTGGCAATAAACCCATCAAGGCCAATCCAAGTGTGCTCTTTCCTGATCCAGATTCTCCGACAACTGCAATTCGATGTCCGGCTGGAATCGCGAACGAGAGCGCATTAACGGCGAGAAGTTTCGCTTCGCCAAGTCGATAATTAACACTAAGTTCTGAGATGGATAATTTTCCAGACACGAAAGGTCACACCCCGCCAAGATTTTTCGTGTTGCCGATAATCCCCTGATTGTCCCCGAACTTTCGTCTGAATCCTTCACCGATAAGGATGTACGCACCAGCAACCATCGTGACGCAAACTCCAGGTCCAACCCCATACAACGGGGCCTGGTAAACAAAACTAAACGCGGCGCGTAACATATTTCCCCAACTTGGGTCTGGAGGTTGCGCCCCGAGGCCGAGATAACTCAACGATGATGAGATAAGAATTGCGCTTGCAGAAAGCACACTTGCGGCCACCAATAAGGTCGGCATTGAGTTTGGCAGAATGTGTACACGAACAATGTGTGCTGTTGACGCACCAGATACTCGACTCGCCTCCACATACCCGCGCACGCGAAGAACAAGACCACTGCCTCTGCTAAATCGTGCCATCGAAGGGGTCATCACTAAAGCAATCGCGAGAATCTGCACCCACTGAGCACGACCAAAAATCACTATCAAGAATAATGCAAGGACTATTGTCGGAAATGAAAGAAACACGTCAACTGTCCTCATTGTGATTGTGTCCAGACGGCCCCCTATGTATCCAGAGAACAATCCAATTAATGTGCCGAGGATAAACGCCATCGCCGCGGCTGAAACACTCGTAAGAATATCTGCTCTCGCCGCGTAGATGACTCGACTCAAGAGGTCACGGCCAATTTCGTCTGTGCCTAGTAAATACCGTCCCGACGGTGTCAAGAATGGCTTATCTAATATTGCCAGCGGACTGTGAGGTGCAAAAACCGAAGGCAGTGCGGCTAAGACTAAGAAAGGAGCCAACATCAGAACCCCGTAAATCAATGGCTTCGGTTGTCCCAACAGAAACTTTATTTTGCGCTGGATAAGAGATTCTTTTGCGCCGTTCAAGACTTCCTCCGAGTGCGTGGGTCAACAAGCTGATAAATAATGTCAACAATGAATGCAACCACGACATAAGAAAATGCCGTCAATAAGACAGCCGCTGCAACAGTGTTGTAATCCTTAACTTCAACGCTCTTTACAATTAAGGCTCCTAGTCCTGGCCAACTAAAAACTGTCTCAACAATAACCAGACCGCTTATCAGCGACCCAGCCACCAATCCAATTACTGTGATAGTTGGCAAGGCCGCATTTGGCAATATATGACGATAGACAACCGCTCTCTCGCTGATGCCACGTGCGCGCGATGCAGTAACAAATGCCGAATTTTCGGCATCACGTAGTCCAGAGTAGAGGTATCGAAAGAACAATGCGATTTGCGGTAATGCCAAAGTGAGCACTGGAAGTATCAAAAAGCGAATGTGCTCCCATTTGTCTTCGCTAAATTCGACGTATCCTGCCGCCGGCAACCAATTCAATTTGCTCGCCCCAACGATCACCAAAATTAACCCAAGCCAAAATGCTGGCATAACTAAAAGAAGAGTCATTGAGCCTTGAACCGCACCTCTAACTGCACGAAATCGCGTCCGAAAGGCGAGAAGCGAAACCATGAGACTTCCCAGAACCCCAGTTACAACTGATAGAAATCCTAATTCAATCGTTGGCCACAATCTCGAACCAATAAGATCCGTGACCTTTAAACCCTGATATGTAAAACCAAAATCGCCTTGGAGTACCTGCTTAAGCCATAAAAAATATTGTTGCCATAACGGCTTATCGAGACCTAGTTGCTTTGTCAAAGACTCGACGATCCGCTCACGTTCTTCTGGTGAGAAATTTGGCAATGGTCCGATTCGTGCGTCAACTATATTCCCTGGAGTAGCGCTAAGAATTAAGAACGTTAATAACGAAACCGCCAGCATTACGAAAAGCAATTGAGCGAACCGTCCCAATAGCGACTTAGCCATCGCAATCTGATGGGGATGAATCCTCCAACTCCTAGTCGGTGAATTCATCCCCATCGCAATAACACTAAATGTATTCTGATGAACAGTTACTTAGTATCAGTTAAAAATTGCCTGATCCCAGAAGACGTCACCAAATCCATTCGAAGCAACTCCGGTTAGGTTTTCTGGCAACACCAATCCCACCGGCGCGCCAAATCCCATTAGGGCGATTGCGTCATCAACGAACATCTTCTCTGCCTGAGCAAGAAGAGCATCGATTTCTGGTGAATCGAATGGCGTTGCATTTACTTTGCGATAAAGCTCTGCTACGGCTGGAACAACATCGCCTTTCTTATACTTGCTCTTGATTGAGGATGGGTTTACCAAATAATCGAAGAAGTTTTTACTTGGGAACGGAAGGTTCCCCGCATTAAACGTGATCCCCTCCCACGATCCATCTCCGTATGTTCGTGCTAGCCAATCCGACGCCGGCGCAACTTCTACGCTGCTCTTAATTCCTGCAGCCTTGAAGCCTTCAAGCATGACTTGCGCTGCCGCAATGCCATCCTGGTAGCCCTCGATACAGAGAATTGGAACGGTGATATCAGACTTGCCAATATCGGCAAGCATTTGTTTTGCTTTGGCTGGGTCGTATGTAACTTCATCGGCATCAACACCCGAGTTGACAGCAAATAACTTGAACGGGTTCCACGTATGCGGCGTGCCTAGCCCACCAAATGCGGCTTGGTTGATGGCTTCGTTGTCAAAGCAGTATCGCAATGCTTTGCGAACTTCCGGGTTATCAAGTGGGGCCTTACCCATCTGGATAATCCACCAATACGCATAAGTACCAGTTGAACTAACGGTCGTACCTGCCACATCAGAGACTGCCGAGAGATTCTTTGGCGCCACGTCATAGACCGCATCAATCTGTCCACTTCGAAGACTGGTTGCCGCTGTTGCTGGATCTTTAAAGAAAGCCCAACTTAGGTTTGTGATTGGTGGTACTCCCGCCCAGTAGTCGGCATTTGCAATACCGTCCAAGCCAGTTCCACTGGTGAACTTAGCAAGTTTGTATGGTCCCGTACCTAATACTTCATTGGCGAAGTTCACCTTGCCGAACGATTCATTTGGCGCAACAAGAACTGGCTGCGGGTTAATCAAGAATTCAACTCGCTCGGTTGTGTTGACTTCAACTGTATAGTCGTCAACCGCGACTGCCGACACCCATTGGCTCGGTGTCATGAGCGGACGACCGGCTGTCGAGGCGATCAACTTCTCGTCGCTACGTGCGGCGATTGAGTAGGCGACATCCTTTGCTGTGAGCGGCGTTCCGTCATGAAACTTGACATCGTTTCGAATCTTGAGAACCGTCTTAAGCGGATCTGTCGTATCCCATTCAGTCACGAGCCATGGCAATAATTTTCCTGATGGATCTTTGCGCACCAGTGGGTCGTAAAACATGAAACCTAAGTTCTGCGACCAGACATAACCTTGAATTGCGAATGGGGTAAGTCCCTCAATTACCGCGTTCATTCCGACCGTCAGCGTGTCTTTGGTCGAAACTATTGGCGCCGTCGTGTCAGAAGGAGCGACTGTGTCTGGGGTTACGGCTGCAGTTTTGTCTGCGGTCGATGTTGAGTCGTTATTACTGCAAGCAGCGAATACCATCGCACCGATTGACGCACCGGAGAGACCTAGGAACGCACGTCGACCGATAGATTTATTTTTAGTTGTTTCTTCAATTTTCTGCTCGACTACTTTGTCCATTTTCATTCCCCCATTTTCTATGTGGTATGCCTTTTGCAACCAACTTGTTCATAAAGTATGACACAAACTGGAAACGATTGCAAATTTTCTGGCTTTCTCCATAGTCTGAAGAATTGCCAAGACCGGCTGGATGCTAGAGTCAAATACATGCTAGAACCCTTGAAAAGTAGGGTTTAATCGTGTCAGACTTACGATTGGCAACAGAGTTTCGAGATCATCCGTTTGGTTGTCATAGCCTTGAATTACAAGCCCTGCTTGACTTGATGCGATCTCAGCCAATTGCTGGAAAGCATTTTCTGTTTATGTCCAAAACCCAAGAACAATGGATTCTGGGACGTTTTTCAATTGAGATCCCAGTAAGGCCAGTGCTTGACTGGACGACCGTCTTTACCGACATTCGGGATGCCGAGTGGCATGTTTTTGAAGTCCGCTGGAACGATCTTTACGGCTCGGATCTAAATATATGAGTGTCGAACGGTGCCCTTTGATCCTCGGGTATGCATCGCGACGAAGTGTGCGAGCCGGAGAACGAATCGATTTTTTCGTAAGTAGTAAAGACTCTGACAGTTACAACGCCCAGATTGTCAGAATTATTTCGCCCGATATTGGGCCAATTGGTCCAGCATTTAAGCAGTTCGAGATTGACGCACCATTAAATGGACCCCATCAGGGAAAATTCCAACCAATTTTGCCAGGGTCTTACGCCGACATATCTGGACCATTACCGATTGCCACAGAATTCGCTATCGATCTCTTGGTATACCCCACGCTGCTTAACTCTCGAACTCAAGTAATTATCGAAATCAGTTCAAATTCTGGAAGTGTTCTAGAAGTTAATCATTCCTCCGAAACAGGTCTAACAGCTCGGCTTTCGCAGTCTGGCGAAATTGTCTGTACCACATCGATCAATTTACTTCGCGAACGCATGTGGAGAGAAATACGAATTTCAATAGATCCATCAAAAAGAATAATGACACTAAATTCAAATCCGATTTCAAATATTTCTCAGATGACGACAAAACCTCAACAATCCACAGGCGATTGGAAGAAAGACTTTTTGTTCGAGTGGCACGACTCAAGCATAAAACTTGCTGCACGGAAATCGCCATTATCCGATCGCCATGATCCTTCATCCACATTCAACGGAAAGATTGAACGGCTGAGACTATTTTCTTCAAGTAATCCCGCGCAATCTCAGACCCCAATTGCCGAGTGGGATTTTTCTCTGGATATTCCGTCAAATCAAGTCACAGATATTGGAAAATATCATCTAGATGGGACTCTGCACAATATGCCCACGCGGGGTATCCGTGGATCAAAATGGTCAGGAAATACTCTTTCTTGGGTCCAAGAGCCAGAAAGTTACGCGGCAATCCATTTTCACGAGGATGACGTTGCAGATGCCAAATGGCAACTTTCGCATCACTTTCAGGTGCCAGAGGAATTAGCAAGCGGGTGCTACGCATTGCGCCTTAGTCCGACCAGTGGCGAGTCTCCAGATTTCTATGTCCCATTTTTTGTTCGCCCGATGCTCAACAAACAAAATTCAAAAGTTGCCTACTTGATTCCGACAACTACCTATGGGGCTTACGCGAATATGAATCTACGAGTTACTGCACAGTTCAATGAACTAGCCCATGGCCGACTAACTGTTTTGGACAGTACTGACTTCTTGCTTCTGACAATGCCAGAACTTGGCAAGTCAACATACGACGTACATAACGACGGAAGCCCAGTTTTGTATTCCAGCATGAATCGGCCCGTGACGAACTTCCGCCCAAATGGGAGAATTTACAAATTTTGTCTAGATCTAATGATCGTTGATTGGTTTGATTCGATGAACATTGGTGTCGACATCATTACCGATGATGACATACATCATGAGGGACTGGATTCTCTTAAGGACTACACCGTGTTAGTTACTAGTACTCATCCTGAATATATTACGCATGCGCAATCTGATGCCATACGAGGTTTCACCGAATCTGGAGGCCGATTGATGTATCTAGGTGGAAACGGTTTCTACACAGCAGCCGAAATCTCATCAACTGATCCAGATATTGTCGAAGTGCGTCGACCCGGCCAAGACAATCTTTGGCGAGTCGACCATACAGAGGGGGTATTCAGCACGTCCGGACTTCCTGGAGGACTCTGGCGGAACCTTGGTCGATCGGAAAATGGACTCGTTGGTGTTGGCTTCATTACGCAGGGATTCGACGAGTGCACCTTTTATCGCCGAAACGTTGCTAGCAAAGACCCTCGACTTTCTTGGATTTTTGAAGGCATTGGATTCGACGAATTAATTGGCAATTTTGGAATTCTTCAGGGTGGCGCCGCAGGATATGAGATAGACCGACATGACTTCGCCAGGGGATCACCACCACAAAGTGTTGTCGTCGCTTCTTCATCAAACCACAGTCCTCTTTACGGCCTAATGGTCTCCTCAATTTTGGATACCTTGCCACAAACTGGCGACTCACAAGATCCTATTCGTGCAGATATGGTCTTTTTTGAAACGAATAATGGTGGGGCGGTATTCTCGGTTGGCTCAATTGCCTGGGCTGGAAGTCTTAGCCACAATAATTACGACAACAATGTCTCACGTTTGACGCTAAACGTACTCCAACGGTTTTTGGATAAACAAAACTTTTAAGAAGGCTAGACGAACGGCGCAGGAAACGCAGGGGGCATCTCGGAAACTGACACCCAGCCCGGTCGAGCGCCAATGATCCGATCGATGGAATTAGCAACCATATTCTGCGACCCGATTTGGGCTCCAATTCCCGGTCGAATCTTGATCGAATGCAACGGCTTTTGATTCATCATCAGGTCAATATCGTCGCCCGGATCACGTTTGATCAACGGCAAGGCGACATGACCAAAAAAATGGGCAATGAACCACGGCTGCCCTTCAACAATTCCCGTATAAGTCTGATTTACCCCAGCGCTTTGACCCTTTTTAATAGTCATACGACCGGATATCTCAATATCTTCATCGGTGATGACTGGTATAAGTGTTTTCTCAATCCGATCAATTTTTACACCGAGAGCGTTTGCCACTACATGAATCGATTGGGGGAATCCAGCGTGACCAAGAATTTCTTCATGCTCAACTGCCTCTGCAAATTCTTCGGATGTCTTACCAACGCCAATACGGCGCAGAACTGTTACTCCAAATCCGGAAATATCAACGACTCTACGAACATGGATTCTGCAATTACGAGGCACAGCGCCGAGTATCGTCAACACCAGCGCGTCAAAAATAAGGCCAGGATTTACACCAGTTCCGGAGACTGACACTCCTTTTTCACATGCCAGCGCGTCAAGACGACTTGCAAGTTCACTATCAACAATAAATGGAAACGCGGCTTCTTCCGCAGAAATCAAAACATTCGAACCAGCACTTATGGCTTCACGAGCATCTTCTGCCACATCACGCAAGCGAGTCGTAGTCGCGATAATCACAACATCAGCTCCGGACTTGAGTGCTTTGTCTCGTTCCGTACGTCCATATGGTCCACTTACATTGAGAGATGGACGTTCAGACAAAAGTTTGGCAACACTCGTTCCTAGCTGACCAGCACCATAGATCGAAACTGTCGTCATCCGAGTACTTCCATCACAATTACTTCTTCCCGATTTCTACTGGGAGCTTTCCAACAAATCGATCGAAAAAGCGAGCTTCGGGATGAACTTCGGAAGTTAAGCGAACGCCCGGTGCTTGAAGAAGAAACTGTGATGTTGCCATTTCCGCCTCTCTTCGAGCTAGCTGATAGCCCATACAAAAGTGACTGCCCATTCCAAACGCCATATGTCCCGATACGCCGTTTTCGTGGATGCCACCCTTGCGTTCAACACCCATGAAGAGATCCGTTCGATCTGGATTGAATGATTCGGGTTCAGCAAACACCGAATCATCAGTATTTGCTGAACCAAGGCAGATCACCACGATCGAATCCTTTGGAATAGTGATGCCATACAACTCGATTTCGCAATTGGTCATACGGTCTTCATTAATAATCGGACCATCGCGCCTCAGGGATTCAGAGAACGCTCTTGATATACGGGTTGGATCATTTCTACAGGCTTCTAACTGGTCAGGATCCGACAGTAAATTCCACCAAAAGTTTGCAATTCCTGTGTCAGTAGTTGGTCCACCTGCGACGAGCAAGAAACTTATAAACGAACAAATCTCATCATCGGTAAGCGATTGCCCATCTGCTTGAGCATGCACAATTCGTGAAATGAGATCAGTGGTTGGCGCGTCTCTACGACTCGAAATTATTGGAGCAAGATATTCAGCAAATTTGCGATGAGCCGACGCTCCGCGCTCAATCATCTCCGGCGTACTGCCAATCGCAGCAAGAATCGTGTTTCCTATATCAAAGACAAAGTCATCGTCCTTTTCTGGAATACCAAGCAAAGCAGTGATGACAGTTGACGGGAGTATATTCGTCATAGATTTAACTAAATCAACATTATTTTGCAAGAATATTTTTTCCCCGATTCTTTCAATTGATCTTCTTATAAATTGTTCATACCCATCCAAACTCTTACCCACAAAAGCAGGAGCGACGATAGTTCTTTCACGAATATGTCGAGCACCGTCTAATTCAGCAAGTGTTCGTCCAAAGATAGGTCGAAATCGTTCGATATAAGTTCTGGTGGAGTACCTTTCATGGTCACGCAATACAGCCATCACGTCCGTGTAACGAGTCAATATCCACCGATGTTCATTTGAATCATAAAATAACGGTTGCTCATCGCGCATCTGCCTCCAGATTGGAAACGGGTTGTGCTTATACTCCTCCGAAGAGAAATCATCAACCGTTATTTTTCTGGTCATAATTTTTCCGCATCTACATTAAGATGCCAGATTAGGTCGTAAGTAAATAAATTGCCCTCGTTATCGGTCATCTTGGTAATTAGTGGCTCCATTTCTTTATTCCAACGCTCAACCAGATGAGAGTAATTTTCTTTCATCTTTGTCTGAGCAGTCGCGATATCAGGAATGCATTCGCAGTAACAAATAATTTCTGTTCCTCGTCGAAATAATGAATAGTTTCTGTATCCAACCTCGAGAATTGCTTCAGCAAATTCAGGCCAAATTTCGTTATGGGCTCTTTCATACACCTCTTCTGTCCCAGAATGAATTTCGAATTTAAAGCACATTCTTTCCATAACTAAATAGTCACTTTCTCGGGTAAACCTGATGAGATACTTCGATATACGGCCTCTAACGTTTCAACCGTTCGAGCTCCAAGTTCGATTGGTGAAAGGTTCTCAACCTGTCGACCCAAAATAAGATCCAATAGCGCAAGTGGCGGTCCCTCACAGTGATAGGAACCGGCATCAATCGGAAGTGACGGCTCTTGTCGTTCGCCGCCCGCCCGCCAGTACATGAGCCGATCCCGCTCAAGATCCGCGTGTAGTTGTCCTTCACTGCCGAATACTCGATACTCCATCTGATGCCTGATTCCTTGAGCCCCATGTGCAGAAGCGCCACTTACCGTTCCGCTGGCACCACCCTCAAACCGCATCGCAATTGCGTCATGCAGTTCTACTGGGGCGCCATCTGGGCCACCAGAAAAACAAAAAGCGCTTCTAGCTCGCAAATGTGTAATGCCCAGAATCCACCCCAGCGCATGTGAAAGCTGGGCCTGACCGTACCCGCCGCCAGAGATCTTTGGGTCAGTCCAAGTTCGAGTATCAACAACATCGTTTGGATCTCCCGTTGAGCTAAGCGATGTCCCGGAAAGTAACTCTCTAATTCCAGAGCTCATATGAACCATGACGTGTTCAATTTTCCCGACACCAGTCTTTCCCCAAAGTTCACGCGCACGTCGATAGGTCGGCAGATAATTCCACCCAAACGCAACGACGACATGGCGTTCGAGCCTTTTTGCTAATTCAACTAATTCCCAAGCATGTTCGGGATTGATGGTTACAGGTTTCTCGATCAACACATGTGCGCCAGATTCAAGAGCTGCCTTAGCGTGTTCAAAATGAAGACTTACTGGACTCGATACAACACATAGATCTATTCCTGCTTTCAACACATCTTGATAGTCCTCACTAGCAACCTTGAAGTTAAATTGGGCGGCAACTTTCTCTAATTCATCTCCCCCTTTGCGACAAACACCTATCATTTCGATTTCGTTTGCGCGTTTCATGAGGGTTGGTAGATGGGATGTTGTTGCCCAGACTCCTGCACCAATAACACCTACACGAACTCTGCTCATAATTTTCTCCACATTAACTCACTAATTTTCATGTGAAAAGTTTTTCCGAAAATTCCGTGAGGTTGTTCACAATTATGTCTTCGCACTCTGGTCCTACGGTTTCCAGTCGATTGCCGTTGTGATACGAATGACCTGGCTCGTAACCACCAAATGGGTACTCAGCAGCGGTCGGAAAATAAGCAATGTATTCGTTTGAATAACCGCAAAAGAATGTATACGGGGCTGCGGATTTTTGCTTTACAGCAAGTCCAATCTCGTTGAAAGGCTCTCCTGGCACCGCACTGAATGCGATGTCTCCAATCCGGATCACTTGAAGATAACCATCAACCGAAGTTTCTGCGTTGCCCGCACGAGCCTTTTTGACCGCTTTTTCAGCCCAGATTTTGTAATATTCGAGAGGATTCAATCGACCACGCATCTCACGCCAATTAAGGAAATCCTTTTCTTTGTCAATTTTCTTGAGCGCGTTTGCAGCAACGTCATAATTGGCCGAATACTCCTCAAGTTTGTCTTCAACCTGCTTCACCGTCGGCAAAGGCTTCAACGGAAATGTCACATACTTGCCAATCCCGCCAACCGGCTGGCGCGATTGATCCTTCTTTGGGACATGCCTGAATAAATTAATGGGCGTTGCCGAACCGTAATCAATTTGATTGATAGTGGTATCTGCTGTTCTGATACGACTGTAAGCCGCTAACGCCTCGTAACCAAGACGTTCACCGAAAAAGCGTTCGGGTCCTTCGTCTGCGTAAAAACCTTCAAGCGGAAGCACGTTGCCTGCTGCTCCCTGAAGAAATATGCAGGTCGCATCTGTTGCTTTCTCGACCACTTCGCGGACAACGCCGGGATAATCCGGTCCAACGTAACGATTTTCGCCACCCAGCACCACCGGATGACAGGCAAAGCCAACAATTACGACTTTCGCGGAGCCATCAGGCCTGTCAAAACGAACTACTTGTACTTCGGTATCCAGAATTCCTTCGCGATTCCAGCCTAAAATTACCCGTCCATCTTTTGTGCGTTCGCGTCTATTTACCGAAATCCCTTCGGCTTTTCCAGATCCTGCTCCGACTCTGACTGGTTCCATATTTTGCGTCGCGAGATAAGCCACACTATTTAAACGATCGGGCAAACTCATTATGTAATTTCGGTTTTCTTCGCTTACATTTCGCAAGTCCCCACCCAATTTATGCAGAGTCATGTCATCAAATGGGTGCGGTCCTGCGTGAGTGTGCGAATAATTTAGCAACACAGAGTCTGGGGAACACCCAACGGTTTTCCCAATCAATTCACGGATCAACTTTCCTTGCTCAATTCCAATGGCAACTAAATCGAAACCAATGATTGCAACCCGATCGCCATTAGTTTCATCTTCAACGATTAGGGCCGTTGCCGTAAGCGGCGCCAGAACACCCTTTACTGGCTCGAACCTTCGAATAAAACCAACGCAGTCAATCGGAATTGGAGGAGTTATGTCCAACCGCGCAACACCTGCTTTTAGGTTCGTAGAAACTTCCATTAGTTGCTCCCTTGTCTTTCGTGTTTTGCTAACAGTTGCTGTAGATAACCCCTTAGAAAAAAACTTTCTGTCGTATTATCGACGCGGTCGCATCCCCACTTTTCCATCCAGACGAATTCACTTGCGATCCATCCAACATAATTACTCTTGCAAAGTGCTGATACAAGAAGATCGAGATCAAGTTGATTATCTAGAAGTCGAGTCTGCATAACGCCCGACCCAGCCGGTCTTACTTGCACATGCCGAGTTCTAGCAATTAACGGCAAAATCGCATCCACGGAACAATTCAAAAAACCAAAATGTGATGGGTCAAGAGTTATTGTCAACTCCGGGCAGAGTTCAAGAAGTTTAAGAGTTGACTCTGGATCCTCAATAATTGAACCAACATGCGGCTCAACCGAAGTTGCAAGATTCTCTTTGGCAGCCATATTTGCAAGAACCGATAATCGTTCCGCAGAAATTTGAAGTGCGGTTTCATGTGAAGTACCTGGCTCAACTACCCCTGGAAGCAGTGTGATCCCGGATGAGCCGACAATCTTCGTAAACTCGATTACTGCGCTAAATATCCTTTGCAGATGCTCCCAGTCGCCCTTATATAGGCTCGTTGGCGAGAGCCTTTCGAGAGTTGTATCGGAGGTAAGAAAAACATCTGCTACTGCTAGCCCCGCTTCTCGCGCCGCCCCGATTGTTCGCTCGGCTGCTAGTTGAGGATCATCTAGAACTGCAGGCACCGTTACATGGGTTTGCGTGTTAAATATTCCAATATCTACGGCTTGAAAACCCAAGTCCGAGATAACACTCATAACAGTTTCGTGCCCAAGTCGAGGCCATGTGTAATCACTACACGAAAGGCCAATCTTCACGCGAACCCAACTTCCTGCTTCACGGCATCCGATATTTTTGAACTACCGAATCCTTCACTTCAACTCCAAGACCAGGCCGGTTCGGCGCAGAGATATAGCCGTCGACATGCCAGAAAGGCTCCTCTACCAACTCATTCTGCATTGGATTATCTATCGGCTTTAGTTCGAATAACAGACTGCGTGACGATGACGCCGACAATGCAAGGCTCGCAGCAGTAATAATTGCGCTGCTCCACGCATGCGCATTAAACCAGAGCTGAGACTGCTCGACTAACCCGATCAATTCGCGAAAACCAGTTATCCCTCCGACCCGACCTGGATCACATCCAACCACATCTACGATCCCTGATTCGATTAATCGGCGATATTGATCTGTTGTCCAACAACGTTCTCCAGTAGCGACAAGTGTCGTGCAATGTGAGCGAAGTTGTCTAAATCCCTGCAAGTCCCACGGCTCAAGAGGTTCCTCAATCCAACGGAGTCCGTATTCTTCGAACGCCATCGTCAATCTTGTTGCATATGAAGCATCCCAACGCAAGTGTTGTCCGCGGTCAAACATTATGTCTGCTTTTGGCCCAACGCTCTCACGCAACATCTTCATAAAATTCACATCGCGGTCAAACTCATACCCGATTCGTGCATCACCTTTTTTCCCGAGACCAATCTTGAATCCATGGAAACCTTGCTCAACATATTTCGCATGCTTCTTAACCTCGTCCTCAAGCGAAGCACTAAACGCGTGCGTTGACGCTATGACTGGTATCTTCGATTGAACTGCACCTCCAAGCATCGTGACCAGCGATTGACCGGAAACCTTTCCTCTGAGATCCCACAATGCAATGTCAATTGCACTTCGTGCAAACGCCGCAATGCCCTCGGGACCGTACCACCAGGAACGTGCTGCGACATCTCGAATTATTACTCCATTATCTAATGGGTCACGGCCAATCAATAGATCGCTCATGCCACTAATGACGATCTCTGTGGCCCGACATGCCTCTGGCCACATCGAAATTGCCTCACCCCAGCCAACGATGCCATCGGTGGTCTCAATTCGACAAAGGGTCAAGTTGCGGATCGCCCCATTGTCGTTGGGCTCTGGGTACGAGACAGAAATTGGCTCGACTTTCGCAATTTTTGACATTTGCACTCCCTCTAGAACCCTTATAAATAACGGTTGCTTTTACTGGTAACGATTCCAACCGTAGCGGTGTTTGGACCATGCTGTCAAATGGACACCCCAAGCGAACTTCGGTTATTTGGACTTACTGCGGAGGGGGCGTTGATGTTGCGCGCGCAACATACTTAGTTGGCAGCACTCTTATTTGTGGTTCACTTCCATTAACGACATCCAATAGTACTTGGGCTGCGGATTTTCCAAAATTGTACGGGTCACGAGTTACAACACTTATGGGCGGCGTGGATAACTCCATGAATGGCACTTCATCACATGCAATAAAAGCAACTTCTCTACCAATTCGTAATCCCAATGTTCGCAGAGCCTTAAGCGAACCTTCAGTCGACTGAACGCCGGCTGCCAATACAGCCGTTGGCCGAAGGTCACCAGCGAATAACTCGATCACGGCGGCCTCGGCAAAATCTGGACCGTAACTACCAGATCGCAGGAACTCCCTTTGGAATCTGAGACCGACCTCACTATATGCATCTTCCACGCCACGTAATCTTTCTCGACCAGCACGCACAGTCACTGGCCCTGAAATCACGGCAATTTTTCTGTGGCCGAGTTGCAGCAGATGTCGCACTGCGTCTCGAACTCCAGAACGATGATCAATCTGAATGAATGATGCGGAGACGCCTGTCAAATCTCGATCCAGCACTACAACATGACCTTTAAACTGCCTAAGCGCTTTCAACATTTCCTCATCAGTTTCAGCCACAAGTGACGCAATTATGCCATCGGCACGACGGCCAGCAAGAAGATTTAAGTGACCAACTTCGACCGAAGTCTCACCATCCGAGTTTGATACCAGCAACGAGTAGCCATGCTCACGTAAAATATCATCGGCTCCTTTTGCTATTAGAGCGAACAAAGGGTTCGAGATATCGCGAACTATAAAACCGACCATCTGCGTTGACCCACTACGCAAACTCGAAGCAAGAAGATTAGGTTCGAATCCTAGTTTTTTTGCAGCATCGGTTACCCGTTTTTTAAGGCTCTCGCTTACATCCGGATGATCACTAAGAGCTCTGGAAACACTCGATATAGCCACGCCAGCCTTTTTTGCTACATCTTCCATTGTCGCTTGGCGGCTAACACTTTTCTTAATGGCCATTAATATCTCCTTGATTATTTCAGTTTAAAAATCCTCAATCAAGACCAAGGTCGATACTCATACGCGAACGGCGCAATTTGTCAAGAGCTGTGCGTGGAATACTCTCAACAAAAAAATACTCTTTGGGCCGCTTAAATGGCGCTAAATTTTCACGAGCGAATATACTCAATTGGTTTTCAGTAACGGTACCAACAATGGCGGCACATACTCTTTGCCCCCATTGCTCATCATCACGTGCAAATACAACTATGTCTGATACCCCGTCCAAATCTTGCAATACCGCCTCAACTTCCACAGGATAAACATTTACACCGCCAGAGACAATTAGATCATCGCGTCTACCACGGAGAAACAAGTAGCCGTCCTGGTCAAGATACCCGAGATCGCCAACTGTGAAGAACTCGTCGTGCCAAGCTGCCGCAGATCTAGCTGGATCGCGCCAATATTCCCAGCGAGCATACGGCGGACAACTGGACCAAATTATCTCATCTTCGTCAACTTTAAGTTTACGATTTTTCCTTGCTCGGCCTACCGTTCCAGGTCGTTCTAACCAATCGACCGACGAACAAACTGTAAATTGGCCCTCTGTGGAGCCATAAAATTCCCAGAGATTTTTTACTCCAATCGCTTCAATCGCCTGACGTTTTATTTTTTCTTCGCACTTTGAACCAGCGTGTAACACCAACCGCAGGGAACTCAAGGCACTTAGTTTGCCTGCCTCCGCGAGTCGTTGAAGATGAGTCGGAGTGCAAAATGTAGTTGTTGGACCTGTTTCGCGAATTGCGTTTACAACTGTTTCCACATTAAACCGACCAGGGACAACGATTGAACCCCCTGCCAATAAGGTGCTAAGCGAATGACGAATTGGAGCTGAGTGATAGAGCGGCGAGCACACAAGGTGAATATCACTTTTGTCTATTGACCACTGATCAATCTCTTCGCTCCAAAGTTTTTTTGCGTCACTTTCGGAGAGTACCGGTGAAACGACACCCTTTGACCTGCCGGTTGTTCCAGACGTGTACAACATTGGACGAGTAAGTGGATATGGAGAAATTTCATCAATTCCGTGGTTAGATAGTGTTGCAAACTTTGCTTCTGAATCAATCATTATGACAACTTCAGCATCCTTGATAATCAGGTTGCGTTCTTTGGCCAAAAGTTGCGAATTAAGCACAACCGGAATTACTCCACTACGTAATGCTCCACCTATCGCAAACAATAAATCAATCGAACTGGAGACACATAAACCAACCCGATCGCCTGGAACTGCGCCGAGCATTCGGAATCCCCGCGCCGCCTGCGCCTGACGATAATCTGCCTCTATAGAATTAACGACTTCATATCGGTCTTGATTCATTTCGAAAATTTCAGACTTGACTAAGACTCATCGGTGAATATAACTGGCGGGCTTTTCGGTAGCTGCTTCGTATCTGCGACACCAAGGATCATCTCTGTTATCGCATCTTGCGGGTCGATTGCAAACTCTGCGTCACGTAAACCAACTAATTGGTCGCCCAAAACCACCTCTCCGCGATGACAAACAAACTGCACATTTGACAAATGCAAGATGTCCTCTGTCGGGTCACCTCCAATCCCTACTAGGTCGGCAATTGCTCCTGGTGCAATTACGCCAACTTCGCCAGTCAGTCCAAGAGCAGCGGCCGCACGCGAAGTAGCCATTTTTAGTGCTTCGATTGGCGCGATACCAGAATCAACGATTAGTGCGAGTTCGTCGTGCAGTCCAAAACCTGGTATCACATATGGCCACGGTGTATCAGTTCCGGTAATTATCTCGCAACCTCTTCGCCACATCTCATAAACAGCGCGTTTCATCGTGATTAAACTCTGTTGCCTCTTAAGACGGACTTCGGGATCAAGATATCTGTGTGGGAAACGCGCCCAGGCCGAGCGTACTTGTGGATGAACCCACCTAAGCCTGTTGTCGTTAATTAGGACACTCTCATTAATCCGACATAGCCGGTCCCAAACCATAAGGGTAGGACACATAATTGTTTGGTTCTCGAGAAATGAATCAATACACGCACTCAAATATTCTGGATCAACGAATGGGCTTTCACCGCCATGTTCATGATGGACACACCCCGTCAGATGTTCAATCTCATCGACCTTAATCTTGGATGCATCGATCGCATTTACGCCACCGAGGTGCGCGAGAACGAATTTATCAAGATTATGAGCAGTCGTGATCGCTGCATCCATCTGATCTTTATCGAGATTGACATACAACTTGATTGCATCAACGCCAGCACTAACGAGTTCTTCCACACTCCGGATTACCTGATTACAATCATTATTTTGTCGGCTAATTTTTGGCCAATTCGTTGTACGACCGTCAAGAACTGGACCACAGCATTTTATTGTTGGCCCAGCAAGCGGATTTTTTCTAGTCCTTTCTCTTGCGTTTAGTACCCACTCAAGATTGTTCCCAGTATCGCGCACCGTTGTGACGCCAGCAGCTAAAAAGCCGGGCATCATCCAGTTGCTTAGGTGAACATGTGCATCTATTAATCCAGGAATTAATGTGCAATCTGGCAAATTGACAGATCTCATTTTGCCGACAGATCGACTGTCGACTAATTCAACAATGCGCTCACCTTCGATAATCAACGCTTTGCCTTTGGTGACTGTTGTCCCATTCCAAATCGCGTCAGGGACGACTGCCCAATGTTTTAAATTTTCAGACAAGACAACCTCCGAACTAATATTATTCTACGAATCTATTAGCCGCAGCGCGACTTCGTTGGCCATTAGCCGACCGGCGCGAGTAAGTACTAATTTGTTGTCGCGCTGTTCAACTAGTTCGCTCATTTCTTCTAGATCGAATTGGCTAATCGATCCAAATGGCACACCGTCGCGCGTGCGTACCAATAGTTGTAGCGCTTCCCGTTTGCGAGTTTGAGCGTCCAAAGTTTCACTCGAAGATTCTGGCGACTCGCCGGCCATCACAAGTTCGATGTAACGCTCCGGAGTGCGGACATTCCACCAACGCCGGCCATCTAAATGTGCGTGCGCCGCGCTACCAAAACCGTGATAATTGCCTTGCTGCCAATACAGCGAGTTGTGCTCGCACTCATGACCAGGTTTGGCCCAATTAGAAATTTCATAGTTGAGCAAGCCACTTTGATTAAATAACTCATCGACGATTTCGTATTTGTCGGCTTGGTCATCGTCATCTGGATGACGATCAGGTTGCGATGCCAATGCCGTATTCGCCTCGACGGTTAATCCGTATGCAGAAACATGGGGTGGATCAAGAGCAACAACATCATTCACTGTTTTCCGCCAATCGTCTAACGACTCGCCGGCCGCACCGTAAATAATGTCGAGATTAAAAGTTTTGAAACCAGCCTGATGTACTGCAGACACAGCGCGTTGCACATTCTCTGGATTATGCGTGCGACCAAGCGACGCCAGGACATGACCCACCGTTGACTGAACACCAACACTCACTCGGTTAACACCGCTACCGCGATAGGTGCGCATCATCGCCAGAGTTACATCGTCTGGATTGCACTCGACTGTGACTTCGGCGCCAGTCGCTAGCTTTATCTCGCCCAACACACTCATTAATTCGTTCGCTGGCACAAGCGTTGGCGTGCCCCCACCGATAAATACGGACGTTGCCGGTGGCATAGCAGTAGCCACACTTCGACGAATATCGATGCGCAATGCCTCTAGATAGTTGCTTGTTAATTGATGGCGATCGGTAAAAGTTGCAAACGCACAGTAGTCACACTTTTTTGCACAGAACGGAATGTGTACATACACACCATGACCGGGATGCACAACGATTGCTAACTCTGAGTTGTCGGGGGCACGAACAGCAAGTCGAGTTCGGCTAATCGCACACCAACTTGATCTACAGGAATATCTAACATCACCGCAATTGCTCGTGTGTCATGCGCGCGCACGGTAATTACTTTGCCATTGAAGTCTTGTCGTTGCACTTGGATCATCCGTAAGAATCGCTCGAGCATTTTGTACTCCACACCCACACGGGTAGAAAGTTTCGCCACATCGATTCGCAATTTGGTTGGGCCAGATGCGCCAGGCTGATTATCTTCGACTCGTTGCGGATCCCGAGGCAAGAGTTGATCAACAGTTACGCCATAGAACTTTGCCAAACGCTCAAGCCGCGGCACCGAGATCGAGCGTTCGCCGCGTTCGTACGCCCCGAGCACGGACGCCTTGAACTCTTCTTGCGACTGAGTCTCAACCTCGTTGAGTGACAGATTTTTTTGTTGACGAATTGCGCGCAAGCGCTCGCCGACCATTCGCGAAAATGGCGATCGTTCAAGAAGTTCGCCGTCGGATTGACTCATTTCGTGATCACTTTGCATTGCGCCTGTGCATTGTCATTAAAACTGCCGCACTTACCGCAGCCGTTTCGGCGCGTAACACGGTGTCGCCAAGCGAAACAAGGCCGGCACTACTCGAAGTCTCTTCGGCAGTAAAGCCACCCTCTGGGCCGATTGCGATTACTCGATGAGAGGCGTCTAACGGCTCGCCGCTCGGATCAGCAACGTAAAACGAACTCGATAAATGCGTTACATCGTGCACAATTGGCAACCATGTGCGTCGTGATTGCATTGCTGCTTCCCGTGCAATTCGTCGTAGACGCTCAATGTGTTTGTCGGCCTGACCATCTTCCCAACGCACAACACCGCGCTGGGTAGAACCGAGCGGAATAATATTGTCGACACCAATCTCCGTGAGTTTTTGCACCGTCCATTCGGGTCGATCTCCTTTAACCGGTGCAAACGCAACGGTCAACGCCCAACGTGGCGCAGAGTCTGAAACGACATCGCTAGTTGTCTCAAGCAATCCGCTTGCATCCAAAACACACGAGCGCCACTGACCGCGTCCGTTACTAATAGTTACCGCATCGCGTGGCGTAATTCGCAACACACGCAACAAATGGTGTGCGTCGAACTCACTAATCACCGGCGCGTCAATCGAATCAACGAATATATGCGCTGTCGATTCGCGAAGTGTCGAGATCACGAAAACGCCGACTTAATTTTCGACTTCAAACCTTGTTCGGGTGGAGCAACTGGCTCGCCACGTTCTTTGGCAAGTCGATGTAATAGTTCACGCTGTGTCGCCGACAACTTTGTTGGCACCACAACTACAACCCTCGCTCGTAAATTACCGCGACCACGACTGCGATTGCCTTGGTTAAGGTGCGGCACACCACGACCCTTCAATACAAATTCGTGCCCATGTTGCACACCTGGTGGAATCACTAAATTTTCGTCTCCATCCAAAGTTTCAAGTGTCAACTGCACGCCGAGTGCGGCTTGGGCAATCGTTACTTCAACATTCGTAACTAAGTCATCTTCTTCACGGTGATACATCTCGTGTTCTCTAACAACGATGTGCACATACAAATCTCCTGTCGCACCACCGCGTGGTCCGACACCACCTCGACCACTAAGTCGCATTGTCTGACCAGTTGCGATACCTGCTGGAAGATCAAATTCGTGGGGGATCTCGCGCGTGGTGCGACCTTCGCCACGACATGTCGGACATGGTGAAGCGATTGTCTGACCGGCACCACGGCAACGACCACAAGGCGTATTCGTAACCATTTGCCCGAGAATGCTTTGGCGTGTTCGACGAATTTGTCCTGAGCCACCACAATCCGGGCAACTTATTGCTTTTGTGCCAGCAGCCGCACCCGTCCCACTGCAATCTTCACAACGCACCGCCGAGCGAACTGATACGGATGTGTTGCAGCCAAACACCGCGTCTTTGAAATCAATTTCTGCTTGTGTTTCTAGATCTGGACCACGAGGCGGACCAGATTGTTGTCGCCCGCCACCAAACGGAGATTCGCCACCAAAAAATGCGTCGAAGATGCTGCCAAAACCTGCGGAACCACCAAACGGATCGCCTCCGCCCGCACCGCCGCTACCGGATATTCCGGCTTCGCCAAATTGGTCGTAACGTGCACGCATATTTGGATCAGACAGCACTTCGTAGGCATGACTCAATTTCTTAAATTCGTCTTCTGACTTTGGATCATTTGGGTTTGCGTCTGGATGCAGTTCACGAGCACGCTTGCGATAGGCGCGCTTTAGTTCATCTTGGCTGACAGACCGAGAGACACCAAGTAATTGATAAAAGTCTGACGCCATGGCTGTGTTAGTTCTCGGTCAGACGACGACCGAGGCGATCACTCACCGCTTCGACAGTGGCTAGTGCCTGCGAATAATTCATCCGCGTTGGACCGAGCACGCCAACTGTGCCAACCATTGTTCCGTCGGCAATAACTGGCGCCAATACGACCGAACATGCCGAAAGTGGCTCAACGCCATGCTCGGCGCCAATTGCCACAGATAGACCACGATCCAACATGTCGCGCACAAGGGTAACAACAACGTATTGCTGTTCAAGGGCATGTAAAACATTCCGGACAATTTCGACCGCATCAAATGCTTCCGCCATTTGTGCCGCACCACCAACAAAAAATGTTTCGTCACTTCGGGTACGATCCAACGATTCGAGCACACGCTCACATACTCGACTAACTACGTCGTTCGAGTGCTTGACCTGCAACCGATGCACTGGTACATCACGCAGTGGTTTACTAATCATCATCAACTGCAACTGAGAACTCGTCGCAGAGATATGTGCATCGGTGATGTCGATACCAACTTCGATCTGCTCGTTTTCGACAGCACCGTTGGATAGAACGACAACCGCCGTGATGTGATGACTTGAGAGACGCACCAATTGCACCGAACGCACAACTGCAACTTCAACGGTTGGACCGATTACAACTGACGCATAATTAGTTAGCTGTGTGAGCAAAGTTGACGTGCGCTGTAACGTTTCTTCCAAACGAAAGTGTGCGCTCTCGAAAAACTCTCCGACTTTTGCCTGCGCAATCGTGCCAAGTGTGCCGGCTGGGACAAGATTGTCAACAAAAAATCTATAACCCTTGTCGGTTGGAATACGCCCTGCCGATGTGTGAGTGTGAGTAAGAAATCCGTCCCGCTCGAGTATCGCCATATCGTTACGTACGGTGGCCGACGAAACGGCAAACTCGTGTGAGTTGGCGATGTGCGAAGACCCCACCGGTTGCGCGGTGGCGATGTATTCCTCGACGATTGCTCGGAGGATGGCGGTCTTACGATCGTCAAGCATTTGTTATCTTTCAGACTACCGAGCGGTTGATTACCTCCACGCCAAAGCCGCTATCGCCGCACTTATTAACGTGATCACACCACCATAACCAATTGACCACTCAAGCGAAATTTTGTCAGCAATAAGTCCAGTGATCGGACCACCAATCGGCGTGCTCCCCAAAAATGCAACCGCAGTTAGAGCCAACAAACGCCCCCGCATGTCAGGTGGAGATTCTTGCTGAGAGATTGCATTTCCCGAAGCAATCATCGCCGCCCCAC
>JABMNW010000184.1 GCA_013204455.1 Acidimicrobiaceae bacterium
ACGGTTAAAGTCCGGATGGAAGCAAGAAGGCGGTGGCGTCGCGTACGCCGTCGTCGGGTTGACCCTGCACGCCGTTCAACCGACGAAAGAGACGCTCACAAAATGGCCGCACCACTCAACGATGACGAGGCAATGCGCATCGCAATTACGGTGGCTGACCATGCGCGTCTAGTCTCACGTCCAAACCCATGGGTTGGTGCGGTTATCGTTGCGCCGAATGGCGAAGTTTTTGATGGCTCGACGAGTCGCGTCGGCGGACCACACGCAGAAATCGTTGCGCTTCGTGCTGCTGGTGGCTTGGCACATGGCTCAACTCTTTATACCACGCTCGAGCCGTGTGATCACACAGGACGCACGAGTCCATGCACGCACGCGATCATTGACGCTGGTGTGACGCGCGTTGTTGTCGGAATTCAGGACCCAGATGAAAACGTTTCTGGTCGCGGTCTCGAGCGCCTGCGCAATGCTGGACTCACTGTTGATATCGGCACACTTGCTGAAGAAATAACAGCGCAACTCGCGGCGTACTTGCATCACCGAAAAACCAAGCGACCATATGTCGTACTGAAAATGGCAACGACTTTGGATGGTCGGACATCAGCGCCAGATGGTACGAGTCTGTGGATTACTGGCAAAGATGCCAGGCGTAGAGTTCAGCAACTTCGTGCGCAAAGCGATGCTGTGCTCGTTGGTGCTGGCACTGTACGCAATGACGATCCACAATTAACAGTGCGCGATGTTGACGGCGACTCACCGCGACGCGTTGTGCTCGGCAATGTTTCTGATCAAGCCCGCGTAAACCCTTGCACGCAGTGGACTGGATCACTTGTTGATCTCCTCGATACGCTTGGAAGTCAAAACGTATTGCAACTACTAGTAGAAGGTGGACCAAGGGTTGCGGCATCATTCCACCGCGAAGGACTGATCAACCAATACATATTGCATCTTGCGCCCGCATTTAGCGGTGGTAGTGACTCACTCGGAGTATTCGAAGGTCGTGGCATTCAAACAATGGCCGACTTGTGGCGCGGACGAATCACTTCCACCCAACGACTCGGATCAGATCTAGAAGTAATAATTGAACCGAATATACGACAGGAGCAAAGCATATGAATTCGCCGGAACACGACGCGGATTTTGCCGAGATTAGCGATGTAATTGCTGCGATTGGTCGCGGTGAAATGGTCGTATTAGTTGACGACGAAGATCGAGAAAATGAGGGCGACCTGATAATGGCAGCACAATTCGCCACTGCCGAAAAACTCGCATTCATGGTCCGACACACATCCGGCGTCGTTGTCGCTCCACTTACTGGCGAACGTTGCGATGAATTGCGCTTGCCAATGATGGTTGACAACAACACCGAATCTCATCGCACTGCGTTTACCA
This sequence comes from Acidimicrobiaceae bacterium, assembly GCA_013204455.1. Taxonomy (GTDB): domain Bacteria; phylum Actinomycetota; class Acidimicrobiia; order Acidimicrobiales; family Ilumatobacteraceae; genus BACL27. The sequence goes on from JABMNW010000184.1 coordinate 1,390, forward strand.
TTTCGGTTGATGTCATGAGCGGCACAACAACTGGCATCTCGGCTGCTGATCGCGCCGCAACGCTGCGCTCACTGGCTGATCCAAAAATTATTCACAGTGCTTTCGCCCGACCGGGACATATATTTCCATTGCGAGCGCGTGATGGCGGAGTTCTTAAGCGAGCCGGACACACCGAAGCAGCCGTCGATCTAGCACGGCTGGCTGGATGCGAACCTGCAGGAGTGATCTGCGAGATTCAAAACGACGACGGGACAATGGCCCGAGTTAAGGATCTAAAGTATTTCTGCAACGAGCACGGATTGCTATTGTCGTCGATTGCTCGACTGATTGAATATCGTCGTCACAATGAGCGACTTGTAGAGCGAATGGGTTCGGCAAATGTGCCAACCGAGTGGGGCAACTTCGAATGCGTTGCATATCGCAACACAATTGATGGTATTGAACACTTGGCTTTTGTGCTCGGCGATATAAGCGTTGGCGCACCAGTGCTGACGCGTGTACATAGCGAGTGTCTCACTGGTGATGTATTTGGCAGTCGTCGCTGTGACTGCGGACCACAACTCGCCATAGCAATGCAAGCCGTGCAGAGTGAAGGACGTGGTGTAGTTGTATATCTGCGCGGTCACGAAGGTCGCGGCATTGGCATCGGTCACAAAATTCGCGCATACTCATTACAAGACAAGGGTCTCGACACAGTGGATGCAAATATTGAACTTGGATTGCCAGTTGATAGTCGCGAATACGGAATCGGTGCACAAATTTTGGCCGACCTTGGCGCAACCGAATTACGCCTGATGACCAACAATCCGGCCAAATATGGTGGTATTGCTGGATATGGATTGAGTGTTGTCGAACGCGTGCCAATCGTGACGCAAATTACTGCAGAAAATGCTTCGTATTTAGCGACCAAACGTGATCGCCTCGGACACTTCTTTGATGCCCATCAAGAACAAAACACCGTTAAATTAATCGAGAATAATAAAGCAAACGGAAAGTAATCATGGGCTTCTATTCATGTGATGCGACATCAACAAAAAATCCGGCAATGCGTGTAGGTATTGTCTGCTCGCGGTTCAACGAATTTATTGTGCAGGCACTTTTGGACGGCGCACATCGCGGACTTGCCAAATGCGCAGTGGACGCTAAAAATATTGATGTCGCATGGGTGCCTGGAGCATACGAAGTGCCATTGGCGGCGCGCGCAATGGCGTTGTCCGGCCGTTACGAAGTGCTCGTGGCACTTGGTGCGGTGATTCGTGGCGACACTGCACACTTCGAATATATTGCCGGTCCGTGCGCCGACGGCATCGCCAGAGTGCAACAAGACACGGGTATCCCAATCGGTTTTGCTGTGCTAACGACCGAAAATATTGCACAAGCCACGGAGCGGTCCGGTCCTGGCGCTGGCAATAAAGGTGAAGAAGCGGCAATCGGCGCTGTCGAGATGTGGCATGTGCTCCGTGCCATTCGCACGCACTAGTTAGAATCCGCACTCGCTGGCTGGCGTACACATTTCAGCCAAACAGCACGAGTCTCGTGTTGTGAAACGAGGACCAAATGGGCATCGCCCAGGCTGCTCTCGTCGCGGTCTCGAGTGCATTGACCGCCATCTTCCCT
>JABMNW010000185.1 GCA_013204455.1 Acidimicrobiaceae bacterium
ACGCCATCTTCCTTCGTGCCGAGTCCGATGATGATATTGCGCAAAGAACGATCGTTGACATCCATCACGCGTCGCCATGTGATGTTATTAATATCAAGATCCAATTCATTGCCCTGGTGCAGATGATTGTCAACCATCGCCGAGAGCAGATTGTGTGCAGCAGTCACAGCATGGAAGTCACCAGTGAGATGCAAGTTCAATAGCTCCATCGGGATCACTTGGCTGTAACCTCCACCAGCAGCGCCGCCTTTGATACCGAAAGTTGGACCCATGCTTGGCTGACGCAAACTGATTGTGGCTTTCTTGCCGATGTGTTTCATCGCTTGGCCAAGACCAACAACCGTTGTGGTCTTGCCCTCACCTAGTGGTGTTGGGGTGATCGCCGTGACCACGACATACTTGGCTTTTGGGCGAGACTTCAAAGAGTCGATCGCTTCCAAACTGATCTTGGCGAGACTTTTACCATAGGGCTCAAGAAAACTTGGATCAATACCCATTTGCGTTGCGATTTCTGGAAGCGGTCTAGCCGTGGCAGCACGCGCGATTTCGAGATCGGATGGAAAACTCATGGCAAATTCCTCTTTCAGTTATTTCGTCGCACCATTCTACAGAAACCGACGACCCAAAAATTATCACTGCTAAGGTTGCATCTAGGCAATCCCAATGGCGCGTCACAAATTCGAACCATACGTACGTCTCACCGAGCCAATGGTGCGCGAGAACGGCGAATTGCGCGTTTCGACTTGGGATGAAGCCTTGGCTAGCGCCGCTGCTGGTTTGTCGAAAACCCGTGATGCGTTCTCTCCGTCTGCAATTGGATTCTTCTCTTGTTCAAAATCAACCAACGAAATGAACTTCATCGCCCAGAAGTTTGCCCGTGCAGTGATCGGCTCAAATAATATCGATTCTTGTAATCGAACTTGACACGCACCTTCGGTGGTCGATCTGGCCACCGTTTTTGGAGCAGGAGGAGGAACTTCCTCTTACGCCGAGGTTGAAAATACCGACGTAATTATTTTGTGGGGCTCAAACGCTCGCGAGGCTCATCCGATTTATTTCCATCACATCCTGCAAGGTGTTCGCAACGGGGCGAAATTATTCGTAGTTGATCCTCGTCGCACAGCATCAGCCGAATGGGCAGATATTTGGTTGGGTCTCAATGTCGGAAGCGATGTTGGATTATCAAATACGATCGCCCGCGAGATTATTCATGCAGGACTCGCGAACAAGGAATTCATTGCACGTAGCACGATTGGATTCTCGGAATATGCAAACTCCGTTGAAGAGTGGACACTCGAGCGCGGAAGTCAAGTAACGGGGGTACCCGTTGACGCGATTCGCGAACTCGCCCACGCATTCGCCAAGGCTGGACGAGCACAACTCTGTTGGACACTCGGAATTACCGAACATCACAACGGTGTCGACAATGTATTGTCGTTGATCAACCTCGCGCTTCTTTGCGGGCATGTCGGACGCACCGGTTCCGGACTCAATCCACTGCGTGGACAAAACAATGTGCAAGGTGGTGGCGATATGGGCGCACTTCCGAACAAATTGCCAGGCTTCCAAGATGTCGTCGACGATGTATCTCGTGAAAAATTTAATCACGAATGGGGTTGCACGATTCCGGCAAAAATTGGCTGGAATCTCACCGAGATGTTTGAATCAATGGAAAGTGGCGAATTACGCGCGTTATACGTAATCGGTGAAAACCCGGCACAATCCGAAGCAGACGGCACACACGCCACACATTTGTTGGAAAATCTCGATTTTCTAATTGTGCAGGATATTTTTCTAACCAAAACAGCCGAACTCGCAGATGTGGTGTTTCCTGGATCGGCGTCATGGTGCGAAAGTGAGGGCACAGTCACAAACTCCGAGCGCCGCGTGCAACGCGTGCGCAAGGCACTAAATATGCCGGGCAACGCGCACGATGATATTCAAATTATTCTGGACTTGGCACGAGTGATGGGTCACGATTGGAAGTACGAATCAAGCGAAGAAATCTGGAATGAACTTCGTCGCCTATCCCCGATGCACGCCGGTATGTCGTATGCC
>JABMNW010000186.1 GCA_013204455.1 Acidimicrobiaceae bacterium
GCGATAACCCTTTTCGATACGACCTGTAACCGCATACACACCCATGCCAACTGGAATGATTTCGAATTCTTTTCCAGCCGCGGCGATCGAATCCCACAAACGTAAACCGTGTTCCATCTTGGTGTAGATCTCCCAACCATTCTCGCCGACGTACGAAATTCGGAACATCGTGCATGGCACGCCGTCGATCAGCACATTGCGCACCGCACCGTATGGAAAATTGATCTGTGAAAGATCAAATATCTTGTGTTCGCCGGTGACAATTTTCGCCATGGTTTTTTCTGCATTCGGTCCCCACACACCAATCGTGCACAACGCCGAACTCATATCGGTAAACACGACCGATCCATGTGTCGGCATGTGTCGACGGAACCAATAGTTATCTCGACCGCCATCGAAAGCTCCAGTCACGACACGGAAATGGTCCGTGTCGAGTCGCAAAATTGTTAGGTCCCCGCGGAATCCACCTCCCGGAGTTAGTAACGGCGTATAAACCGAGCGACCCACCTCGACATCGACGTTATTGACACACATGTACTGCAAGAACTTCATTGCGTCTGGACCGGTAAAGTCAAATTCGTTAAACGCGGTTAGATCGACCATGCCAACTGATTCGCGCATCGCCAGGTGTTCGGCATTTGTGATTGGCGACCACCAGCGCGCATCCCATTCGTGTTCGCGTGGTTGGCATGCTTCTTTGTATTTTTCAACTAATTTTGCGTTTGACGCAAACCATTGTGGACGCTCCCAACCGCGTGCATCAAAGAATGTTGCGCCTGCTGCTTGCTCGCGTGGGTAGAACGGACTCCTGCGCATATCGCGTTGTGATGCCCACTGCTCACGCGGGTGCACAATTCCGTATGTCTTGTTGAAGTGTTCATCGCATCGCGCATAAATATGGTGCTCGGTCTTTTCGTGTGGATAAAAACGACTGATGTCTGACGAGTGTGGGTCGCACAAGTGTGGGTAGCCATATGTCATCCACTCGGCGACCAACTGCGCAATGCCGGGTCCTTCTTTAATCCACACTGCTGCTGCTGACCAGAGATTTCTAACTTCGACTGTTTCGCCAAGTACCGGCATCGCGTCTGGAGTTAGCGAGAGCAGACCATTGATCGCATATTTGATTTCGGCATCGCCAAGCATCTCCATCAATTCGATCGCTTGTTCCATTTGCGGATCGAAATCATCTTGTGTTAGCGGCAACTCTGTTGGTGAAAGTGCGGACGCTTCATTGGACGGTATGTCATTTGGGTGTATGAAGATTGCACGGTGTGCATACGATCCGACTTCCATCGAACCCGCCGTCTGACGTTCGTAACAAAATGTATCCATGTCGCGCACGATTGGGTACGCAACTTCGGCGTTCGACTTTTGCAGAATATCAATTGGCCCAACATCGGCCATTTGGTGCACCGCTGGTGTCAGTGGAATATTTGCTCCAGCCATTTTGGCAATGCGTGGGCTCCACACCCCACAGGCGACAACGACATATTCGGCTTCGATTCGACCTTTGTTGGTGACGACTGCCTTAATCTCACCATCCTCAACTTCAAGATCCAATACTTCAGTATTTGCAAATACATTTAGGTTGCCGGATTTAACTGCGCCCTCACGCATCAACGTACCTGTCTGAAGCGAGTCGACGCACGAAACACTTGGGGTATAGAAACCACCTAAGATGATTTTTTCGTTGATGAATGGCACGAGTTCTTTTACTTCGGCGGGGGAGAGCAAACTTGCTTCGATACCCCAAGATTTTGCAGATGTCATTCGTCGGTTGAACTCTTCGAGACGTTCTGGATTGCGAGCAACTTCGATACCGCCACAGGTGTTATTCATCCCCATCTCGATATATTGCCGTTGCGAAGCGAGAGTAAGCAAAGCCATCTCTTTGTTGTGATCGGTTGGAAAAATAAAGTTTGAAGCGTGACCCGTTGATCCGCCAGGGTTAGGCAATGGTCCTTTGTCGATCTGCACGATGTCGGTCCAGCCGAGTTTTGCGAGATGTCCAACCAAACAGTTGCCGACAATCCCTGCGCCAATTACTACGCACTTGGCCTTCCTTGGAAACTCGCTCATCCTGACCCCCGTAGACTCGTCTTATTTGGTGGTATATCAGTATGATATCAGTGAGACCGTATGCCACCAAAGTTGCTTAAGCCGAGCATAAAAGTAAATGTCGCTGGTGCTACCTCACTAAGCGAGCAGGCTTACCGGTTGATTCGACGGATGATTGTCCGCCTTCAACTCGCCCCCGGCGCAGTAATTCGCGAAGACGAACTGCAACAAAAACTAGGTATTGGTCGCACTCCAATTCGCGAGGCATTGCAACGATTGGCCCGAGATCAATTTTTGGTTGTCCTTCCGCGCCGTGGAATGATTGTTTCGAGTATTGACGTCACCGAACTCTCGATGCTTTATGAAACTCGAGCCATTTTGGAACCCTATGCGGCACGTCTCGCCTGTCAACGTGGTCGTGTCGAACACTGGACACGTATGCGTGCGGTGCTTGAATCTGCAAAAAGACCTGGTGTCACGCCGGATGATCTGATCAATATCGATTGCGAATGCCACGAAATTGTTTGGACCGCGGCTGGTAATCGATTCTTAACCGACACCCTCGACATGTTGTACGCCCAGAGTGACCGACTTTGGCATATGTATCTGGCCGAAGTCGCCGACATGGGTCACGCGGTTGGCGAACATGTTGAGATTCTGAATGCACTCGAATCTGGTAACTGTGTTCTTGCTTACCAACTTTCTGAAGCCCACGTGCGAAGTTTTGATGCTCAAGTGCGACAAGCGGTTACGCGACGAATATCTCGCTAGCCGCTAAATTAAAATTCGCCGCTGAATTAAAAATTATTGCGTACTGAGGCTGGCGCGAAATTCACCCTCGCGCATCATCTGTTTGATCTCTGCTGGTGGTTCGTCAAGTCGTTCAACGATGACTGAATGAATCTGGGCGGTGCAATCAAAACCGTGAGGGGTATGGCCCTACTGATGATCCAGTGTCAACACCCACGTCAAAGGTTTCTCCGCTCATTGAATACACGAGTGGAACTGTCTTGTCGATACGGGCAAAGTCAACATTGTTGTTGTCAACAAACAAAGTGACATCTCCGCCTGCACCGAATCCTCCGTCGTAGGCAAATGCCACAACGATCTGGTGCTTGCC
>JABMNW010000011.1 GCA_013204455.1 Acidimicrobiaceae bacterium
CTTCAGAGCCGTATGTATATGACGACAACGCTGGTGCAAAGGCCGCACTAGAAGCCAAACAGATCGATGCAATCATTGTCGATTTGCCTACCGCGTTTTATATCAGCGCAGTGGAGATTGAAGGCTCGAAAGTTATTGGTCAGTTCCCGCTCAGCTCCGCCGTAGCGGCCGATAACTTTGGTTTGCTGCTCGACAAGGACAGCCCGCTCACTGAATGTGTAAACACAGCACTCACCTCGCTGAAGGCTGGTGGCACTTTGGCCGAAATCGAAAAAACATGGCTCGCCGACAAAACCGACGCGCCAGTACTCAGTCTTGACTAGTCGTCGACCAGTTGTCGGCTAGCACTTCGAACGCAAAAGGCGAGCGCCAACGATTTGAACAGCGCCAGCGCCAGCGCAGCAGCAGTATCGCTGCGCTGAGCACTGTCGCTGTTGTAGTTGTACTCATAGTTGCGATTCCGCGACTCCCGCGTTGGGACCGTGTTCAAGAATCTTTTTTTAATGGCGAACGTTTTGTTGACTCATTCCCCAGGCTTCTGGATGCATTTGTCCTTGATATAAAAATATTCGCTTGGTCCACGCCGGCGATCATTGTGCTCGCACTAGTTCTGGCGATCACCCGCAGCACGCGAAACCCCGCACTATTTCCAGTACGAATATTCGTCATTGGATATATCGATATCATGCGCGGCGTACCGGTAATTTTGTGGATCTATCTCATTGGTTTTGGCGTGCCGGGTGTCGGACTTGAGCGCCCATGGAACTCGCCGCTGTTATGGGGATCTGTGGCATTGGTAATGACATACGGCGCGTACATCGCCGAGGTATTTCGCGCCGGTATCGACAGTGTGCACGAATCCCAACGGGCCGCATCAAGATCACTGGGGCTCTCAAACACTCAGACAATGCGCTTTATAATTTTGCCACAGGCAATTCGTCGGGTAGTGCCCCCACTAATGAACGACCTCGTCAGTTTGCAAAAAGATGTCGCGCTTGTCAGTTTGATTGGTCCAATCGAAATTTTGCGACAAGCAGGCATCGACAAAGCCAAATTTGCAAACTTTACGCCGTATGTTGCCGCGGCGATCATCTTTCTTTCGATCACGATTCCACTGACGCGGACAACCGATTACCTTCTCGCTCGAGAACGCCGACGCACATCAGCAACGAGGGTGCGATGAAGTTGCAACTTCGCGATGTCACGAAGAGTTTCGCCGAACGGGTAGTGCTGTCGGGGATCACTTTGGACGTAAAAGCGGGCGAGGTTGTTTCGTTTATCGGTTCAAGCGGTTCAGGCAAGACAACGCTACTCAGATGCATCAACCTGCTCGAGCCAATCGATGAGGGCGCGATCCTGCTCGATGGTGATGAGATCACTCGCGTTGGACGCGATCCGAATCCCGTACGGCGACGAATCGGAATCGTGTTTCAAAGTTTCAATTTATTTCCGCACATGAGTGTTAAAAGAAATATCACTCTTGCTCTTACCCAAGTTCTTGGCAAAACAGTTGTCGAAGCAAATGAGATAGCCAGATCACTCCTCTCTCGGTTCGATCTAATCGATAAATTCGACGCCTACCCCGATCAACTTTCGGGTGGTCAACAACAGCGCGTGGCAATTGTGCGCGCATTAGCAATGAGTCCGGAGGTTCTGCTGTTTGACGAAGTTACCTCGGCTCTTGACCCAGAACTTGTCGGTGAGGTACTAGATGTCATACGCGAACTCAAGGGCAGCGGGATCACGATGTTGATCGCAACACATGAAATGTCATTTGCCAGCGAAATCAGCGACAGAGTTTGCTTTCTAGTTGCAGGATGCATCGCCGAACAAGGGACACCTCAGCAAATGTTTTCTAACCCAACTGACGAACGAACGAAGCAGTTTTTACGCCGAGTTCATGCAGTTGGCAATTTGTAATCTGCGAATCGCTCACGCAATGTCTTCTTTGAAAACTTTCCAACACTGGTTTTTGGCACTTCGTCGATAAACACGACATCGTCAGGCACTTGCCACTTGGCAATTCTGGGTGCAAGAAATTCAAGCACTTGCTGTTTTGTTAATTGTGCGTCTTTTTCGAGCACAACACAAGCCAGCGGTCGTTCATCCCACTTCGGATGTGGCACGCCGATGACGGCGGCTTCCTTGATGCCTGGATGCGCCATCAGCTCGTTTTCGAGTTCGACAGAACTAATCCACTCCCCGCCCGACTTGATTAGATCTTTGGTTCGATCCACGAGACGAATCCGTCCAAATGAATCCATCGTTGCAACATCGCCAGTGCGTAGCCAACCATCGGCAGTAAAACTTTCGCCAGCACGCTCGTCGTTGTAATAAGTCGAAGCAATCCACGATCCAGCGCACTGCAACTCGCCGCTGGTATCGCCGTCCCATGGCACAGGTGTAGATGTGCCCGGCAAAACAACGCGACAATCCACACCAAAGTTGATGGTGCCAACGGTCGTGCGCAACTCGGCTTGCTCTTCGATTGATAATTGCTGATCGGAAACTGACAAATTGCATGTTGCTGCAATTGGACTAGTTTCTGTCATTCCCCATGCTTGCAAAATTGGCAGACCAACTGTTTGTCGATATCCCTCACTGAGTGCTTTTGGCACCGCACTACCGCCGACCGGGATCACGCGTAAAGAAGATGTGTCGCGTCCCTTGAGTTCCGGCAATACACCCATCCAAATTGTTGGCACGCCTGCTGCCACAGTTACTTTTTCTTCGACGATTAAATTTGCAATCGCCTTGCCAGAGAGATCTGGACCAGGCAGCACGAGAGTTGCACCGCACGCAACAGCCGCGTGAGCTAATCCCCAAGCATTGGCATGGAACATTGGCACGACCGGCAAAATTACATCTGATTCGCGAGCACCTAACGAGTCAACGGTGAGTGCGCCCATGGTGTGCAGGAAAGTTGAACGATGACTATAGACAACACCCTTTGGGTGGCCCGTTGTGCCACTGGTGTAACACATACTCGCTGCTTGATTTTCGTCGGTGATACGAAATTCGACAGCCGAGACACCCTTGATCAACTCTTCGTAATCATAGATTTCCATGCCTGCAATGGATTGAGGAATTTCACCTTTGCCGTCGTCCATAACAACGACATGACGAACCGTTTTAAAAGTCGGAAGTAGCGGCGCAAGCAATCCAAACAGCGAGCGGTCAACAAAAATAACCTGGTCCTCGGCGTGATTCGCAATATACGTAAGTTGCTCTGGAAACAATCGAATATTTAACGTGTGCACAACGCGTCCGGTGCATGGCGCAGCGAAGTACAACTCAAGGTGTCTCGCAGTATTCCAAGCGAAAGTTGCAACTCGCCCGTCAGCAGTAATTTTTAATTTTTCTAGCGCACCACCCAGTTGTCGTGTACGCGCGGCCCACTCGCCATAGTTTGTGCGGACCTTGCCCACAGCAGTCGCAGTGGTGATGGTCTTTTCTGGATGATATTTTTCTGCCCGCTCAAAGATGTGCACCATCGATAACGGCGTGTCCTGCATTAGACCCTTCATCGCCTACCCCCATGATTAATGTTCTCCCAAAGGTAGCAAATCGGCTACGGTACTCTGAATGCGAAAAGCTATTTTAGCCCTTACCACAATGCTGTTTGTGATTGGAACCATCGGTAGCAACATCGGCCCCGCACTAATTGACGAAAAGCCAATTCTCGTGCTGATTCTTAGTTCGCGAAACCGTAATCTGTTTGGCTCGGTGCCATACATCGATCTATTCCCGTATTTGATTATTGGTTTCACTCGTGTACTCGTTGCTGGCGTAGCGCTCTACCTTGTCGGTCGATGGTACGGCAAAACAGCACTCGGATGGGTCGAAGGAAACATGGGTGAATTGCCTAAGATCTATCGCTCATTGGAGCGCGCGGTAGACAAGGCTGGGTCGGTGATGGTTGTGCTAATGCCAGGCAGCAACATCGTTTGTTTACTTGTCGGACACCGCCGTATGGAACCACGCCGATTCATCTCGCTTCTGATGCTCGGCATCGCTATCAAACTTGTGGTGCTTTGGCAGGGCGGACAACTTTTTAAAGAACAAATCAAGGACTTCCTCAACTACGTCGAGAAATACCAATGGTGGGTTGTGGGTCTTCTTTTTGTAGTGTCACTATTGCATTCGGCTCGCAAAGGTCGACCAAAATCTGACTAGTCCATTAAGCGCTACTAGCCCAACAGAACTTGAGAAAATCGTCGCCGGTTAAATACTGTTAAATATTTAGGAATGAGTCGAGCCCGAGAGTAAACCCCTTGTGCTCCGAAATTTTCTTGCACGCCAGAACAACTCCTGGCATAAAACTGGCACGGTCGATGGTGTTGTGGCGAATCGTCAGAGTTTGTCCCTGCGTACCTAACACGACTTCCTGATTGGCAACAACGCCGCGCATCCGAACTGCATGAATTGGGATATCGCCGGGCCCCTTTGCCCCGCGCGCACCAGCAATTGGTTCATGCTTGGTTGAATCGTCTGCCCATTTATCACTAGCCGCAGCCATCCGTTGCGCCGTTGAGATTGCGGTACCCGACGGAGAATCGACTTTGCCATCGTGATGAATCTCAATGATTTCTGCCGTATCGAAAAATGGCGCAGCGATTTCGGCAAACCGCATCATCAGCACAGCACCAATTGCAAAATTTGGTGCGACGATGCAATTACTTGACGTAAATAATCTCCTAAATTCGGCGATGTCGGCATCAGTGAACCCGGTTGTCCCAACAACTGCATGAACGCCATGCAGTGCAAGCCATGGCAATGAGACGCGAGACGCGGCCGCAACCGTAAAGTCAACTGCGACGTCGACTTTGGCGTCGGCTAACGCACGAAGTTCACTGGCGATCGTTAAACCTTCGACAACTGAACTTGTTGCCGCAGTACCGACTGCGGCTACAAGTTCTAAACCTTCGGCTGATGCAATTGCAGCACAGACTGTTGCCCCCATCCGACCGGCGGCACCAATGACACCGACGCGAATCGACATATCAGCCAAGATCTCCGAGTTCATTACGTAGATTGCGGTCGAATTCCTCTTCGAAACTCACGCTCACTGCGTCGGATGGTGCGGTTCGATTTCGGTCATCGTTGCGCGGCCGATCACGGCTGTCACTGCGTTCTGGGCGCGGACGATCATTACGGCCACGACTATCACCGCGCGGACGGTCATTACGATCACGACTGTCGTTACGACTATCACTTCGCGGACGATCACGACTATCACGACTGTCGTTACGACGATCACTTCGCTCTGGACGCGGACCGCGCTCGCCACCTTCAGATGACCCGCCGGCTGAGCCCTTAATAACTTCGCCGTCAGGACCAATCAGCGAAAGGCTGACCTTGCCACGATCGTCAATGTCATCAACGCGAACGCTGACTTCGTCTCCGATATTAAGAACATCTTCAACTCGGGCGACGCGTTGTCCATTTCCGAGTTTCGAGATGTGCACAAGACCATCTCGCCCAGGAAGAATATTGACAAACGCACCGAACGCGGCGATATTAACCACGCGACCTGCGTAGACCGCACCGAGTTCTGCTGTTGGCGGATCGACAATGGCGAGAATTCGCGCCTTGGCATCTTCAACCTTCGAGTTGTCAGGCGAACCAATTGTGATGATCCCAGTTGCCCCGTCATCGCTGACGTTAATCTCGGCACCTGTCTCTTTTTGAATCGTGTTGATGACTTTGCCCTTTGGCCCGATTACTTCGCCGACTTTATCCAATGGAATTGTGAATGTCACAATCTTTGGTGCACTTTCGGCGACCGTTGAGCGCGGTGCATCAATTGCTGCATTCATCACTGCAAGAATCTTCAAGCGAGCTTCTTTGGCCTGTTGCAATGCACTTGCCAACACATCACTTGGAATTCCCTCGATCTTTGTATCAAGTTGCAATGCAGTCACTGCATCGGCGGTTCCCGCGACTTTGAAGTCCATGTCGCCGAACGCATCTTCTGCACCGAGAATATCGGTAAGCGCGATGTACTTGCCCTGGTCATAAATAAGTCCCATCGCAATACCCGCAACTGGAGCAATGATCGGAACACCGGCATCCATCAGCGACAAACTGGATGCGCAAACAGATGCCATCGACGTCGAACCGTTCGACGACAAAACTTCGCTAACCAAACGA
>JABMNW010000187.1 GCA_013204455.1 Acidimicrobiaceae bacterium
CCGCTTGCGCATCCGTATCGATTTATTGCTCATAACGGCGAGATCAACACGGTGCAGGGTAATCGCAACTGGATGCGCACGCGAGAATCATTGCTTGCAACAGAACTGATCCCAGATTTAGCACGCGCATTTCCAATTTGTACACCGGGTGGTTCGGACTCGGCGAGTTTCGATGAGGTGCTCGAGTTGTTGCATCTCTCTGGCAGAAGCCTGCCGCATGCGATATTGATGATGATTCCAGAAGCGTGGGAAAACTCGAGAACGATGTCGAGTGCCAAGCGCGCGTTCTATCGGTATCACAGTTCGCTAATTGAGCCGTGGGATGGACCAGCGAGTGTTGCATTTACAGATGGCACCGTGATCGGTGCAGTGCTTGATCGCAATGGCCTGCGACCAGGTCGGTATTGGGTGACCGATGACGATCTTGTGATTATGGCCAGCGAAGTTGGCGTAGTTGATATCAATCCCGCAAAAATAAAACTTAAGGGCCGTCTAAAGCCGGGCCAAATGTTGTTAGTTGATACAGCACAGGGCCGAATTATTAGTGATGAAGAAATTAAAGAATCGCTGGCTGTCGGCGAACCGTATTCACAGTGGTTGCAAGACGGACTGGTCGAACTAGATGATCTCGCCGAGCGCGATCACATTGTGTTTAGTCATGAAAGTGTGCTGCGTCGCCAGCAGGTATTTGGCTACACCCACGAAGAACTAAAATTAATTCTTGCCCCAACCGCATTGATTGGCACCGAGCCGATCGGATCAATGGGGACAGATACGCCGATTGCTGTGCTCTCCGAACGGCCACGATTGCTTTTCGACTACTTTCAACAACTGTTTGCACAAGTGACAAACCCACCGCTAGATGCAATCCGTGAAGAAATAGTCACTTCAGTTGGTTCGACCTGCGGACCTGAGAGCAACTTGCTTTTAGCAACAGGCGAAAACTGCAGACAACTTGTTTTGTCGTTTCCAATTATTGATAATGATCAACTCGCAAAAATTATTCACATAAATGAAGACGGTTCGTATCAGCATCTAAAGTCTGTCGTAATTAGCGGGCTGTACCGCGTTGCCCTAGGTGGCACAGCGATGCGCGCGGCACTTAATGAGATCCGCACAAAAGTTTCGCAGGCGATTGATGACGGCGCGCGAATTATTGTGCTTTCGGATCGCAACGGGGATGACATGCTGGCACCGATTCCGTCGCTATTACTAACAAGTGCCGTACATCATCACCTAATTCGCGAGAAACAGCGAACAAAAGTCGGACTGATCGTCGAAACTGGTGATGCCCGGGAAGTTCATCACATGGCGTTGTTGATCGGTTATGGCGCCGGCGCAATTAATCCGTATTTGGCGTTCGAATCAATCGAAGACATGGTGCAAACTGGCGACGGTGCAGGGATTTTTGGACTGGGACAACTTGAGGCAAAGGAGGCAATCAAAAATTACATCAAGGCTTCGGGTAAAGGAGTACTGAAGGTTATGTCGAAGATGGGCGTGTCAACTGTTGCGTCGTACACGGGTGCACAAATCTTTGAGGCAATTGGTTTGTCCCGGTCGTTAATCGATGAGTTTTTTACAGGCACGGTGTCTCGTCTAAATGGAATCGGGCTAGATGAGATCGCTCGCGAAGTTGCGACGCGACACGCTGTGGCACACCCGTTGCGACCAGGCCAGCGCCGGCACAGGCAACTCGAGTTGGGTGGCGAATACCAGTGGCGTCGCGAAGGCGAAAACCATCTATTTAATCCTGAAACTGTTTACCGTTTGCAACACGCCACACGTTCCGGTCGTTATGACATCTTTAAGCAGTACACAAAGTCAGTTGATGACCAGTCGCGCGTTCTGTCAACGCTGAGAGGTTTGTTCGAATTTACAAACACCCAACCACCGATTTCGATTGATCAAGTCGAGCCAGTCAGCGAAATCGTAAAGCGATTCTCAACGGGTGCAATGAGTTACGGATCAATCTCGGCTGAAGCACACGAGACATTGGCAATTGCAATGAATCGTCTAGGCGCAAAAAGCAATACCGGCGAAGGCGGCGAAGACTCGGAACGATATTTGCCCATGGCCAACGGTGACTCAAAACGCTCGGCGATAAAACAGGTTGCTTCCGCGCGGTTTGGTGTGACGAGCGAATATCTCGTCAACGCGGATGATTTGCAGATCAAGATAGCGCAAGGCGCAAAACCTGGCGAGGGCGGGCAATTACCAGCGCACAAGGTTTATCCGTGGATTGCCAAAACACGCAATTCAACGCCAGGAGTTGGCTTGATTAGTCCACCACCGCATCATGACATTTATTCGATCGAGGATCTAAAACAACTAATTCACGATTTAAAAAATTCAAATCCGACTGCGCGCATTCATGTAAAACTCGTTGCAGAAGTAGGCGTTGGGACGGTCGCGGCTGGCGTGAGTAAAGCAAAAGCCGATGTCGTGCTGATCTCTGGCCACGATGGCGGAACCGGTGCTTCGCCACTTACTTCGTTGAAACACGCTGGCGCACCATGGGAACTCGGTCTTGCCGAAACACAACAAACTTTGATGCTCAATGGATTGCGTGATCGCATTGTTGTGCAGACCGACGGGCAGATGAAGACTGGCCGCGATGTCGTGATTGCGACATTGCTTGGCGCAGAGGAGTTTGGTTTTGCAACCGCACCGTTAGTTGTCAGCGGTTGTGTGATGATGCGTGTTTGCCACCTTGACACTTGCCCTGTTGGGATTGCGACACAAAATCCAGAGCTGCGAAAACAATTTTCTGGAAAACCAGAGTTCGTAATTAATTTTTTCGAGTTTATTGCCACTGAAGTTCGTGAATATCTTGCACAACTCGGGTTTCGCAGTGTGCAAGAAGCAGTTGGGCGAGTCGATCTACTCAATTCGCGGCATGCGGTCAACCATTGGAAGGCACGCGGACTTGACATCTCACCGATTCTTGCGATTCCAAAGAACCCTTACAACCAAACGCCGTACCGCTCAAGACAACAAGACCACGGTTTGGCTGGTGCACTTGACAATGAATTGATCACTAAGTGCGAGCCTGCGTTGACGACCGGACAGCCGATCGCACTCGAGTATCCGATTAGTAACACGAATCGAACGGTTGGCACAATGCTTGGCTACGAAGTGACGAAGCGTTGGGGTGGCAAGGGGTTACCAGATTCGACAATCTCAATTCGGTTTAGGGGGTCAGCCGGCCAAAGTTTTGGTGCGTTCGTGCCAAACGGAATTGAGTTGCGTCTAGAGGGTGACTCGAACGATTATCTTGGCAAAGGTTTGTCTGGTGGTCGGATAATTTTGTATCCAGATCTAAATGCAACATTTATCGCACATGAAAATGTGATTGCTGGCAACGTCATCGGTTATGGCGCAACAAGCGGTGAAATATTTATTTCGGGGATTGTCGGCGAGCGATTCTGCGTGCGCAACTCCGGCGCACTTGCTGTGGTTGAAGGTGTGGGCGACCACGGTTGTGAATACATGACGGGCGGTCGAGTGGTGGTTCTCGGCACAACTGGACGTAATTTTGCCGCCGGTATGTCTGGTGGAATCGCATTTATTTACGACATAGATGGCCAGTTTGCTTCGAGAGTCAATACAGAACTTGTAGATCTCGTCGAACCCGACGAGCAAGATTTGGTATCGCTAGAAGAGACGATTAGACGACATTTACAACTAACAGGTTCGAAACGTGCTCGGCAAGTACTAGACGATTGGAAAATAGCTGTCGGACAAATGCGCAAGGTTCTGCCGCGGGACTACGCGCGTGTGATTGCCGAGACGAAAACGCTGAACAGCCCGAAAGTTGCAGTGTCAGCAAATGGGTGAGCCAAGAGGGTTTCTAAAGTGGGATCGCGAAACTCCGCAACGCCGACGAATTGCCTTGCGTGTACAGGATTGGCAGGAGGTCTATGAAAGGTTTCCCGCAGATGATTTAAAGCATCAGGCGGGACGATGCATGGACTGCGGTATTCCGTTCTGTAATAACGGATGCCCGCTTGGCAATTTGATTCCAGATTGGAATGATCTCGTCTATCGCGGACATTGGCAAGATGCGATTGAGCGCCTACATGCAACAAATAACTTTCCAGAGTTCACGGGCCGTTTATGTCCCGCGCCTTGCGAGTCGGCATGCGTACTTGGAATCAACTCAGATGCCGTAACGATTAAACAGGTTGAAGTTGAGATTATCGACCGTGCTTGGCAAGAGGGTTGGGTTACCCCGCAACTGCCAACAACCAAAACTGGTAAGCGTGTGGTCGTGATTGGTTCTGGACCGGCGGGGCTCGCATGTGCTCAGCAACTTACGCGTGCTGGTCACGATGTTGTCGTGCTCGAGCGTGCCGACCGAATTGGCGGGCTTTTGCGGTATGGCATTCCGGAATTTAAAATGGAGAAGCATCATATTGAGCGTCGCATCGAACAGATGCGCAGCGAAGGAACAGTATTTCGCACCAATGCAGTTGTTGGCGAGAATATAGATATTGATGTGCTGGTCGCATCCAACGACGCGGTGGTGTTGGCGTGTGGCGCGACGGCGTGGCGAGACCTACCAGTTGAGGGGCGAGAACTCAACGGCATTCATCAAGCGATGGAGTATCTGCCAATTGCCAACAAAGTTCAAGAAGGTGATTTTGTTCAGATGCCAATTTCGGCGCACGGTAAACATGTTGTAATTATCGGTGGCGGCGATACGGGAGCAGATTGTTTGGGCACTGCGCATCGACAAGGTGCCCTGTCCGTGACCCAACTTGAAATTTTACCCAAGCCGCCAAACGTGCGTGCGGAAACAAACCCATGGCCACAGTGGAGTTTTGTGTATCGCACCTCGAGCGCGCATGAAGAAGGTGGGGAGCGTTTGTTCTCGGTTACAACCGATCGGTTTATTGGCGACAAAGAAAACAATGTTTGCGCGCTTGTGATCTGCGAAGTCAAATTCGAGTCAGGAACATTTGTAACGATTCCAGAAACACGGCGGGAACTGCCTGCCGATCTGGTATTGCTGGCACTCGGTTTCGTCGGCCCCGAGAAGGCGGCGTGGCTTGATCAACTTGGTGTGCAAAGTGATTCACGCGGGAACATCGTGCGTAACGACGATTACATGTCAAACATTGGAGGAGTGTTCGTTGCCGGCGATATGGGTCGCGGTCAGAGTCTTATCGTTTGGGCAATCGCCGAGGGGCGTGCGACTGCCGCTGCGGTGGACGGCTATTTGATGGGGTGCACGGACTTGCCTACACCAATTGTCGCATCTGCTAGACCGCTGATGTAACGCCATGCCGTGCCATGCCATGCAAATCAGCGTTCACCTCGTGTGACGTGAAAATCGCTTACGCTAGAGCGTGATGTTGAGTCGAAGTTCTAGAACCGTTGTCCCACGTGGCTGGTCGTGGCTGGTCGTGGCGGCATTTGTTCTTGCCTCTTGTGGCGTCGATGTAACTGGTTCTGCGACCACTGTGGTGCCTATTGGGCCAACCGATTTTGCAACAATTCCGCCCGTGCAATCAACACTGCCGAATACGACGACGACGCTTCCGCCAGGTGCGGTTGGAGTCGAGCAGGAGTACATCGTGCAGGCGGGTGATTCACCGATTCTGGTTGCCAATCTGTTTGGGATCACGGTGACTGAGTTGCTCTCTTGGAATGGGTTAATTGCTGCGTCGCAGTTTCCATATGCAGGCAGAAAACTTCGCATTCCACCGTCGGCCCAAGTTGTTTCGACAAACGTTCAGCAAACTACGGTTGCTAATCCAGTCGGCAAACCTGGATGTGGTAATCGTCCTGCAGGCACTTACGAAATCGCATCAGGGGATTCGGTGTTTTCGATTATGAAAAAGTTCTGTGTTTCGATGTCAGCGTTACTTGTAGCCAATCAATGGTCGAGTTCGGGTGTGCTGTTGTACGCAGGTATGAAAATTAATATTCCGCCAGCAGGCACGTGATCTAGCGATTAACGCGACTAGTTACCGTGTTGTATTTCTGCGGCGCTTTGCATGGCGCAAAATTGCAAGTTCGACTAGTTGATCCAGGAGTTCTGAGTAGCTAACTCCTGAGGCTTGCCACAGTTTTGGATACATAGATATAGGTGTAAAGCCGGGGATCGTGTTGATCTCGTTACATAAAAAGCCCCGTCCGTTTTCTTCGTAGAAGAAGTCAACGCGCGCCATACCATCACTACGTAAAACAGAAAATACTTTCAGCGCTAACTGCTGAACTTCGAGCGTTGCATCTGGCGAAAGCGGTGCGGGTATCAGCAACTTTGCACCATCTACTAAATATTTATCTTCGTAGTCGTAGAATTCGTGGCTCGGAATAATTTCGCCTGGCACCGAGGCCCGAGCAGATTCGTTGCCCAGCAAGGCGACTTCGATTTCGCGTCCTTTGATTGCTTCTTCGATCAATGCCCATTCGTCGAAATCAAATGCACGTTCAAGCGCAGTGACAATTTCTTCGCGTGATTTTGCTTTCTGCACCCCAATCGATGAGCCCATATTCGCCGGCTTTACAAACACCGGCAAGCCGAATTCGCTAAGCGCGCGGTCAATTGATGCGTTTCGATTGTCGGTGTCGCGCACGATGACAAACTTCGACTGCGCAATATTGTTGGCCGCGAGAATTTGTTTGGCGACACCCTTGTCCATTGCCACTGCACTACCG
>JABMNW010000188.1 GCA_013204455.1 Acidimicrobiaceae bacterium
CTTTTTATTGAGTTCTTCAAGACTTGAGACGCCGAGATCCACACCAAGACATAGACCAAGTTCTGTGGCGATCATCCAGTCAGGTCGAGACGTACCCCGTGGCGTGATTTTCTGGCTGACATTGCTGATTCGACCTTCAAGATTGGTCGTCGTACCACTCTTCTCACCAAAAGAAGCCGCCGGCAAGACGATCTCGGCGTTGCGATTCGAAGCGTTTAAGAAAGTATCGACGCTAATCACATGTTTAATTTGCGCAAAAGCGCGTTGCACAAGATCAGAATCGGCGACATCCGTAAGCGGATCAGCGCCAAGCAAAATCAAGCACTCGATTTTGCCTTCAGCAGCAGAACTAAGAATATCGATTGCATCGCCAGAGTTTCCCTGCGGACTGAGTCCGGCAACGAGTGCACCGCGCACATTGCCGCGACGCAAAACTGGCAGCACTTTCGAGTTAGGCACAGCATGCAGAATTTCGCCAAGTGCGTGCAATGTGAACATTTCGTTTTCGGCCAGATTTGCTCGACCGACAACAACCACAACCTCGCCACGACCCAATTGTTCGATCATCTCTGGTGTTTCGAGAGTCTCGCGGACAATTCGTGCTTGTTGACCTGGCTCATAACCAACACTGCGCCAGGCATAACGAGTCAATCCAGAATCATGTGATGTGAACTCGACTATCCGAGATCTTCGCTTCTGTACAGCATCACGAAGCCGCAAATAAAGAACTGGCAATTCTTCCTTAAGATCTGGAGAAAGCAAAATAATTGTACTTGCGGCACAAGTCTCATCGATAGTTGCCTGCGGCAGATTGAATACCTCTGGAGTGAGACCATCGCCAAGTTGCGCGTCACGTTGCAAAATTCCAAGTTCGTCCGCCAGCTTTGCCCAAGCGAAAGCGTCTTCATTTGTACCACGAGCACCACCCAAAATTGCCACCGAACCAGAAGAGTTGGCTAGTGCCAAGCGAATAACTCGCGCGGCTGATTCGAGGGCAACCGACCAAGATGTCGTTGCAAGACCAGATTCGCCCTTGATCAATGGAACGGTAAGTCGATCTGGAGAATTAACCGATTCGAAGTTGTAACGACCGCGGTCACATAGCCAACCCCAGTTAACGGGATCTATGTCCACACCTTGATAGCGAACAAGTTCATCGCGGCTACTTTGCACGACAATGCGACAACCAACCGAACAAGAAGTACAAGTACTTTCGGTCTGCTCTAAGTCCCATGGGCGTGCCTTAAATCGGTAAGGCTTGGCAGTCAAGGCACCAACTGGACAGATCTGCACAGTGTTGCCTGAGAAATAAGAACTAAACGGCTCATCAGGGAAAGTAAGAACCTGTGTGTCATTGCCCCGACTTATAAAAGTGATCAGTGGGTCGCCCGCAACTTCGTCGGCGAACCGTGTGCAACGGTCGCACAAAATGCAACGCTCGCGGTCTAAATAGACAATGTCGCTGATCGCGATCGGTTTTTCGTAGTGGCGTTTTTCTTCGACAAATCGACTCTCACCAGGCCCGTGGCTGAACGCTTGATCTTGTAACGGGCACTCGCCACCTTTGTCGCATACTGGACAATCCAAAGGATGATTGGCAAGCAATAACTCGAGTACACCCTCTTGAGCTTTTTTAACCGTGTCAGTCGCCGTGCGTACAACTTGACCTTCGGCAACCGGAGTCATGCACGACACAACCAACATCGGCCCGCGCGGTGTTTCAACTTCGACAAGACATTGGCGACACATGCCAACCGAACTCATCCGTGGGTGATAGCAAAAACGCGGAATGAAATCATCTGTACGATCGGCTGCAGCGATGATCCATTCACCTTTGCGGGCAACAACCGGTTTGTCGTTTATCGTGATGTTGACAAGATCTGGATCGATAATCGTCATGATCCAACACCTACTGCAGTAACTGGGATTGTCACGCGTTTTGTGACACGCGCTTCAAACTCGCTGCGAAATAGTGTCAGGGCCGAATGCACGGGGACAAACGCCGATGGTCCAACGAAGCAAATTGTGGTCATCTTGTAAGGAAACGGCACAGCAGTTAGTCCCAATTTCTCGTTTGCCGCATGAGGAAAGTCGCCTGGGGAAATCATCGCGCCAACTTCGAGTAGCTGCTGAATGTCGGCATCGGTTCCATTGCCGTCAACAATCCGACGAAGAATCCTCTCCAACCATGTCGTACCTTCACGACACGGCGTGCATTTGCCACAAGACTCGTGCGCGTAAAAGTGCGTCAGTGTTAAAGCAGCCGCTGGTATATCGGTGGTTTCATCCATCACGATCACGGCGCCCGATCCAAGCATCGAACCAGCAGGCCCAACTTGACTGGCTTCAAATGGTAAATCCAACTGATCGGGTGTAAACCACGGAGCAGATCCACCACCTGGGACAAACGCTTTGAGTTTATTGTCGTTGCGAACACCACCACAAAATTCGTCGCCATATATCAGGTCACGAAAAGTTGTCGTGCCATTAACAATTTCGTAAACACCTGGTCGCTTGACATGACCAGAAACGGCAACCATGCGCGTGCCCGGCGAAGTCTTGCTACCGATCTGTGTGTACGCCGCTACTCCATGGCACATCAGCCAAGGCAAGTTGGCCAGCGTCTCAACATTGTTGACGATCGTTGGTTGACCATAAAGACCATTTGCCGCCGGGAAAAACGGCGGCTTAAGTCGCGGCATCCCACGATTACCTTCGAGACTCTCGATAAGTGCAGTCTCTTCGCCAACGACATATGCGCCAGCGCCCCAGTGCAAAATAATGTCTACGGAAAATTTCGATCCAAGAATATTCTTGCCAACATAGCCAGCGATGTATGCCTCATTAAGCGCCATAGCCACCCGCTCCTGGGCGAGAACCATCTCTCCCCGTATATATAGGAAGCATTGTGACAAGCCGACGGCATAACAAGCGATCAAACAACCTTCAATCAATTGATGCGGATCGCACTCCATGAGCAAGCGATCTTTGTAAGTACCTGGTTCGCTTTCATCACCATTGACGACGAGATAGCGCGGCCAAACTTGTTGCGGAGTTAGACCCCATTTTATTCCAGCGGGAAATCCAGCGCCACCTCGACCAAGCACAGTTGCACTCTTAACTTCTTCGTGAATTTCTGTGGCGGGGCGTGAAAGCGCTGAACGGAGACCCTTGTATCCGTCAGTTGCGAGATAGCGCTCAAGTGTGTACGAATCTAGGTATTCAAATCGTGATGTCACAATTTTTGGACGATCGCCAGCAACAAAACCAGGCGCATGTGCGTAGATCGCGTTCATAGTGCAGCCTTACCGTCTAGCCAAACCGGACCTTGCGTGACAAGTTCCGGAGCAATCGCACCTACCGCCCGAGCGACCGGAATGTGCTGACGAACTTTTGCCAACACACCATGCGCCGGAATTTCATCAGATAATTTTCCGGCCTCTAAATTGTCGATCAAAATATCTAAGTCGGCCGGTGTAACACGCAAGCGATAACGATAATTAACTTGCAGGCATGGCGCCTCGGTGCATGCTGCTTGGCATTCGGCGTGGGCAAGAGTGAACATGCCATCCGGAGTTGTGCCACCAGCTTTGATCCCAAGACGCTTTTCGGCATGATGCATCAGTTCTTCTGAGCCCATTAACGCGCACGACATCGTTCCACAAATATTGACAAGATATCTGCCGATTGGTTCGAAGCGAAACATCCCATAAAAAGTTGCCGTGCCATACACCTCTGCAGAGGTGACACCAACTAGTTCGGCCAGATGGACCATTGCTTCACGAGTGATGTAGCCATCTTGCTCCTGGGCGAGATGCAGCAACGGGATTAACGCTGACTTTTGTCGTGGATAGCGAGCAATAATCTCTTTGGCGATCTTGAGATTCGCTTCCTTCAGACGACTCATCGATCCACCTCGCCGAGTACTGGGTCAACCGAAGAAATTACAGCAACTGCATCGGCGATTAGTCCGCCACGCATCATCAACGGCATCGTCTGAATGTTGACAAAACTTGGCGCACGCACATGCATCCGATATGGCGTTGCCGATCCATCACTAGCGATGTAACAGCCGATTTCGCCACGCGGGCTTTCAATTGCTACATACACCTCACCTTCAGGAACTTTGAAACCTTCGGTGAAGATTTTGAAGTGATGAATAAGTGCTTCCATCGACTCGTTGATTCGAGCACGTGGTGGCGGTGTGATTTTTTTATCTTGA
>JABMNW010000189.1 GCA_013204455.1 Acidimicrobiaceae bacterium
GAGATCTACAACATCGGTGCGGGTAACGAGACAGCAAATCGAGTTCTAGTCGACAAGTTGCTGGCATTGCTTGGCAAAGATGACTCGAGTGTGCAATATGTTGCCGATCGACTTGGGCATGATCGTCGCTACTCGGTAGATATAACAAAGATCAGCAAACTCGGGTGGAAGCGAACTCGCTCACTTGATGAAGCACTCGAAGCCACAGTTAGTTGGTATCGCGATAATCGCTGGTGGTGGGAGCCCCTGAAAGAAAAAAAATAGTGAAACTGCTAATCACTGGCGCCGCAGGACAACTTGGTACAGATCTTGTATTGTCGGCGCGCCTCGCGGGCCACGAAGTTGTGGCGTGCAGTCATCACGATCTTGAGATCACCAACGCGAATGATGTGCATCGAGTGGTCGACAAAGCAAGTCCAGAGACGATTATTCATGCAGCCGCGTGGACGGCTGTGGACGCTTGTGAGTCGGACCCGAAGAAGGCAATGGCTATTAACCGCGACGGAACCTCAAATATTGTGCGGGCAGCGCAGGCAGTTGGCGCACGTGTCCTATATATATCTACGGATTACGTCTTTGACGGCACGAAGACCGACCCATACATAGAAACCGATTTGCCAAACCCGCAATCTGTTTACGGCGCCAGCAAACTCGCCGGCGAACGGGAATTAGAACTAGCTAGTGATTTAGCTAGTGATTTAGCTAGTGATTTAACGGGGAATATGATAGTTCGTACCTCTTGGGTCTGTGGAGAGTACGGCGCAAACATGGTCAAAACTATTTTGCGTTTGGCGGCGACCAACTCGACGCTTACATTTGTTGACGACCAAATTGGTTGCCCGACATTCACGAGTGATGCTGCGCCGATGATTGTGCAACTCGCAACGAGTAATCATCGCGGAATTTGGCATGTCACAAATCAAGGCGCAACAAGTTGGTTTGGTTTTGCGCGCGACGTGTTGACGGCAGCCGGTCTTGATCCAAACCGTGTTGTGGCAACGACAACAAAATTGTTGACTCCGTCTCGCCCTGCAAAGCGTCCTGCAAATTCGGTACTTGCTAATGAGGAGATACGTAGGGCGAACCTTCCACTACTTGACGACTATCACATCCCATTGCAACGACTTGTAGATCGTTTGACGAGTTAGGGTTTAGGCATGGACGAAGCAGCACTATTGCGCGAACTGGAGCCGGTGGCTGGCGAACTTTTGAATCGGCACCTTGGTGTCGCAAAAGAATGGTTTCCACATGAGATGGTGCCGTATAGTCGTGGCAAAGATTTTGTTGTAGGGGAGCAGTGGAGTTCTGCTGATTCAGATTTTGGTGATGCCTCCAATGACTTGGCCGAAGCAGTGCGTGCTTCGTTGTTCGTCAATTTGTTGACAGAAGACAACCTTCCGTACTACACCCGCGACATCGATCAATTGTTTGGTGGCGACGGCGCTTATGGACAGTGGGGTCGTAATTGGACGGCAGAAGAGGGTCGACACTCAATTGTCATTCGTGACTATTTAACAGTCACTCGAGCAATTGATCCGATTGCGTTAGAGCGTGCGCGAATGCAGCAAGTTAGAGGCGGTCAAGTACCGACTCCGAATGATCTGTACGAAGCACTTGCGTATCTGAGTATGCAAGAACTCGCCACTCGTATCGCCCATCGCAACACCGGCAAAGTTATGTCCGACAAAGTTGGCCAAGCGATTATGTCGCGCGTGGGTAACGACGAGAACTTGCATTATTTATTTTACCGAGATCTCGCAACTGCAGCCCTCGCGGTAGATCCATCAAATATGGTTATCGGTATTGAGCGGGCAGTGCGAACATTTGTAATGCCGGGTATTGGCATCCCAGATTTTGAACGTCTGTCACGTGAAATTGCTCGAGCGGGGATTTATGATCTGGCCATCCATCATGATCAAATCCTGCAGCCAGTTGTGATGCGCCACTGGAATATCACCGAATTAACAGGTCTTAATGCCGACGCAGAAAAAGCCCGCGAAGCCTTAATTAAACGAATTGAGCGCATCGGTAAAATCGCAGTGCGACTGACGGCAGACAGGGTTAGTGCCTGATCTCCGAAGAATTGTTGGAGGTGTTTGAAATATGAGCGCGAGCACTACTCCAACGCTTGAACTAATAAACCTTGATGTTGTATACACCGTGCGCGGCATTGACCGTCAAGTGTTGCGGGATGTTTCGTTTGCAATTGCGCCAGGCGAGGCCTATGGACTTGTAGGCGAGTCTGGTTGCGGTAAGACAACAGCCGCATTCGCCGCAATGCGTTACCTTCCACGCAACGGACGAATTACAAGTGGCGCGATTCGATTTGAAGGTCGTGACATGGCCGAGATGAGTCACGACGAGGTGTGCAAATTACGAAACTCGGCGATCTCAATGATTTATCAAAACCCGATTTCGGCACTGAACCCAACAATCCGCGTTGGCAAGCAAATCGCCGAAGTGTTCGAACTTGCCGGTGTCAACAAAAATAACGCTCTGGCACAAGCCGAGCAGGCTCTAGTTCGTGTTCAGATCGCAGATGCTGGAAAGGTTATGCGACGTTATCCGCATCAGTTATCCGGCGGTATGGCTCAACGAGTTGTGATTGCGATGGCTCTGGCATCTAATCCTCGATTGCTCGTAATGGATGAACCAACAACTGGTTTGGATGCAACAGTCGAAGCGGAAGTGCTCGATCTCGTGCGCGAGTTGCGTCGCCAAACAGGTACTGCAGTTCTTTTCATCAGCCATAACTTGGGCGTGATTCGCCACATGTGTGACCGAGTTGGCGTTTTGTACGCCGGCGCGCTTGTTGAACAAGGTGAGACGGCAACTTTATTATCAGAGCCAAGTCATCCCTACACCGTTGGGTTGTTGCGATGTATTCCGCGCGGTGGATTACATAAGAGCACAGATCGCCTCGACACGATTCCTGGAACGCCACCACCACTCGGTGCACATTTTGACGGTTGTGTTTTTGCACCGCGTTGTGCCCTCGCCGATGATCGTTGCCGCACTGAGCCTCCACAGATGACCTCGATCAACAGTGCGCATATCGCAAAATGCTTTCATTATGACAAGGCAGGCTCGTTGCCGCGCTCGGGCGAAGGTTTTGCAAATGTTGCCAAGTCTTCCGATCGCCAAATCAAGGTCGGCGAGAGTCTTCTAAGCATCAGTCACTTGTCGAAGGTCTTTTCGCAAGACGGTAATGATGTGCGTGTAATCAATGATGTCTCACTCTCGTTGGGGGTTGGCGAAACCCTCGGCCTTGTTGGCGAGTCGGGTTCCGGAAAAACAACAATTGCCAAACTTATTTTAGGTTTGACTAGTCCCGAGGAAGGCGGCGTTGTGACACTGGACGGCAAAGGATTGGCACGTACGTTGAACAAACGCGATGTTCACGATGTCGGCTCGATACAGATCGTGTTTCAAAACCCAGATCAAGCACTCAATCGTCGCCACAGTGTGACTCGAATTGTCGGTCGTGCAGTTGAACGCCTGCGCGGACTTACGGTTAAGGCTTCTATCGATCACGCCCATGAACTGTTATCGGGTATGCGCGTGGATCCAACGCTTCATAACGCCAAGCCGACTCAACTCTCGGGTGGTCTGAAACAGCGTGTGGCGATCGCGCGAGCATTTGCTGGCACGCCACAAATAGTTGTTTGCGATGAGCCGACCTCGGCCCTAGATGTTTCGGTTCAGGCAACAATTTTGAATTTGCTGGTTGATCTACAAAAACAGGACGGTGTGAGTTTTATTTTTATTTCCCACGATCTTGGTGTCGTGCGATACATTTCTGATCGCATCGCAGTGCTTTACTTGGGTCGCGTCGTCGAATTTGGTGATTCCAATCGTGTGTTTCACGGACCGCATCATCCATACACAGAAGCACTTCTTTCATCGGTGCCAAACATTGACGGCTCCGTACGCAAGCGCATTCCATTAATTGGCGCTATCCCCAGCCCTTCTAACCCGCCAAGCGGGTGCGTGTTAAATCCTCGATGCCCACGCAAAATTGGCTCTGGATTTGAAAGCCTGTGCGAGTCAGAGGAGCCAAATTTAGTTGAAGTCGAACCCGGTCACTTTATGCGCTGCCATATCCCACTCGAGCAACTTAGACTCGTTCAGGTTTAATTAACTTGTTCTCGGTTTACGCACGCATCCTAGTTTTGCGCGCGCATTCTAGATTTACGCACGCATTCGGGATCCGGATGGATCCAACACGGGCTCAAGTTGCAACCGTGCCGGGCATCGGTGTCCGATGATTTCGATTTCAAAACCGGTTGTGCCTTCAACTGCGAGATGTGCTGGCACATAGCCAAGAGCAAGTGACACTTCCGAGTAG
The DNA here is from genome assembly GCA_013204455.1 of Acidimicrobiaceae bacterium. GTDB lineage: Bacteria > Actinomycetota > Acidimicrobiia > Acidimicrobiales > Ilumatobacteraceae > BACL27. Next base: position 4,349 of record JABMNW010000189.1, read on the forward strand.
TGGGCGTAGCCACCGCTGGTTACCCAACCCACAACTTTTCCGTCATGCCAAATTGGCTCGTCGCCAATCACATCGGCTGGTTCTTGCGCAAATGGCTCAACGGTAAACATCACAAGTTTTCGTAGTGGGCCAGTCTTCATTTCGGTTTCGACTGCGGCGCGACCTATGAACTCATGGTCGAACTTTAAGTATCGTTCCATTGATGCTTCGAGCGGTGTATAAATTGGCCGATACTCGCGATACCAAGTGCCGAAGTTCTTCTCTAGACGCATTGTGATCAGTGCGCGAAAACCAAACAAGCGCATATTGAATGGTTTGCCGGCCTCCCAAAGTAGATCGAATAGTCGTCGCTGATATTCGGGTGTTACCCATATTTCGTAACCAAGATCACCGGAGTAACTCATGCGGTTGACCATCGCCGGAATCATATAGATATCAATTTTGCGAAATGTCATAAACGGGAAATCGGCTGTCGCCAGTGATGTTGCGGTAACGCTTTGTAAAACTTCGCGCGATCTTGGACCCGCAACTGTGATACCGACAAGGTTGAGTGCAATAATCTTGAAATCGACGCCACCATCGATTGGCAGGTGACTAAAGAACCATCGCGAGTGGTGCACTTCAGCGGGTTGTGATCCAAACAAGTAGAACTCATTTTCGTCAACTCGTGAAACCGAGAACTCGCCGACAATTCGTCCGGCAGGATTAAGCATCGCAGTTAGAGATGTACGCCCTATCTTTGGCAACTTGTTTGTAAATAGTGAAAGCAACCACTCGGCGGACTTTGGACCACTCACGTGATACTTGGCGAAATTTGAGCATTCACTAATGCCAACATTTTCGCGCACGGCGCGTGATTCGGCGGCGACATTGTCAAACGCGTTTGAGCGTCGGAAAGTTACATTCTCGATTGGTGGTTTGCCTTTATCTTGGAACCACAACGGATGTTCGAGGCCGTATGAAGCTCCCCAGACGGCGTTGTGTTCGCATAATCGGTCGTACACGGGAGTCGTGTGAAGTGGCCTTGCCGCTGCAAGTTCTTCGTTGGGGAATGTAATTCGAAATCGGCGACCGTAGTTTTCGCGAACCTTGGCATTGGTGTAGGCGAGTGAGGCGTAATCGCCATAGCGCGCCACATCCATGCCCCAAATATCCATGCCCGAGTCACCTTGGGTCATCCATGTTGCAAGTGCAAGACCCACACCGCCACCTTGTGACAAGCCAGCCATAACAGCGCAAGCCACCCAATAATTACGCAGACCGCGCACGGGACCAACGAGTGGATTGCCATCTGGCGAGAATGTGAACGGTCCGTTGATCACTTTTTTAATTCCGGCGGTACCCATCGCCGGGTAGTGCTTGAACGCGACCTCAAGTTCTGGTGCGATGCGGTCTAGGTCTGGTGGCAACAACTCCATATCGAAATTCCACGGAGTTTCTTTTGGTGACCACGGTACGTTTGCTTGCTCGTATGTGCCGAGCAACATCCCACCCTGTTCTTGGCGAATATAAATTTCGCCTTTGAAGTCGAGCGCCATCGGCATCTCCTTGCCTGTGCTCTTTAAATGATCGGCGACTTCTTTCATGTCCTCGGTGACTAGATACATGTGCTCCATGGCGAGCACTGGCAATTCGATACCAACCATCCGACCAACTTCGCGTGCCCAAAGTCCGCCCGCGTTTACGACATGTTCGGTGTGGATTTCACCTTTGTCGGTGATTACATCCCATGTGCCATCTTTTCGCTGACGTAGAGATTCAACTTTCGTGTGACGATATACCTCGGCACCTGCTTGACGTGCACAAATTGCGTATGCATTTGTTACACCGGTTGGATCAACATGTCCTTCGATTGGGTCGTATAGAGCACCGACAAAATATTTCTCCTCAAGTAGCGGGAAGTATTCTTTAGCTTCTTTTGTCGAGATGATCTCAAGATCCATTCCGAGGTAACGACCGCGCGCTTGTGCCATGCGCAACCAATCCATTCGCTCGCGATCATTGGCCAACATCAGACCACCGGGCAAGTGGATTGAACAACTTTGCCCAGATTGTGCTTCGATGTCTTTGTAAAGGTTGATTGTGTATTGCTGAAGTTTTGAAACGTTCGGGTCACCGTTGAGGGTGTGCATGCCGCCAGCGGAGTGCCAAGTCGAACCAGCAGTTAGTTCTTTACGCTCGACAAGCACGACGTCGGTCCAACCTGCTTTTGTCAAGTGATAAAGCACCGATGCGCCGACGACGCCACCTCCAATAACCACGACTCGAGTTGATGATTTCATTGTGTTGATTTCACGGTCTAAATGGTCCTGCCCTATTTTTAGTGACTGTTTGGTGTTTAGAACTATTAGAAGTCTGTTGCCACTCCGCCTTCGGCGACGCGACGTTTGGCAAATGCTGTCAATTCTTCGAGCACGGACGCATCAATCGCTGGTGTCTGGTATGCATCGAGCCATTTGCGAGCGAGTTCGGTTGTTTTGCTGACAGCTGTTGGGCTGCCCGCTTCTTGCCAACTTTCGTAGTTACGCCAATCCGAGATCATCGGCTTGAAGAACGCATCACGGAATCGATCTTGGGTGTGTTGTACACCAAAGAAGTGTCCGCCAGGACCAACTTCCCCGATTGCCTCGTGGGCCAATGTTGCTTCGTCGACAACTATTGGCTCAAGATACGCAGCAACCATGCTCAGCAAGTCGCAATCCAGTACAAATTTTTCTAGCGACGAATGCAATCCCCCTTCCATCCATCCAGCACCATGCATTAAGAAGTTGACGCCGCCTTGAATCGCACCCCATAGCGAAAACACGCTTTCGTATGCCGCCTGTGCGTCAAGTGCATTGGCTGCACAAACATTGCTTGAGCGATACGGAACTTTGTAGCGACGTGCAAGTTGCCCGCCAGCCATTGCGGTACGCATGTACTCTGGAGTTCCAAATGCGGGCGCGCCCGATTGCATATCAACATTGCTTGTGAATCCGCCGTATGCAACTGGTGCGCCAGATCGTACGACTTGAGTAAATGTCATGCCAGCGAGTGCCTCGGCGTTTTGTTGGGCGAGTGCCCCGGCGAGTGTGATTGGTGCCATCGCTCCAGCAAGAGTAAATGGGGTGATGATAATTAATTGATTGCGCGCCGAGAATTCCATGATCCCTTGCAACATTGGCGTGTCTAGTCGAAGTGGTGAAGAAGAGTTAATGATGCTAAACACCGACGGTTCACGATCCAGAGTTTCGTCGTCTACTTGTCGTGCAATTCGTGTCATCTCTAAAACATCCTGGTTGCGTTGACGCCCGAGGCTGTAGCAGTGCAACGTTTTGTCGGTCATTGTCAACAAGTCGAAAGTGGTTTCGATGTGACGAATCGAAGCGTGCAAATCGATCGGCTCAACCGGATAACCACTGGTGAAGTGAATAATGTTAAAAACTTGCGACAGTTTCAACAGTTCTTGAAAATCTTTGCGAGTTCCAGGATGACGTATGCCGTCGAGACCAATAAAGTTTGGCGTGCTAGCGACCGAACCGAATGCCATCCAATCGCCACCAATATTTAGCGTGTGGTCTGGGTTGCGTGAGTGCAGTTTGAATTCACTTGGGCAGGTCTTGATTGTCTCTAAGACCATCTCTGGATCAAAACGAACTCGTTGATCTTGGATTTTTGCACCCGCTTTTGCCATCAGATTGCGGGCATCTGGATCCAAAAAGTCCATCCCATATTCCGAGAGAATCCGTAACGATGCGATGTGAATTGATTCGATTTCATCGTCGCTCAGCACCTTGGTTGGTGCATATCGCATTCGTGGTTGACGGAAGGGTTTCTGCTCGGGCAGTCTGGTCTCAGAGCCGCTCGTACGGGCGCGACCACGACGACGGGATGGCTCTAAATTTTCCGTAGGCATGGGATCAAACTCTAGTATTGATGTAACATTCCCTCGTGCCCTCAACGCGCAAAAGCCTCAAACAGGTGATCGCTGATCTCGAACAACGCGGATCAATCAGCAGTCAAGATGCCGATTCATTGCGTGTCGCTCCGCAATGGTCGCTCACGGGAGCCGAGATTAGCGGATATCTCGGCGGCGGCATCGTCGCGGTCGGTATCACGTGGATCATCTTCGCCTTTGCTCAGGATCTCAACCGACTAATCGTCACTCTCATGCTCTATGCCGCTGGTTCGGTTGCCCTTGGTACCGCGAGATGGTTGCGATCGCGCGGAGTCAGGTCCGGTCAGGTGGCTGAAGTGCTGTTTGGGATCGGTGTTGGATCGATAGCTGGTGCATTTGGAACAACGCTCAACAGCTTTGGTGTGCGTGACTCGGTGGCAGTAGCCGTTGCCAGCGCACTTGCTGTCAGCATTGGACTGGCAACACTTCGTCGCACATCGTTTGCGGGGATGTTGCTAGTTGTAATCGCCGCACAACCACTGATCGGTTCGATCATTGAAATTTTCCATCTCTCCGAAATCACATTCCCGCTGATTATTGATCTCTCGGGTGGACTCCTGATCGTGCTCGGAATACAACGGGTGCCAAGCGCCCTCGTTGCTCGGATCGCTGGATCGATCAGCATTGTCATTGGTTCGTTAATCTTTGCAGTCACGGGTGAGAGCATTGTTCGGCCTGTGATCTCGCTTGTGGTGTCCGCGGCATTGTTCTATTTCGGTGCACACCGCATAAATCTCGAGTTCATCGTTGGTGGTGGCATTGGGATAACGATCGCGATAGGAGTTATTGCTGGTCGCATATTTGATTCATCGTCGGTGCAGGGTGCGGTGATAACAGCAACAGGCGTTGCGATTTCAGCGCTATCTCTGCTCGTAGTGCGACGTAACGAGACGCGCAGCACTAGCACCTAGCACGTAGCAACGGGCGCACCGTCTATCTACACCTCCAGTATAATAACAATTATACTATTGATATAAGTCTTTATCGATAGTATAATATCTGTTAGGAGGTTTTCAGTGCGTTCCAAGCACACATGGTCAAGGCCAGCCAGGCAGGCTGCACAAGTTCTCGGGCTTGAGGTAGCGCGTGCCAGGCGTGAACGCCGATGGACTGCCGCAGAACTGGCCGAGAGGGCCGGGATCACCGCTGTCACACTCCGCAAGGTTGAGCGCGGTGATCCGACGGTTTCACTCGGGACCGTGTTCGAAATCGCCACCCTCGTTGGTATCAACTTGTTCGGTGCCGAACGTTCTGCGCTGGCAGATTTACTTGAGCACGGACGGAATAGGCTCGCTCTGCTCCCAGCCAGTGTGCGCGAACCGAGCGGTTCGTTACATGATGACTTCTAATCACGCACCGCCACGTGCGTATGTCTGGGTATGGTTGCCCGGCGCGACCGAACCAGTGGTCGCTGGATTACTTGAACCAGCTGGCGACACTGTCGTTTTCAACTACGCCCGCAGTTACCTTGCCCGTGACAATGCGATATCGCTCTACGAGCCGGAACTACCGCTCGGGAAAGGACGTATCCGACCATTTGCAGGACTGCGGGTCGCTGGCTGTATTAGCGATGCTGGACCCGATGCCTGGGGCCAGCGTGTCATCATCCATCGACACTTCGGCGCAGTTGGTCGCGACAGGGACTCGATTGAACTTGGTCTGTTGACGTACCTACTCGAATCTGGCTCGGACCGCATCGGAGCACTCGACTTTCAGACGAGCTCTGACACCTATGTCCCGCGCATTGGAAACGGAACCCTTGAAGAACTCCGATTCGCTGCCGAACGATTGGAGGCTGGCGAACCATTCTCGCCCTCGATCGACGGCGCCTTGCTGCATGGTTCATCGATTGGCGGTGCGCGTCCCAAGGCGCTCCTCGAAGATGGCGACCGAAAACTAATTGCAAAATTCTCTTCGAGTACAGACCCATACCCGGTGGTGAAAGCCGAAGCGGTAGCAATGGATCTGGCGCGTCGTGTCGGGTTAAACGTTGCCGCAACCGAAATTACCACCAGCCTCGGTCGTGATGTACTTCTCATCGATCGGTTTGACCGAACTGCGATTCCTGGAGAACGCAGGATGCTCGTGTCGGCGCTAACGCTCTTGGAACTCGATGAAATGGCAGGCCGCTACGCCACCTACTTCGAACTGGCCGACATGATCCGGAAAAGGTTCATCTCTCCGTTGGAGACACTGCGAGAATTATTCTCCCGTATCGTATTCAACATTTGTGTTGGTAACACCGACGATCACGCGCGCAACCACGCAGCATTCTGGGACGGCTCGATGTTGACACTCAGCCCTGCCTACGACATCTGTCCGCAGACCCGATCCGGCGGTGAAGCGGCACAGGCGATGGCAATCGGACGCGATGGATTTCGTCTCAGTCAACTCGAAGGCTGCGTAACCGCCGCGGAGGCATATCTTCTGACGGAGGCTGGAGCCAGGGAAATCATCGATCAGCAACTTCTAGTAATCAACGATCAGTGGCTTGATGCAGCCGATGCCTCGCACCTAACCGAGGCTGAACGGAACTTGCTTTGGAACCGTCAGATCCTGAACCCCTTCGCAACCGATGGATACACTCGCCGCGTTCAGTGACAGGTCGATTTCAGTCACAATTTGTCACGGCGGCGTTTGATTTCTGCAGAGATGGCAGGTACAACTTCGTGCAGATCACCGATTACCGCATAGGCAGCCTTGGTCACAATATTTGCTTGTGGATCAATATTGATTGCCAGAATATTTTTTGATGCCATAGCTCCGACCCAGTGCTGGATTGCACCAGAAATACCGCATGCGATATAAATATCGGGGGCAATGCGCGTACCCGTTTGACCGACTTGGTCGGTGTGGTTACGCCAGCCGTTATTTGTCACTGCGCGCGAACAGCCAACGACCCCGTTAAGCAGTTTGGCGAGATCTTCGAGTGGAGCGAAACCTTCGGCCGATCCGACGCCTCGGCCACCGCTGACGACGACTGGAGATGTTGCAAGTGTGACCCCGGCAACTCGCTCAACACGGTCGCGCACAAAGGAATGTATAACAGATGAATCGAGATCGACATCTACGACAGACATGGTCGTAGATTCTGGATGTTCGATTGGCTCAACAATGTGATTGGCAAGCGTGACTAATTTGATGGATGCTTCAATCTGAGATTCTTCGATTAGCGATCCGCCCCATCGTGCACGTACGACCCGCAATGGTCCGGTGCCGTCAAAAATACTGCTGAACTCTGTACAGTTCATCGCCGCCGGAAGATCCAATCGCGCGGCTGCTTGGGCGATTATTTCGTTGCCACGTTCGGTGCCCGAACCGATGACAATTTGTGGCAATGTTTTTCGTACTACTTGCGCAATTGACTCTCCCCACGCTTCTGGCCCAAAATCTAAAAGCATCGGATGGTGTACTTGATGCACAGTGGCTGCGCCGTATTTGGAGATTGTTTCAGATAACGCGTCGGCATCGGCTCCGATTGTTAGTGCTTCGAATTTTGAATTCATCTGCTTGGCAAGATTGCGTGCAGCCGTTAAAACTCCGAGCGACGCCGGAGATATTAAGCCACGATCATGTTCGACGATGGCGAGCACACTCATTTGACTATCCTCACTAGCACGCTCATTTAAGTAGCCCAAGTTCTTCAAATAAATCGACAACTGCTGGTGCTGCGTCCGGCCCAGTGCCAAGAATTTTGGTGTTGCTTACACGCTCAGGTGGGCGGCGCAATTTATCTAGTTTCAGTCCGCCAATCTTGGCGTTTGCAACACTTCGTGTGATTTCGACTTTTTTTGACGCTAACCGGCCTTTCATAGTTGGGTAGCGCGGTAAGTTGATGCCTTCTTTGACACCAACTGCCGCAGGCATTGGCAACATATAAATTTCGACACCCGCGTCGCTTTCGCGACGAATATTGGCGATGCCGTTTTCTACTTCTAATCCCTTGGCGCCGTTTACCATTGGTCGCCCAAGTTTGAGTGCAATGCGAATACCAACTTGGTAGCCACACGAGTCGGCTGATTCATTGCCGAATAAAATTAGATCGTATTTCGAGGTGTGTGTTTCGAGTTCTGTGATCACTAGGGCAATTGCATCTGCTGTACGTTGCGGATCCCAGTCTTGGACATCAATTGGTATCAGAACTGCCTTGACTGCGCCCGTGCTTACGGCAGTGCGTAACTGTTCTTCGGCTTCTAGTGGTCCAAGTGTTAGCACAGTCACTTCGCCACCATGTTTTTCGACGAGTTGCACCGCTTGTTCGACGGCACATTCTTCATGAGGGCTAATAGTGAACCCAAGGAACGCTGTATCAACTTGTTGGGCGTCTTGGGTGATGTTGATTCGCGCACCCGGTGCTGGTACTCGCTTAACACAGACGAGAATATTCATTGCGATTCCTTAAGTCCGCGATCAGTTCTTCATGCGCGAGTCGGTTGGGTCAAATAGCGGTTGACTGCCGACACGCGCGACGCGCACTGGAAACAACTCGTTCATATACATCACACGCAATTCGTTGCCTTCTACGGCATGTTCTGGAGTGAGATATGCAAGCAACAAATATTTGCCAAGCGATGGAGCCGCGCCGGCAGTTGTTACGCGTGAGACACGACCTTTGGCGTCCACAATGCGCTCACCAGTTTTTGTGAGGATTGGTTCGTTGCCACCGGTAGGGAAGCGCTTGATGCCTAACTTGCTTGTCTGATCCAACATTTCAAGCGTGCACATAACTGCACACGGCTTTTCTTCGCGCGCCTTGAGATACGGAGTCTTGCCGATGAAGTCAGCAGATTTGACTTTTGCTCGCGCTAGTCCGGCTTCGACTGGGTTGTATTCGCTCTCGAGTTCTGCGCCCATTAGGCGATAACCCTTTTCGATACGACCTGTAAC
>JABMNW010000190.1 GCA_013204455.1 Acidimicrobiaceae bacterium
GAAGATGTATTACAGGCAGGGCAAAGTTCGTTAAATGCGTTAGCCGATCGAGTGCGACTACTCGATCCGCGCAGCACTATGGCTCGCGGGTGGAGCATTACCCGAAACGCATCCGGAGTTGTAGTGCGTGATGTTACGAACTTAAAAGTCGGTGACACACTGGTAACGACGTTTTCGGCTGGATCAACATCAAGCACTATCAAAGAAATTTCAACGAAAGGCAACAAAAATGGCGAAGAATAAAGGCGACGAAATAATTGGCTATTCCCAAGCCCTAGAAGAACTCGAGTCGATCCTCGCCGAACTTGAGGATAACGATGTCGATGTTGACAAACTTGCAACACATGTGCAACGAGCATCGCAACTCATCGAGTTATGTCGCGAACGCATCGGTAATGCAAAACTACAAATCGAAGATGTTGTTAAGGGTCTGGCGCAAGAGTAACTAGGCGTAACCTAGGGCGTGGCCTCGAACCCGCCGAGTTGGCTGAAAACTATTGCCGGACAGGTTGACACGCGCCTGGGTGAGTTTCTGAGTACAGAGAAAAATCGTTGGTCGGCACTTGACGCAGATCTTGGCCTGCCACTCGACGAGATCATTCAACTTGTAAGCGCTGGCGGTAAGCGTCTTCGTCCGGCGTTTTGTTATTGGGGATTCGTCGGTGCAGGTGGCGATGAGCATTCGACAAAGCTTTTAGATGCGCAGATGGCTCTAGAACTATTGCATGCTTCCGCGTTGTTACATGATGATGTGATTGATGGCTCTATAACTCGCCGCGGTGAGCCAACGACGCATACGAGGTATACAAGAACACATCTAGACAATAAATGGGCAAGTGACTCGCGGCGATTCGGTGAAGGTGCTGCAATTTTGATCGGCGACCTGGCATTTGTCTATGCCGATCAATTAATGACTAGTGCATCACACGAAGCCATGCAAATCTGGAACGAGATGCGTGTCGAATTAAATATTGGTCAGTATTTAGATCTACTCGGTTCGGCGCAACGAGAGCGACGATTGATCAAAGCCGAGCGCGTTTGTCGCTATAAGAGTGGGAAGTACACAATTGAGCGACCGTTACATCTTGGAGCAATACTTGCGCAACCAGATCGCGCAGTTGTGTTGTTGTCTGCATTATCGAATTACGGGCTTCCACTCGGGGATGCGTTTCAGATGCGCGATGATGTATTGGGAGCATTCGGCGACGGCGGTGAAAATTTGACGGGTAAACCAGTTGGCGATGATCTGCGTGAAGGAAAGCCGACGCCACTTTTGGCGATGGCATTTGAGCGGGCAAACGCCGCGCAACGCGCCGTGCTGGATCTTGTTGGCTCGCCGTCGATTAGCGACACGGCAATTAACAAAGTGCAAGATGTGATCAAAGAAACTGGTGCATTAGACGAACTTGAAGTCAAGATCGCCCTGCTAACAAACCAAGCGATTGATGCAGTTCGTCTCGCACCAATTACACAAGCGGCTAAAGACGCATTATGCGAACTTGCTGAGTTCGTTTCTCAGCGAACGATCTAATCAATGTCGCGCTGAAGCCTGTCGCAATATAACCTGCGCGTTACGGCCAAATGCAGATAGCGTTTGGCAAATGACCGTCACAGTTCGAATCCCAACCACGTTGCGTCCAATTTCTGGTGGTGTATCCACCGTGCAGGTTGAAGGCGCAACACTGGCCGAAGTACTTAAAGGTCTAGACACTGCTTATCCTGGATTTTCTGATCGGCTGCTTGATAACGAGGGCAAATTACATAAGTTTGTCAATGTGTTCGTCGCCGATGACGATGTGCGTTATCTTCAAGGCTTGGAGACCAAGGTCGTTAACGGTCAGACGGTGTCTATTATTCCTGCCGTTGCTGGTGGCTAAACAACTAGCGGTGTTGATTTAGCAGTCTCCTAGATAGAGTGCTAACTCTCAAACCCCCAGCCATAAAGACTCAACCGGAGGATTAGAACATGTCCAAAATCATTGCTTTTGACGAAGAAGCCCGCCGTGCACTCGAACGAGGAATGAACAAACTCGCCGACGCCGTGCGCGTAACGCTCGGACCAAAAGGTCGCAATGTGGTGCTCAGCAAGAAGTGGGGCGCACCAACAA
>JABMNW010000191.1 GCA_013204455.1 Acidimicrobiaceae bacterium
ACCAGCAGCAGCAGTTGCCAACATGTATTACGTCGGCGCAATCAACAGAGTCGGTATCGAGCCACTCGGTGATGATGACTTCTATGGTCAGAGTTATTTCGTTGATCCAGAAGGAAAGTTCGTCGGCAACCAAGGTGATCCGCACAAGCCAGAATTGATCGTTCGCGATCTGGACATGGACAAAATAAAGACGGTTCGTGATCGTTGGGCTTTTTACCGCGATCGTCGTCCGGATGCTTACGACGAAATCGTTGCACGGTAATTAGATGGCTCGCATACTTATCAAGAACGGCACAGTCATCAGCCCAACTGGGCGACATGAGATTGATGTGTTGATTGATGGCGAGAAAATCACAGCGCTACTCGAGCGCGGTAAAGCCGATACGCTGAATATCACAGTTGATAAGACGATTGATGCAACTGGTAAGTACGTTGTCCCGGGTGGCATCGATGTGCACACGCATATGGAACTTCCATTCGGTGGAACTGCCGCGGTCGACACATTTGAAACTGGGACGATTGCCGCGGCATGGGGTGGGGTAACAACCATTGTGGATATGGCGTTGCAGCGTTATGGCGAAAATGTGCATGAAGGTCTTGCCACGTGGCATCGCAAAGCAGGTGGAAATTGCGCAGTCGATTATGCATTCCACCAAATCATCGGCGGGGTAGATGAGCAGTCGCTCAAAGACATGACTTACCTGGTCGATCACGAAGGTGTCACCAGTTTTAAATTGTTCATGGCATACCCGGGCGTGTTTTATAGTGATGATGGTCAGATTTTGCGCGCGATGCAAACTGCCAGCGAAAGTGGCGCGACGATCATGATGCACGCCGAAAACGGAATTGCGATCGACGTACTTGTACAGCAATATCTCGCGCGCGGGCAAACCGATCCGAAATATCACTCGTATTCCAGGCCAAGTTTGCTCGAAGGTGAGGCCACCAACCGAGCAATCGTTTTGGCAAAAGTTGCAGGTAATGTGCCGCTATATATCGTGCATATGTCGGCATCCGAGGCGCTTAGTGCTTTGGCCGAGGCGCGCCACGAAGGTCTCAATGTGTTTGGTGAAACCTGCCCGCAATATCTATACATGACACTCGAAGATCACTTGGCTCGCCCAGGTTTTGAGGGCGCAAAGTTTGTCTGCTCGCCACCAATACGCAGTAAGCACGACAAGCACGATCACCATGGCGATTTGTGGAAGGGCTTGCGGATGAACGAAATCGCAATCGTCAGCACCGACCATTGTCCATTCTGTTTCAAGGATCAAAAAGAACTTGGGCTGGGCAACTTTTCCAAGATTCCGAATGGTATGGGCGGGGTTGAGCACCGAATGGAACTGATCTATCAGGGAGTGGTGCAGGGCGAACTCTCGCTTGAGCGCTGGGTTGAGACGTGCAGTACAACACCGGCGCGGATGTTTGGCATGTATCCACAAAAGGGTGTCATCGCTCCAGGTTCAGATGCCGACATTTTGGTGTGGGATCCAAACAACAAAACCAAGATTGGCATCAACGACAAGCACCACATGAACATGGATCACTCTTCATGGGAAGGAACCGTGATCGACGGCAAGGTGGACACTGTTCTATCGCGAGGAATGATCGTTATCGAAAACGATAAATACACTGGCCGCAAAGGACATGGCAAGTTCATTAAACGTGGGCTATGTCAGTATCTCAACTAATTCGTCGCACTCAATTCATATTCATAATCGGTAGACAAAACAGGAGCAATCATGAATCGCATTAGTCATTGGGTTAATAACAAAGTTGTCGCTGGCACATCAGGTAAATCTGGAAAAGTCTTCAATCCTGCAACCGGTAAACAACAGGCCGAGGTTGATTTCGCCAGTGCCGCCGATGCGGATTTGGTTATTGCATCAGCCAAAACGGCTTTCCCTGCATGGCGTGCAACAAACCTGTCGCGCCGCGCCGAGATTATGTTTCGGATGCGTGAATTAGTGGATGCCAATCGCAAAGAGATTGCTTCGTTGCTAACGCTTGAGCATGGAAAGGTGCCAAGTGATGCACTTGGAGAAGTTGCACGAGGTCTCGAGAATATCGAATTTGCTTGCGGAGTTCCAGCAATGCTTAAGGGCGGATATTCCGAACAAGCGTCAACAGGTGTAGATGTTTATTCAATTCGTCAACCTCTTGGTGTTGTTGTGGGTATCACTCCATTCAACTTTCCAGCGATGGTGCCAATGTGAATGTTCGCCAATGCGATCATGTGTGGCAATACGTTCATCTTGAAGCCAAGTGAAAAGGATCCGTCAGCGGCAATGTTTATTGCCGACCTACTGCGTCAAGCGGGTCTTCCCGACGGCGTATTCAGTGTTCTGCACGGTGACAAAGTTGCGGTTAATCGTTTGCTTGAACACCCAGATATCTCTGCAATAAGTTTTGTTGGATCCACCCCGATTGCGCGTTACGTCTACGAGACGGGAACAAAAAATGGCAAGCGTGTGCAAGCACTTGGCGGAGCCAAGAACCACATGCTGGTTCTGCCCGATGCCGACCTAGATATGGCAGCCGATGCAGCGATCAGTGCAGCGTACGGTTCTGCCGGCGAACGTTGCATGGCTGTATCCGTGGTGCTTGTAGTAGACAGTGTGGCTGATGCATTAGTTGAGCGCATCAAAAACCGCGTGCCAAATATTAAGGTTGGCGCCGGCACAGATCCAGCAAGCGAAATGGGACCACTGATTAGTCGCGAACATCGTGACAAGGTTGCAGGTTATGTAACTAACGCCAATGCAGAAGGCGCCAAAGTAATTATCGACGGTACAGACAAGGCCAAAGACGAAGGCTTCTTCCTTAATCCAAGTCTGATTGACCATGTCAAGCCTGGCATGAAATGTTACGACGAAGAAATTTTTGGTCCGGTGCTCACTGTGATGCGCGTTGAGAGTTACGACGAAGGTTTGCAAACAATCAACGACAACCAGTTCGGTAACGGAACTGCGATTTTCACTCGTGATGGTGGCGTGGCCCGTCAGTTTCAATACGAAGTAAATGTCGGAATGGTTGGTGTCAATGTGCCGATCCCTGTTCCTGTGTCGTACTACTCATTTGGTGGCTGGAAGGCATCGCTGTTTGGTGACCAACATATGTATGGCCCAGAGGGCATCAACTTCTACACGCGTGGCAAGGTCGTGACATCACGATGGCCAGACCCACGC
>JABMNW010000192.1 GCA_013204455.1 Acidimicrobiaceae bacterium
AACTTTGGTTCGGCACACACCCAGATGGCCATTCAACTTTGCAAACTGGAAATGGAATTTCACCTCTTAAATCCATAGTCGGCGATCTTACATTTTTGGTAAAACTTATTGCAGTTGCTAAACCGCTTTCCCTACAAACTCATCCATCTACCGCACAAGCATTAGTTGGTTTTGCCCGCGAAAATACTCTCGGCATCGATCGAACTGCTCCCAATCGTGTTTATCGAGACCAGGCGGCCAAACCGGAACTTTTGTGCGCACTGTCAAAGTTTGAAATGCTGTGTGGATTTGCACCAGTTGAGCAATCCCTCGCACTAGCCAAACAAAATGGTTGGACCGAACTCGCCAGACAATTACAAACTAGTGGGTTAGAGAAATGCGTGCGCTGGGCTCTTGGCGATCAGTCGCACACTATGCGGACGAATCTGCCAAAGAATCTGCCAAAGCATCTGCAAACGCTGGCCAGTTTGTATCCAAACTCGGGAGGCCTTCTTGTTGCATTGTTAATGAACCACGTCGTGTTGCAACCCGGCGACGCGGTATTTCTCGAGCCAGGAAATGTGCACTCGTATTTAAGCGGAATGGCCGTGGAAGTAATGCCTAGCAGCGACAATGTGATGCGCGCTGCTTTCACTACTAAACACATCGACATCAACGCATTTTTCGCTACAGCTAACTTCAATTCAGAGGCTCCTCGTTCGGTGACTCCGCCAGCCACTTTTGGCGATACAGCGATCTACGAAATCCCCAGTGCACCGTTTGGCGTACAGCGCATCACTGTGAAAAGCGCCATGTCAGTTGAGGCTGAACACGAGGTAGAAATATATTTATGCGTTCAGGGCCACGCCGGCTCGCTACAACAAGGACAGGCATGCATTCTTCGACACAACGAGACGTTGCAACTCGCGGGGCCGTCGCTCGTGTTTCGGGTTTGGGGAGATCCAGCTCACGTATGAGTCGGACTATCCGATTAAACCGGCGATTAAGCCGACGATTGTTACTTTTCGTGATTGCGGGAGGATTAACAATTGGTGCCGGAATTAGTTCGCCGTTTGCGGCCAACACCGGGCCATCACTTTTAATTCTTGGTGACAGCATTACTTGGGGGACCGAATACTTTGCTAAGTCTCGAAGTCTGATCGTGGCCGATGCCCAATGGGCAAATGTTGTAATCGACGGCCAGTACTCGCGCCGAGTTGCCTTCCCCACACCAAACTTTTCCACCAGATTTTCTGGCGTTAAAACTTTTAAAAAATTAAGTGCCAAAGGACTGACCGCAAATGCCGTGATTGTCGCGCTCGGCAGTAACGACGTCGCGCTCGAAACCAAAGAGGCTGTATACGAATTAATCATCCGCGACATGCTAAAGACGATTGGCAATGTACCAGTCACTTGGCTTACTGTAAATCGGCGCGACACTCCAGCGATTACTAAACGCAGCGTGTTGTTCAACAAAGTACTAAATCGAATTGCCCCGGAGTTTCCGAATTTAGTGATCGAAGATTGGTACACGAACATTGCCAAACATCCACGCTGGATGGCATTTGATAAAGTCCACCTAACCCCAAGGGGTTATGCCGTGCGCGCTAGGTTATATCGCAGACTCGCCAACAGTTTGTACGAACGACACATCATCGCCACTACACCTACTACGACAACCACGACAACCACGACGACGACCGTTCCAGTCACGGTGCCACCAGAAACAACGACAACTACTACTGCAACCTCGATACCATAGCCAGTAGCAGTTTGACGGGAGTCAATTGATACCATCTATTCGTGATCAAATATTATAATAATATTTCTGGCCTAGTTAAGCCGCTTGAACCTTATTCATACGTCGTAAGGACAGGTCAGACGCTCTATCTCGCTGGCCAAGTTGCTCTTGACGAAAATGGCTCGATCGTTGGCACAACAACGAAAGAACAAGCAATACAAGTCTGGAAAAATATCGCAATCGCATTGGCTGCGGCCGGTTCATCGATCGAAGACATCGTCAAGATTAATTACTATTTGCAAGACGTCAGAGAACTCAGCGAAGAAATCGAGATTCGTAAAACAATTTTTGCTACAAATAAGTTCCCTGCCGTAACGGCAGTTCAAGCAGCAGCGTTGGGCCTACCTGGGTTGCGCCTTGAAGTTGACATTGTGGCGGTCGCCAAAAATGCCTAACGACTTGATATCAACTATCAAAGCAAAACTTGACTCTGACGGGATAATCGTTTCTGGTTCAGAAATTGAAGCAATCGCCCGAGACTTTGACGGTCGCTCGCAACTAGATCTTGGTCTTGATCAACTTCTCAAAGACTCAAAAGTTGACGAAACTCTAAGTTTCGACCCAGCCTGGCAAAAATGATTTCAAACTCAATTCGAGAGCTCGGTGAACAAATTCAATCCCGTGAGCTTTCAGTTTTTGAAATTGTCAGTGATCTAATTAATGATGTCTCAGCACGAGATGCAAATCTTGGGGCGTTTTCCACAATAAACCCAGAGCTTTTACTGGCAGGGGCAAAAGCATCAGATGACCTAATTGCACTTGGCAACTATCTCGGACCATTGCATGGAGTCCCAATTGGTATCAAAGACATTATTAATGTCGCTGGATACCCAACTCAATGTGGTTCAAAATTATATTCGAGCAAAATTCAACAAGTTGATGCCAAAGTTACTAATGCATTAAAAACCAACGGCGCAATAATTGCGGGTAAGACAACATCCCACGAACTTGCTTGCGGAGTCGTCAGTCCGCCAGCATCAAATCCCTGGAACACAAAATACATTCCCGGTGGCTCAAGCGGTGGCTCAGGAGTTGCAGTTGCGTGTGGATACGTTCGTGCTGCACTTGGCAGCGATACTGGCGGATCAATAAGAATTCCGGCCTCACTTTGCGGAGTCGTCGGTCTCAAACCAACATATGGTTTGATCTCGACAACAGGTGTTGAGCCCTTATCGGTTTCGCTAGACCACATCGGCCCTCTTGCGGCTAGCGTCGAAGACTGCGCTCTGGTTTTGAATGCGCTAGTTAGATCAAACTCAAGCAACTTATTACGAAATCTTCCAGATGACTACACAAGTCAATTGAATAGCGGAATCTCTGGAATGCGCATCGGGATTTTATCAGGAAAACCTTTTTCTCCAATGCAACCCGATGTAGAGCAATCTTTCGAGAGCGCAATATCTCAGATTCAACAATTAGGTGCGATCTGTATCAACATAGATATCCCCGAACTAGAGCACACACTCGCAGTCGAGTTCGGCATAATTCCACTCGAAGCCAGTGATTACCACTTGAATTCATTACAGAATCACCCAGAACTAATTAGCCAATCAATTAAGACTCTTTTAATAGCTGGTCGGGTGATCCCAAGAAGCATCTACCTTCGAGCGAGTCAAGGTCGCAAAATAATTACTGGAGCAATTCGTCGAATGTTCGAAGAAAAGAATCTAGACGCAGTAATTACCCCGACTCTGCCGGCAACAGCCGCAGCAAAGGGACAAAACGATTTTCTATTCGGCAATTCGGTTGAAGATATTTCGGTTTCATATGTTCGCACTACCGCGCCATTTAACGTCTCTGGTCAACCAGCGATCAGTGTTCCCTGCGGAATCGATTCAAACGGTCTACCCATTGGTCTTCAAATTGCAACACGGCCATACGATGAAATCATTGCCCTACGTATTGCAAATAGTTTCACATTGTCCACCAAATGGTGCTTAAATTCACCGAGAAGGTAGCTGGCCGTTGATGCCTAGACTAACTAATCAAATAAATCGAACGGCTGATTGATGACTAAAACAAAATCTAAAGTAGATGACAGTTCAGTAGAACAAGTTCTCACTCACATTCGATCCAACATTGTTAGTGGCGAATACCCTGCGGACTCGAAACTACTTCCCAAGTTAATCGCCGAACAGTGTGGTACCAGTTTTATTCCAATACGTGAAGCCATGCGCGCACTCGAATCCGAAGGATTAGTTACATACATACATAATCGCGGTGTATGGGTGACATCGCTCTCAGTAAGCGACCTTGATGATCTCTACTTGATTCGTATCGAGCTCGAAGCAGGGGCCGTTGCAAGTGCAGAACAATTTACTGCAAAAGACATCAGCATATTAGAGACAATTCTTGAGAAAATGGCAGAGAGCCGTCAACTCGGTGAAAATAATAAAGTAATCAAGCTAAATTACGAGTTTCACTTTAGCATTTACAATAAATCAAACTCACCGAGACGACTCAAACTTATTGAGCAACTATGGGCTCATGCTGACAGATACCAACGTCTTTCTCTAAAATATCGTCATGATGCAGCCGACGCTGAGCATCATGAAATCGTTAAGCATCTGGCAGTAGGAAATAATCTTGAAGCCGCAAAAGCACTAACGGTACATCTCGAAACCACAGCGAGACTGGTGCGTGCTGGTTTTGAGTCAAGTGAAAGTATTCAAAAACTTGAACCTAATCAACATATAAACTAAGTTTTAAAAGACGAAGAAGCACACACTTTCGGCCGGTCAACTCGATGAAACATTCCTTCCAAACTGATGGATTCGAAATAGTTCAGGCCGATGACTTATCGGCGCTTACTCACCTCAGAAAACAAGTTCGAGATCTATCATTCAAACTTTTAGGTAAGACACCAAGCGAGGTAGATAGAGATTTAAATTTTCTTCATGAATGTTTCGAATCTCCTGAAGCCGCAAATAAGTTTCGATTAAAATTAACTACAAACATCTCAGAGCAGATTGACAGTGGACAACTAATTTATGAAATATTTAAATCGCACCTAGAACCCCTCGTTGGTTTTGACGTCTTGGTTCAACAAACTCCAAATATTGTTTTCCAACCTCCGGAATACCCAGTGCCGACAGAGCTACATAGGGATGCCCCCGCAAATTCGCCCTACGAGGTGATCGTATGGCTACCTTTTGTTGACTGCTTTCAAACAAAAAGTATGTATGTGCTGAATCGCCACTACTCTCAAAAAGCAATCGAATATTTTTCTAGTCATCCAAATGACAAAAAGGGTTTTGACGAAATTCTTTTAGAGCACGCAGAACTCATGGAAGTCCCTTTTGGAAGTGCATTACTTTTTTGGTCTGGACTATTCCACGGCTCAATCATTAATAAAGAAAATGAATCTCGACTATCACTAAATATCAGGTACAAAAATCTTTTTTCACCATTGGGTTTAAAAGACCCTCTTAGATATTTTAAGATTCTTAAGACCTCGCCATTGACAAATCTCGGACTTGATTTTCAGCTAAGAGAGCAACTCGAATGAAGCAATACCTTGGAGTCCTTCATAAATTCAGCGAGGGACCCTATCCAGAGCCGGGAATCAAGCGTGCCCCGACGCTCGAGGACCAAAAGAAAGCACTGAATATTTTTCTGCGCAATTGCAATGGCCAACTATTGAAAGAACTAGTCCTTGACGACGAGCTAATCACTAGCCAATCGGGTTTCGATAATATTGTTCGTAATAGCATGTCGGATGGAATCATATTTTTTAGTATTGAGAGTTTAAGAAAAGCAAATGCTCTTATAGATATTAAATTACTTGGTCGTCTTCACAAAACATTCGACAACATTTTTATGATCCTTGAGTCAATTTCAATAACTTCACGTTTCGAATTTGAAGCTATCGCTTCAAGGATTATCGTCAATAACGAGTGCGCTCAGCGTGACTCTTCGGAGAACTGGAGACACCTCATTCAAAAATTAGCTGTTTCACTTGATACAAAATGAGTCCGACTAAAAGAATCCAAAAGTTAATTTATTTAATTTCAGTTGTAATATTCGTTCTCGTGGTCGGACCTTGGGTTTACATCAATATTATTAGCGAGGATGCGCCGGCTCCATTTAGTGAACTACAAAATGGCCAGGAAACTTTCAATCCAAACAGTTCGGTAGTAGATATTGCAGGGCTATGGACAGTATCTTCCAGCTCAAAAGTTGGTTACCGCGTTAAAGAACAAATTGTATTGCGAAAACTTGAAACTGTTGGTCGAACAGAATCTGTTTCTGGTTCGCTCAGTATCTCCAATTTGGAAGTCAAAAACGCGTCATTTGAAGTGGACATGAAAACACTCCAGAGCGATCGCGGTCAACGAGACGCCCAATTTAATGGAAGAATAATGGATACCGATACGTACCCTAAGGCTTTCTTCGAACTTAAACGTTCAATTTTTCTTCTCCAAACACCAGAGCCAGGTGAAATGATTTTAAAATCTGCTGTTGGAAACTTGACGCTCCGCGGAATAACAAAAGAAGTCGTTTTTTTTGTTTCAGCAAGTCTCAATAATGCAATAATCACTATTACCGGCCAGATTCCAATTCGTTTTTCTGAGTGGGGAATCCCCAACCCATCAGTCCCAGTGGTTTTTATTTTTACAGAAGCAAATGGGCTTCTCGAATTCAATTTGGTGTTTAACAAAGTGGAAGGATAAAGACATGCCGATGGTTGCGTTGCCGACTGGCATCAACATGTTTTATGAGATATCTGGTGATGGACCTCCACTGCTATTGATTATGGGTACTGCCGCTGACCACTCGACATGGTCCTCGCAAGTGGCCGCCTACAAATCTGACTTCTCTGTGATCACTTACGACGCACGAGGTACTGGACTATCTACTAGTCCGTCTGATCCAACGACTTACAGCATGAGAGTTCTAGCCGACGATGCGGCCGCGCTTCTCAAGATCCTCGGCATTGACTCAGCACATATTTCTGGTCTTTCTCTTGGATCCGCAACGGCACAAGAATTTGCCATTAACTATCCTCAAATGGTTAGTTCGCTGCAACTACATTGCACATGGGGACGATCAGACGAGTGGTTTTGTCGAATGATCGATTCGATGGAATTTCCGGTCATTCATGACGACCTCGAGAGTTACATTCGAACCGCATTGCTGTGGGTCGCGAGTCCACATTTCATAAATGAACGACCAGATGATGTGGCAGCATTCGAAAGAGGATTCATCCTCGAAAATCCAAATCCACCCACGAAAAGCGGACTACTCGGACACTTTTATGCTGATAAAACACATAATGCACTGGACCGACTAAACACTGTGAAGGCGCCGACATTGATTACTTCAGGTGAAATGGATTGGCAAGTGCCAACTCGCTACGGCCGAGAAGTCCATTCCCGAATTCCACACGCCGATTTCTTAATATTTACAGGACCACAATCAAGCCACATCGCATTTCACGAGATGCCCGAAGAATGGAACTCAAGAACTCTTAATTGGATGAAGAAACTACTTTTTTAATCCGTGTGCTTCATCAAATGTTGGCCCACCGGATCCCTCGACCCAATATTTCTTGGCCCAACCAACACCTTTCCATGTGGTGAATTTAGTTGGCGTCAGCCGAATCAACCATCGTGGCTGGTTCAGCGTCGATTGTAAATAGGACGGACCATTCTCTCCGAGATAGCGAATAGCCATTTTTTCGCAAATCGCAACCCACTTACCACCAACATTCGGAGTTTCTATTACTTCTGCCATGCCTTCGGACATTATCTTTGGAATTTGAGACATCGTGCCGCTACTGGTATCTGGTCGGCCATGTTCTTTGTCAATTACAACCGCAACTCTTGGATCGCGCTGAATACACGAACACCATTCGGAGCGCTCGCGTCCGATGAACCATAACGAATGTCCGTCCCAGTGATACCAAACAGGAACTACATATGGCGACCCATCTGCTTTTAAAACTGCGAGACGTGCAAGAGCATCACCAGCCAAGAAAGTGTCTCGCTCCGCGTCGTCTAACCCACCCATTTTTCCGCGATATTCCTCGCTCATCTCACACACCCCAATCAAGTAGACAATTGAAAGTCACACTTACTTCAAATTGCACTAACACATTATATGTTATAGCATCTTCACTGTGACGTTGTCCACTGCGGATGTATCTACATCTCCGAGCGCCATTTCTATACGTCACCTTCGGCATTCGTACGTCCAACGAGGAGCTCTTGCGCTCAAGAAAAAAACATCTATTGAGGTTCTGAAAGACATCTCGCTTGAGATTCCAGCAGGTAAGACACTCGGTCTAGTTGGCGAGTCGGGTTGTGGCAAAACAACTCTCGTCAGAGCAATCTTGCGACTGATTGAGCCGACTTCTGGTGAAATTCTATTACGAAGTGATAACTCTCTCAATAGTCAACCGCGCGACATTTTGTCGCTGAGCAAAGCAGATTTGACAGCAGTTCGGCGCAGTATGCAGGTTGTGTTTCAAGACCCTTATGGATCACTCAACCCCCGTATGTCAGTGTTCCAAACCGTCTCCGAGCCGTTACGAACTCACCTTGGCCTTGACCGACGCGCCTGTAAGACACGCGTGAACGAAATACTCGATCTTGTTGGGCTCGATCCAATACTCGTAGATCGCTATCCGCACGAATTCTCAGGGGGACAACGTCAACGAGTGGGAATTGCACGAGCACTTGCTTTCGAACCTTCGGTATTGATTCTTGATGAGCCTGTTTCAGCTCTCGACGTTTCTGTTCAGGCACAAATCTTGAACCTGATCATTGGTCTGCAAGAAAAACTCAACCTTACCTACCTATTTGTTTCTCACGATCTAGCCGTCGTCCAACACGTTGCTGATGAAGTCGCAGTTATGTATCTTGGCAAGATTGTCGAATGCGGATTGGCTGATGATCTCTTTTCAAACCCAGCGCACCCGTACACCCAGGCACTTCTTTCCGCTAGTCCTATTCCAGATGTTGATCTCGAGCGCAAGCGTAAGCGAATCGTTTTGCGTGGCGATATTTCAAACTCAGCAGGAACCCACTCCGGTTGCCAGTTCGCAAACCGATGCCATGTCGGTGTGGGCAAAGATCGATGCACCAACGAATCGCCCGAACTCGAAACCGTATCCTTTCAACACCAGGTTTCTTGTCACTACCCTGCAACATAAACCAATGCTGTCACCAGAGGTATCCAATGCGGTTCAGCATTTGCCGCGCTCAGGCATCCGCCGAGTGTTTGACGAGGCAAGTAAGTACCCAGATTGCATTCGACTTGAAGTTGGTGAACCAAGTTTCCCTACTCCTCAACACATCAAAGATGCAGCAGCTTCAGCAATGGATTCTGACTTCACAAAGTACACACCAAATGCTGGCATCGCCGATTTACGGGAAGGACTCGCGCGAAAACTACGTGATCGCAACAAAATTACAGTAACACCAGAACAAATTGTCGTCACGCCGGGCGGTGTGGCGGCCGTGTTTAGTTCACTCACTGCGCTTCTCAACAACGGAGACGAAGTTCTACTTGCCGATCCAAGTTGGCCGAATTACTTGCAAATGACAATTCTGCTTGGTGCCACTCCCGTCTTTTACCCATTAAGAATTGAAAACGATTTAGTCCCGACAGCAGCCGACATCGAGTCCAAGATCACGTCGCGTACGAAGGTACTCTTGCTGAACTCGCCAGGAAACCCAAGCGGCGCAGTAATTCCCGAACACCAACTTATTGAGATACTCGCAGTGGCAAACAAGCACAACATCTGGGTGATCTCCGACGAGGTCTATGACGAAATCTATTTTGAAGAACCGCCCGTTTCACTCCAACCATTTGACAAAGAGGGTCGAGTCATCAGCGTATTCAGTTTCTCAAAGACCTATGCAATGACAGGATGGCGTGTCGGATACCTCACCGGTCCCTCGACAATCGTGAATCACATTCTTCGTGCCCAAGAACCAATTACCTCGTGCGTCAACTCCATGGCGCAAAAAGCAGCGCTTGCAGCAATCACGGGTGATCAAACATGCGTGGCTGATATGCGATCTGCATACGCCAAGCGAGCAAAACTTGTCACTAAAATTTTCGATGAGCACGGAGTGCAATATGCACGACCAACTGGCGCGTTTTACACCATGGTCGAGATAACTGCCTCCGGGATGTCAGATCTCGATTTCGTGTCTCGAATGATCACCGAAAAACGTGTTGCAGTAGTGCCTGGATCGGCCTTCGGACCTGGATCAGGAAACTTTGTACGCGTCTCTCTTGCCTCAAGTGAAAGCAACCTCGAAATAGGCGCCAATCGAATAGCAAATGCGATAAAAGAATGGGCTTAATAAAAACTTAGAAGCGAAACAGCGAAAGAGCCGTTGCTCCCCTGATGGCTTCGCGTTCAGTTGGCGTCAAAGACGGCAACAATATATCGACCAGTTTTAGGGCCTGAGCGTATCCGGGTTCAAATTCAATCCATGGCCAGTCCGAGGCCATAAGCATTCGCTCTGCGCCAAATGCTGCACGCAGACGTTGCGCAATCTCGGCAAAGTCTGTAAATGGATACTCGTTATGTGTGAAAGCATACTGTCCAGAAAAATGTACGTATAGATTCGAAAACTGGCCTGCCATTTGTTCAACTACTGCTAAATCTTTTGGGGGAAGCTCCACATCAAAATGTGGACGGCGATGCTCATCAATTCTCATCTCGGCGTGCATGTCGGGGAGAAACCCACAATGGTTCAAAACAACTTTCAGCGATGGCAAAAATGTCATCACTCGTTCTAGCGCCGCAAGTTGAACTAGGTCTCCATAAAACCAAACCACCATCCCTGCTTCGGCCATGTACTCAAGCACTCTGTAACACCCAAGTTTTCTAACATCGGTTTCGTAAGTTGCTTCTAACCCAAAAAAACGTAATCCTTGCAGATTGGTAAGGGATAGTCGTTTCTCAAGAGAACTCACGCTGTCAGGTTTTAAGTGATCGAACACACCCACACCCACGAACTTTCCAGGATGCGATGCAAGTACTTCGCGCAAATATTCATCGTCTCTGGAAAGTGGTACGACTATTGCGTGGTCAACCTCTGCATTGGCCATTTCGGCTAATAATTTTTCTGCAAGTTCTTCTCGATCAGCTTCGGCCATGATCGGATATGTCGTGCGCGGGAATTGATCACTCAACGATCGAAACAGGTGAAGATGTGCATCAACAACTTTGCTCATACTGATCCGTCCTTTGAAGGTCCAATTGGTCTGGTTTCAGGCTTTTGGCTTAAATATCGATGAAAAAAGAGTTCAACATGATTGCGAATGTGATCTACCTGACTAAGTTGCGCAAGACCTAATTGTGAGTCTGATGACAACACCATCATTTTATCACCGAGCAAATAAGAGAAAAAATTCTTCGTTTTTGTAGCCGCGATATTTGGATCATCGCCGTGAATAATCATTCGAATCGACTGACTCCGATGCTCACGATTCATAATCGTCTCATCAAGCTCAGGGTTAACAAATATTTGGGCCACAACATTGTCATCACGACCGATGTGAGCACCAGCCGTCCCTGCCCGACCAGACATAACACATCCAATTGCGCCGCCCTTAGTACCGATCTGCTGCACCACACTTTGAAGATCGGCACGCACACGTGAAAGTTCGTGCACACCGTCAGACAGCCCGTGGCCGATTAAGTCAATTGCAATTGGTTCATAACCTCTCTCAAACAATCGCTCAGGAAGCGAACCGTATTCGTCAAGATCAGCATCAAATGAATGGACAAGCAAAATTGGATTGGCTCCTGTACGGGCAATGTGAATACCACGAATTATTTCGGTCGTTGATGAAGTGAACTCAATGGGTATACGCTTCGACATGGGAACAGTATTCGCTTATCTAAACGGATTGAAACAACGAACCTCAGCGGCACCTCGCGACACCAATTCGGGACGATTAACTCCACATTCTGGTACTACCCGACCACATCGGTCAGCAAACGTACAACCTTTCGGCAAGTTGTCAGGTAGCGGTACTCGACCAATAATCGGCACTAAAGCCACGGAGTTGCTTCCAAGTCGTGGAACCGCCCCAAGCAATCCTGTTGTATACGGGTGTTGTGGCACACTAAAAACGTTTTGGACACTACCAATCTCGACAATTTCACCGGTATACATCACTGCCATACGATCGGCCACGGATGCAACTACACCCAGATTGTGCGTAATCAGCATAATGCTCATGCCGCGTTCGTTCTTGAGATCTTTGAGTCGTTCAAGAATCTGCGCCTGAACGGTCACGTCAAGAGCAGTTGTTGGCTCGTCGGCAATGAGGATCTTAGGGTTATTAACTAACGCTAGAGCAATCATCACACGCTGTGATACGCCCCCTGACAATTGAAACGGAAACTCACCAAAGCGACGACGCGGGTCTTCAATACCAGCATCAGCAAGGCATTCGTGGGCAATTTTTTCGGCAGCCGAATCGGTTACTTTTTTATGAGCACGGATGGCTGATGTGAGTAATGTTCCCACCGTGAACATTGGGTCAAGTGCACTCATCGGATCTTGGAAGATCATCGCAATTTCGGCACCACGTACTTTGCGAAGTTCCTCAGGCGAGACCTTCGTGAGATCTCGGCCATCGTACGTGATTGAGCCACTCGTAATTCGTAACGGTGGGCTCGCGTGCAACCCGAGAATCGAAAGTGCTGTCAATGATTTACCGCATCCGCTCTCACCGACAATTGCCAATATCTCATTTTGATAGATCGACAAGTTAATGTTGCGAACGATGTCGTATTCAACTCGGTCCCCTTTGAGACCAACTGAAAGATCACGTAATTCGAGAAGCGGAGTTTGGCTCATATCCGTATTACTTCCTCAGTCGGGGGTTCGCGAGCGTGTAACCGATGCTTGCCAATAGATTTCCTAACGTCACCACAACCACAAGGAGCAGTGAGAAAAACTGGATTACTGGATAATCTCTGCGCAGTACTGCGTTTACAAGAATTTGACCAACACCTGGCCAGCCAAAGATTGTTTCAACTACCAGCGCATAACCAACAACTTGACCGACACGCAAGCCAGCAAGCGAAATAATCGGCAACAAAGAACTACGGAGTACATGCTTAAAGTAAATACGGCGCTCACTAAAGCCAGACGCACGCAGAGTGCGCACAAAATCTTGCCCAATATTCTCCAACATTGCTGAACGCGTGATTCGCACCGTGAGTGCAATACCCTCCGCACTGAGCACTAGCGCAGGAAGAATTACAGATTTAAAACCACCTTGGCCCCCAGATGGCAACCAGTGCAACGTCGAAGCGAACAGATGTATCGCAATCAGGGCAAGCCAAAAGTTTGGTACCGCCATACCTGCAACAGAAAATGAGGTGATGCCAGTATCAACCCATGTATTTCGTCGAAGGGCCGCAATCATGCCGAGCGGTACACCAACTAGAAAAACAATCAACAACGAGGATCCACCAAGAATGAGACTGTTCCGAATCTTTTCAACAGCCAACGAACTAATACGCGCATTGCTGGTAAGCGAATTGCCAAGATCACCAGTTACGAAATTGCCCATGTAAGTGATGTATTGCTTTAGGATTGGCTGATCGAGACCTATCTGCTTGCGAAATAGTTCTCGATCGGCCGCCGACGCAGATGCCGGCATTCGCGCCGCAGTCACATCACCGCCGGAGAATCGGATAGCGGCAAACACAGCAAGAGATGAGGCTAGTAATAGCAGCAACGTGCTTACGATACGGCTGAAAATAATTTTCATTTGGAACTTGCCCGTTCAACTGCTGTTCGCAACCGTGGATCAAGTAGATCGCGCAAACCATCACCAATCAAACTCACGCTGAGCACCATGACGAAAATTACAATGCCAGGAACCGTGGATTCCCAGTGATTGAGACGCATGTAGTTGCGGCCCTCAGAAACCATCTGGCCTAGACTCGGTAAAGGCGGTTGCGCACCCAACCCAACAAACGATAGCGAAGCCTCAGCAATAATGCCCACGGCAACGTAGTAGGACGAGAGAACAAGTACTACCGGCATAATATTCGGCAACAAATGTCGTGTGAGAATCCGCATCGTTGAGTAACCACCTGCTCTTGCAGCGACGACAAATTCTTTTTCTGAAAGTCCGAGCACTTCGCCGCGCACCACACGTGCGATTGCAACTGTGTTCACGAGCCCAACGGCAAGAATCACAGGTAGCAAACCTGATCCGATACTTGCCGCAGCCAAAACAGCAACCAAGATAAGGGGGAAACCCCAAATGAAGTCGACGACCAAACTGATCATGCTGTCGACAGCACCCTTGATGTATCCCGCAACAAGGCCAATTGCAGTTCCCACAACGACTGCAATCACCGTGACTGAGATGGCGACAATTAAACTAATGCGAATTCCAACCACGACACGGGCGGCAATGTCACGCCCGAGAGCATCAGAGCCTAAAAGATATCCGGAGGTCATCGGAGGTAAATGACCCAGAAGTAAATCTTGATCGGTGTAATCACCAAGCAACCATGGCCCGACGACTCCAAGTAAGACAATGACCGTGGCAAGGATAGAACCACTCACCAACTGTTTGTTTTTTCGCGCCCGACGGAGCAAGTTCATTTGTCCACCTTGCTAAAAGTCTCGCAGGGACCCGATTGATCAAACGATCAACCGAGTCCCCACCTAAAGAAATTTCTTAAAGTTGATTCTTACTGATCCAACCACACGTCGTTGTAGAGCGGGTAGAGGTTCCAGACGAATGGTGCCCAGTTCTTCACATAGTTATGGTGAACGAAAGTTGCGTACTGGTTCATCAGTGGCAGATAAGGAAGTGTGTCAGCCCATTCCAACTGGAAGTTTGAGGATGCTGCGATTCCAGCCTCTGGCGTTCCAGCTAGACGCCACTGGGTAATTGCTGCATCAATCGATGGCTCCACAGCATGCGAAAAGTTCGGCACTGGGATAGTCTCGGACGATCCGAAGATCACCAAGATGTCAAGTGGTACCGGCCAGAGCCAGAAAAACAGCGCCATTGGAGCTGCTTCACGACCCACGCCAGACTGATTTTCGAAAGCAACAGCGCGGTCAACCACCCTCAATTTGGCAATTACGCCAACTTCTTTGAACTGCTGAGCCACTGCCTCTGAGACCAACTTCTGAGTTGTTTCGTCTTCAACGACATACTCGAACTCAAAGCGAACACCATCTCGCTCGAGCACTCCATCGCTGCCTGCGACCCAGCCGGCTTCTGCCAAATTTGACTTTGCAAGTGCCACGTCGAATTGGTTGTAACTCTCCACCTTTGGTTCGTACTGACGGTCGGTCTTAGGGAAAGGACCGTAGGTCACATCACCGTTTCCAAACAAAATCGCATCGACCATGCCCTGACGGTTCAATGCATGCGACAGACCCTGTCGAGTCAGTTTGTCACCGAAGAACTCGGGATAGTCACGGTTCATTGAGAGTTGGTAACCCGACCATTCAGGATGCTGAATAACCGTCAAGTCAGAATTCGACTTGAGGCGCTCAAGGTCGGCGTAACTTGGCCCGAGCAGAGTGTCAAGTTCACCATTTTCGAGCATCGTTGCACGCTGTCCCCCTTCAGTGATGACGCTCCAACGGACGGCATCGAGATATGCCGCACCTGTGTTGGTGACGTACGGTGTATTGCTACCAGGGTATGCATCCCAACGCTTTACTAACGTGTGACTGCCTGGCACCCACTCTTCGTGGGTGAATGGACCCGTACCGTCAGCGGTATCGGTGCCATACGTTGATTTAGGATCTGAACCGCCGGCAGCTTTCCATGTATCAACGTTAGCGAGCGCCCAATAACCAGTTTTGTGTGGGTTTAGTGCACCAAGCCAAGCGTTCTTCATCTTTAGGATTACCTTGTTACCCTCAACCGAGTAACCCTCCATCGGAACTGTGGAGACTCCGCCGATGAAACTCGTGTCCTTAATAATCTGCAACAATTCGGCAACTTGGTTTGCCCCCATGACGCCGCCGCTATGGCTAACGCGACCTTCTGGAATATCAAAGGTGTAAGTCAGACCATCAGCCGACACTTCGTATGCTGCAGCAAACTGTGGAACTGTGTCACCATCAAGACCGTCAGTAACGATGGTTTCATAAATTGCACTGAAAGCCGGGTCATACCAGTTAGTGGTGATTGGATCGTGCTTTGAAACGTCACGTGGATACCCCTCGCGAAGCATTCCTCCCACCTTTGGAGCTGAGTCCGTCGCCACGGTGTCACCAGAAGCAGTTGTATCTGCAGTTCCGGAATCAGAAGAGTTCGATCCACAAGCCGCCAAAATTGTTGCGGCTGCACCAACGCTAAAACCGACTGCGGTGAGTTTGCCTAAAAATGCGCGACGACCAAACTTTTTAGACTTGTAGTCTGCGGCAAGTTGCGCTACATCCGCACCGTATTGATCTTCGATCCATGAATTGCTCATTGCTGATCCCCCTGGTAATTGCTGAATATTTGTAACTCAAAAGAATATAACATAGAGTTCAGAAAAGTGCAAGCCTCAATATTTAAAAGGAATCCCAGCATTTTCAGGCCATCAGACGCCTCGAATAGTGGGTAACTCAATACCTAAAATTTTACCAATCGATTGCACTAGTTCTGCTACGCCCGGAACCACTTGCGACTCAAGAATCGGGCTAAATGGAATAGGTGCAGATTTTGCTCCAACTCGAGCCAATCTAATATTTAGGTTGCCACCGAACTTCTCGGCAAGGTGAGCAACAATTTCTGACCCAAATCCACAAAATTTCCAACTCTCGTGCGCCACGACGACATTTCGTGTGCGTAATGCAGATTCTTCGATGCAGGCGTAGTCAAGCGGCACAAGCGAACGTAAATCTATTACTTCAACATCAATGTCATATTTTTCCAATTCCTGGGCTGCCGCTAGTGCATTGTTCACCATGTCTGAATACGTGATCACTGATACTGAAGAACCCTGCCGGGCAATTCTGGCAACACCCAAAGGGATCGAGAAGTCCCCGTCCTCCACATCCGAACGCACCCCTGTAATCCGCTTATGTTCTAAATAGATAACTGGATCCGGGTCGCGAATCGCTGTTCGTAAAAGCCCCTTTGCGTCATTGGCATTCGATGGTGCTACAACCTTGAGTCCAGGAATATGGCAAAACAAATTCTCCAAACTAGAAGAGTGTTGTGGCCCCGATGAACCTCGGATTCCATCAGATGCTCGAATAACTATTGGCACAGATACTTGACCGCCAAACATGTACCTAAACTTTGAGGCTTGGTTAACAATTTCGTCCATTGCGCCAAGAGTGAACTCAACAAAACTCATTGAGGCCACAACCTTTAGCCCTGTCACAGCCGCACCAAGTGCTGCCGAAACGATTAATGCCTCCGAAATGGGCATATCTATTATCCGAGTTGA
Source organism: Acidimicrobiaceae bacterium (assembly GCA_013204455.1). Taxonomy (GTDB): domain Bacteria; phylum Actinomycetota; class Acidimicrobiia; order Acidimicrobiales; family Ilumatobacteraceae; genus BACL27. The sequence continues at coordinate 17,193 of JABMNW010000192.1, forward strand.
TCCAAATTTTTCTACTAGGCCACGAAACTGGCCAAAGTTTCCCCCCCAACTAATGTCCTCGCCGATCGCAATCACATTTTGATCCTCCAACATTGCAAATTCCATTGCATCTAACGTTGCTTGGCCGAAGGTCATGCGTTTAGATGTCATGTAAAATATCTTCCGAAAAGACATCCCGAAGAGCGTCCGATGGCAGTGGAAATTCTGAATCTCTGGCAAATTCTTCTGCTAAACCAATTTCGTGGTCAACCTGACTTTGCAACGCATCGAATGTGGCGAGATCCAACCAACCAGAGTCAAATAATTTGACTTTAAATCTCTCGATCGGATCCTTTTGCTTCATCAAATCAACTTCACTCTTTGATCTATAAACCTCAGCGTCTCCAACGTAATGACCGCTGAAGCGATAACTCTTCATGTCTAGAAGGGTCGGCCCAAGACCAGACCTCGCCCGAACAATGGCAATCCTCATTGCACCGATGACTTCGAGCAGGTCATTGCCATCCAATGTGTCACCATGCATTCCATATGTCTCCGCGCGGCTTGCAATGTTTTCATTTGCGGTTGTTCGTCGCATGTCAGTGAATTGCGCATATCCATTGTTTTCGCACACAAAAATTACTGGAAGCTTGTGAAGACCGGCAAAGTTGAGGGATTCGTGAAATGTACCTTTATTTAGGGCTCCGTCGCCAAAGAAACAAACGACGACGTCCGAAGTCTTTCGATATTTGCAGGAGAGCGCCGCACCCACTGCAATCCCATAACCCCCACCAACGATCCCGTTTGCGCCAAGCATCCCAATCGAAAAATCTGCGACGTGCATAGAGCCGCCCCTGCCACGGCATGCACCGGTGACTTTTCCAAACAACTCTGCAAAAATTGAGTTAAGGCTGATCCCTTTGGCGATCGAATGCCCGTGACCACGGTGTGTTGATGTTACGAAGTCTGTTAGAAGGAGCGAACTGCAAACTCCCACAGCAATCGCCTCTTGACCTGCACATGAATGAATAAAGCCAGGAAGTTGACCGTCGAGGAATAACACCCCAACTCTGGTTTCGAATGCCCGAATTTTCACCATCATTCGCAAATGCGCCAGCGCATACTCTCGACCAATATCTTCTAGCGGGATCGCCAATTGAGTCATTGTGCGGTAAATCCACCGTCTATAGCCAGTACTTGTCCAGTCACCATCCGAGACGAGTTGCCCGCAAGAAATATTGCTCCACCAACAATGTCAGAGGTTTCCCCTAAGTGTCCCATCGGTGTGCGTGATTCGAAAAACTGTTTCATCTGTGGTTCTATCACCCATTGCTTCATCACAAGATCCGTCGCAATATGACCTGGGGCAATTGCATTCACACGAACTTGGTGCGGCGCCCATTCAATTGCAAGAGATTTCGTCAACTGAATAACACCACCCTTGCTGGCTTGATAGCCAACACTTCCTGCGAAACCAACTATGCCACCAATTGATGCAATATTGATGATTGAACCGTGTCGTTGCTCGATCATTTTACGACCCACAGAGCGACACATTCTGAACATGCCAGTCAAGTTTGTATTAATCACTTTGTCCCAGACCTCATCGGTGTAATCAACGGCTGGAGAACGTCCACCAATTCCAGCACAGTTCACACAAATATCAATTGATCCACACATCTCTATCGCTTTTGTCACCGCATCGTTTACCGATTGTGACTCGCAGACATCAAGATGTAAAAGTTTTGAATGCTTCGTATTTAACACATCATCTCGTATATTGGCATTGGAATACGAACGATCAGCTGCGATAACGAAGGCGCCCTCTTCGATAAACGCTTGAGAGATTGCGCCACCAATTCCGCCTGCAGAACCCGTAACGATTGCGGTCATCCCCGACAAAGAGAATCTTCCTGGACTACTTTTCGATTTTGTCATTCTGCGCTGACGATTCTGCCGATAACAGTCCCCGCACCAATTTCAACATCAGACGCTTGGATAAGTATCTCTAAGCGCCCGTCACATGGGGCTTCCATCTCAACTTGCGACTTTTCTGACTCATAAATTACTAGTGGGGTTCCGGCAATTACATTTGCGCCGTGCTCGACCAGCCACTCAATAATTATAACTTCTTTGGCGAGGCCACTATGGGGAATTACTAACTGCCGAATTTGGTTAGATATGTCCATGACGAGCGAGACCTTCCAAAGGACTGAACCCATTTCGCATATCAGTTCGCACAAGCAATTCGATCCCAGCGATTTCCTCCGACTTTAGTAGAACTGTTTCTGCGTACTCACGCGGAACAATTAACACACCATCGAACTCCGCGATCACTATGTCACCAGGACTTACCTCTACCCCATCAATTTTTATTTTTTCTTGACACGACAGCATTTCCCATCGGCCTATTCCATTCAGTGGAGATAGGTCGCGATAAAAAACTTGTAATCCAATATCTCTTAATCCACTAGTGTCTCTCAAATTCCCATCCAAGATCACACCAGTGCAACCACGCTCCAACGCCGAATTACCAGTCAGTTCGCCAAAGTGGCCGCATGAACTACTGGGATTTGTTGAAACGATCACATGGTCCGGCTGCAATCGTTCGAATGCCCTTAAGTACGATGCAATCCGCACTTTTCCTTCGTCCCAACTAACGACAGGGTCAATTGCCGCCCCTTGCACCGTGAATGCGTGACCCACAATTCTTCTTTCTGGAAAGAGCGGTCGCAATCCTGTCGAAAGCAATTGCTCTGGTATACCAAGTTCGTAAAGAGCATCGCATACGACCGGGAGATAGACGGCCCTAAATCGCTCGCAAATTTCGTTCACTGAAATTGCTGGCATGACCCGGTCCTGTCTATCTCTATTTGGTTTTTTCAAGATAACGCAGCGCTGAAAGCGCGTAAATCATTGCCGACTCAGCCGCTCCATTTACGTGCATACTCTCATTTGGGCTATGCGCTCGTGGCAAATACCCTGGCCCAAATGACGCAATACAGGGCACGCCCGCGACGGTCTGAATATAAGCGGCATCGGTTGCTCCTGGAAACGCGTCCAACTTTGGTACCTGACCAATAATTTGCGCAGTAACGCTTTGCAAGCAATCTACAACTGGATCTTCAGCATCAATCTCAGTTGCCCCGACCATCAGATACCACTCCAACTCAGCACGAAGTTCTGGATCACTTTTCTTTGCATCATCAAGAAATCGCAATATGTCGCACTTAATCTGCTCTTCCGCCATGCCAGGAACTGTGCGCACATCGCATGCAAACTCGGCGCGACCTGGAAATACTCCGTAGGTGACTCCTGATTGAGCAGTGACTCCTACATTTACTGTGGGACCAAACCGACATAACGGATGCTCATTGAACGTTAAATAACCCTTAAGCTCCTTTTGCATCTTGAGCGCAAGTTCTGCCATTTTCAGTGTTGCATTTATCGCTGGTAACTGATCAGATATCGACGAATGCATTTGAGTCCCATAAACGACTACTTTGAATAGTGCCGCTCCACGAGATACAAGGTGTATAGCTTCCCACTCTCGAAGAATGCCGCCCGGCTCTCCGATCACGCATACATCAGCCTTGATGTAACCCTCTTCCGCCAGCCATTTGGAACCATAAACGGATCCGTTTTCCTCATCAGCGGTTAACGCCAAAGCAATAGCTCCTGGAAAAGAGTCAAGGGTGCGCAGGGCCGCAACAGCGTAAACCATGCCTGCAATTGCAGCCTTCATATCTCCACAACCGAGCCCGATAAGTTGGTCATCTTGCACAACGGCATCAAGCGGGTTGGTCTTCCATTGCGAAAGATCACCTGGGGGCTTTGTATCAATATGGCCAGAGAACATTATGCACCGACCAGTTTGCTTGCCGATGACTTCAGCAATCACATTCGGTCGCGTCGGATCTAGTCCCACGATTCTTACATCTTCAATCCCAAGATTAATTAGCCTGTACTTTAGTACCTCGCTGACTTCTCTTTCATCGCCTGGCGGATTTATCGAAGGGGTTCGAATTAACTCACAGGTGAAATCAAAAATCTCTTCCTGCTTCGATCGAATATATCTGGCAACTTCTTTCTCGTTATCAGAAAGCAGAAATTTATCAATATCCTGGAATAGTTGCTTCATCATCTTCCACCCTTTTTTAGAAAATCTGCGATTCCAATTATTCCTTTTTCAATCGTGGACTCACTTGCCGCAAGAGATATTCGAACCATTCCTATCCCACCTGGACCAAAAACTGACCCAGGTGCAATACTAACTTTGTGTGATTTAAGAAGATCTAATGCGAATTTAACATCACCGGTTGATCCGTAGTCCCCGACGTTTAGAAGCATATAAATCGTGCCAGCAGATTTAACCGCTCTGATTTTGTTGTTTGTCGCTATTTCGAGTGCGAGACCCAATCGCTTGCGGTAGGACGTCAACATTGCGTCGATCGGCGCCCGAGGACCAGTTAATGCTGCTTCGGCGGCTTTCTGCGAAATCGTACTCGGACACGAAACCTGTGGCTCCTGAAGAGTTCGGGCCAAATCGGCGACTTGACGATTTGCTACCAAGTAACCGACACGCCATCCTGTCATCGCATATACCTTTGAAAAACTAAAAATCGAAATCACTCTTCCGTCATCATCAAATCTCGCGGCTGGTACATGTCGCACACTTTCATCAAGAACTAATTCGTCGTAGACTTCATCACTAACAATCCATAAATCGTTTTGATTCGCAAACTCGACCAATGCCGTCATCGTTTTATCATCAAATACGCACCCTGTTGGGTTGGATGGCGAATTTATGAATAACACTTTGGTACGCGGAGTCACCAATGACTTCAATTCATCAAGGTCTGGTAAGAAACTGGTCTCAGCTTTTAAGTGATAAAAAACTGGCTTTGATGAATACAGCCGAATCATCTCGTCCATATTTGGAAAACCCGGTGTTGGCAATAAGACTTCATCACCTGGCTCCAGCAAAATACCAAAAGTTGAATAAAGAGCGTTCATCCCACCGGGAGTAACTACAACTTCGTCGATCTCGGCGGAAATCTCATTAACTTTAAAAAGCTTCTCAACTAATAGTTCGCGTAGTGATAAAAGTCCGCCGTTGGGGCCGTATCCCGTATGACCGTCGTGCGCCGCTTTTGCGGCTGCATCAATTATGTGCGATGGAGTTGTAAAACTTGGCTCGCCAACTTCCAGCCGTAGAGCACCAGGAGTCTTTGCCGCTGCATCAAACAGAACTCGTATTTCTGAACGGCGATAAGCGAGCGCTCGATCTGCTTGTAACTTCAATTATTCTTCCCCTTGCCTTCTACTTTCTTTTCAAGGTCGGGCCTCTGTCCCGCATCAAAGTATTTCAGTGACCAGTCTGCACCCTGCCAAGTTGTCAACTTTTGGTTTACTGGAGTGAGTTTGACCAAATATCTTTCCCAACCGTACGAAGCAACAAGTTGCTCTGGGCCACTAGGCCCCGAATAGCGTGTTGCCATCTCGTTTGCTACCGGCACCCATTTTGAGTTTTCGCCCTTGGCAGGACCCTCAACAATTTCTGCTCTACATTTAGCAAGAACTTTTCTTATTCTTGGATGAGCTAGCTCTTCGATACATATCGCACATCGGTCGTCCTTCTTTAAAAGTTCCACCCATTTTGAACGTTTCCGTCCAATAACATAGAAAGCTTCGCCGGTCCATTGGTACCAAAGCGGAACTGATGTTGGCCAACCATCATTATCCAAACACGACAGTTTTAACAACCATCTACTGGTCGGGCTCGCAAGAAACTCTGCGACTTCATCTAGGTTCATTCCACCAGCGCTTGAGCCCTCTTCGTAGTATCGCTCCTGTTTAAAATCACTCACAACGCCACCATTCCATGCGATTTGCAGATTGGATTTTATATAGTATAACTTGGCGTGATTGGCTACGTCAAATCTGCGCTGATAGATAGGGCCATCCAGTGAGTTTCAAATCCTCAACTTCTCAAAAAATCCCTGGCTTTGATGTAGTGGTCGAGCGTGATGCGATTTGCGAAATGCGTGATGGCGTAATCCTGCGAAGTGATATCTATCGACCTGATGCACCTGGAACTTACCCAGTACTGCTGGCACGGGGGCCATACGACAAGTGTGTTGCCTTATCATCATTTGGAAATTCGCACGCAGCTTGGTTTGCAGAACATGGCTACATCGTGATCATCCAAGACACTCGTGGGAGATATTCATCCGACGGAGTTTTCTATCCATTTGCAAACGAAGCTCACGATGGATTTGATTCAGTTGAATGGGCGGCAAAAGTATCTGGGTCAGATGGGCAAGTTGGAATGTTTGGGTTTTCATATCTAGGGGCGACACAACTGCTTGCCGCAGTATTAAAACCTCCATCGCTTAAGGCAATTGTGCCTGCGTTTACTGCTTCCCAATACTTTGATGGATGGACATACAACGGTGGCGCATTTGCATTGGCCTTCAACTGCTATTGGGCAAATCTTTTATCAATCGAAACTGCGGGTCGAGCAGGTGACATTGAATCCATGGAAGCGCTCGTGACCAGTCTCGGATCTGCGAACAACTGGTTTTGGTCTGTCCCTCTCAAGGATTATCCGCCGTTGAAAAATAAATATGCTCCATACTTTTTTGACTGGTTAGAACACCCAACTTACGACGAATACTGGCGACGCTGGAGCATCGATGAAAATTATTCACAAATCGATGTTCCTGCTTTACACATCGGCGGCTGGTATGACATCTTTCTTTCTGGAACTGTAAAAAACTTCTGCGGTATATCCCGCGATGGTAGTTCTGAGAAAACGCGGAACTCGCAAAAACTCCTGATCGGCCCATGGACCCACATGCCCTGGAGTCCAGTTGGAAATACAGGAAAAACTGAGCCGAGTACATCAGTCATCGACGACTGGACTTTGCGGTGGTTTGATGAATTTTTGAAGAATAAACATACTGGCGTTCTAGAGAACCCCGTAACCCTCTACCCAGTAAATGGGGAAAGACGGGATTATTCTTCTTGGCCCAATGGTGATGTAAGCGTTCGAGAGTGGTTTCTTCATTCTGATGGTCGTGCAAACTCCAAGTTTGGTGATGGACGATTAGACCAAAAGCAACCAAGAAATGAACACGCCGACCTGTTTATATCGGACCCAGCAATCCCAATCCAAAGCAATGGTGGACATAGTTGCTGTTTCGACGCGATTACTCCAATGGGACCTGCAGATCAAAATACGAGTGAGTCTTCACGTATGGTCCTTGTATACACAAGTGAGCCCTTTGCTAAGGAAACTCTGATAGTTGGCGATGCGAGTCTCCTGATATTTGCTAGTTCATCTGCAATTGACACCGATTTCGCTGCGCGGCTTTGTGAAGTGAGCATCGACGGCGTAAGCACGAATATCCAAGAAGGAATAATCCGTTCTAAATATCAGAATTCGCTTGAGCACCCTAATTTCAATGAGCCAAATGTAATCCACGAGTACACAATTCAACTTGGCCCTGTTGGTTATTTAATGGCGAAAGGTTCAAAACTACGTGTTGCTATCGCCGGCAGTGACTTTCCACAGTGGGATAGAAATACTCAGTCCGGCAAACATAACTTTGACGAACGGTTGTCCCAGTTTCAGCCAGCAACTCAAGTGCTCTTCCATGATGAGACTCGACAAAGTCGGCTTCGAATTTCTGTTTTGAGCTCACCAAGCAGATTCACGAAATAGGTTCAAGCAAACAATTCGAAACGGAGATACCAAAATGCAGAGATTCGTTGGAAAAAATATTCTTATTACCGGAGCAGGAAGCGGTTTTGGTAGACGAACTGCCGAGTTATTTGCCTTGGAAGGGGCAAACAACATTTACCTTGTGGATCGGTTGCAAGATCGCCTCGATGCGACGGCAAAAGTTATTAAGGAACTCGGCGCAAATCCGGTGACAATCTGCGCTGACCTCGGCGACATGAAACAGTGTGCGGACGTGGTTGCCCAAGCACTAAGTAACGACAAGAAACTTGATGTACTAATCAGCAATGCAGCAGCATGGGCTGACGTACACTTTCTCGACATCACAGACGAGTCGTGGCGACATGTTCTATCTGTTGACCTTGATGCATATTTTGTTCTTGGACAACGAGCCGCAAGAGCAATGAAAGAAACAGGCGGCGGAGTGATCCTGTTTACGGCATCGATTAGCTCTCTCGGACACGGTCGCGGATTTACCGCGTATGCAGTTGCCAAAACAGCCTTAGTCGCTCTCGCAAAAGCAATCGCAGTTGAATGTGCACCATTCAACATTCGTGCTAATTGTGTGAGCCCCGGTCCAGCAGACACACAGCAATCAGTCGATCTCGCCGGCAAAGAATTGATGGACAAATGGCGGACAAATGGATTTCCGGCTGTACCACTGAACCGATTGGCTTCGACAGATGACATCGCAAATACATTTTTATTTCTAGCTTCTGATGAAGCTAGGTATATTTCTGGAGCAAACTTCATCGTCGACGGCGGTCTCACCGCACAGGTTTACGACGTTCCAGATAATTGAAGAATTCAAAATCACGAAAGGGAACTAACTCCAAATGATAAAAACTATTGGTACTGCATATCGTCGTGAAGATTTTTCGAAAGAAGAATTCTTTGATTACTGGCTCAATGTTCATGCTCCAATCTCAAAACAAGCACCAGGAATTAGGGGTTATGTCGTCTCGGAGGTTGTCCGCAAGATTGCCGGCGAACTCGAGGTTGATGCATTCGTTGAACAGTGGTTCGACGATGAAGAGTCGTTGGCGCAAGCAACCGCATCAGATGCCGGTCAGGCAGCATGGACCGATGTCAGTAATTACGCCAAGACAACTGGCACATTTTGGATTGCAAAACAGCACGTAATAGTGCCTCCGCCACAACTCTTCAATAGTTAGATATGTTCGTCTTTAGTAGACAGAAGTGCGTTTTGGATAGAAGTTATTTATTTGTTAGAATGTAATTAAATAATATAATAACCAAAGGAGATTGTCATGGCAGAAAACTGGCGAGGGAAAATTGGTGCGATGTCGAAAGACCGAATGGATCTCTATCTAAGCGGAAATTCAAACGTCAGGATCGCAGCAATCGATGACAGTGGTCTGCCCCACATTGTTCCGGCTTGGTACCACTGGGATGGTGAATCTTTTTTCTTTGTACTTCGTGAGAGAGCTGAGATTGCAAAGCTTTTAAGTCGTCGACCAGAGGTCGGAATTGTAATTGACGAAGGTTCGGTAGCGGATGAGGTTAACAATCGATTTTTCGAAATGCCTAAAGTTTGGGCCCAAGGTCGAGCAGAAGTTATTGAGCAACCAAACACCGGGGGTAAGTGGGTTGAATATGCTCGGGCGATGGCGCTTAGATATCTCGGACCGAACGGACCCGAGTACATAACAGCGTCACTCGGTCAGCCAAGATGGCTATTCAAGCTGACGCCAACAGTTCTCAAAACATGGGAAGGCGTTGGCTGGGCAAAGAAGTACTGGGTTGATTCTGGCAAGGGTCCAAGTTACGAGGAAGCCCATGATGCTCGTCGCTCAGGAGCGTAATTGACGAATAATCCTCTCGACTTATTCCGCCTAACGGACCGAGTCGCTCTCGTCACTGGAGGCTCTCGAGGATTAGGAGTCGTAATAGCTGGGGCGCTGGCGCGCGCTGGCGCGTCGGTAATCATCACTAGCACCAATGATCAAGAGATTAAGGCACGAGCTGAAATTATTGCCGATTCGACAGGGCAGAAAATAATTGGAATTAGTGGTGACGTGTCTAATGAAAACGACTGTAAACGGATTATTGACATCGCACAATCCTCATTCGGTCAATTAGACGTCCTTGTCAATAATGCGGGAATAAACATCAGGGGCGGAATTGAAGATCTCACTATCCAAGAGTTCGAGAGATCCCTTGCCGTAAATGTGACTGGCTCTTGGCTGATGTGCCGCGCCGCTAAACGATTACTTGAGAAGTCGAAATCAGCAAGAGTCATCAATATGGGTTCTACTTTTGGCATGGTTGGTGCCGCAAACCGCACTCCCTACACAACTGCAAAGGGTGCGGTACACCAACTAACACGTGCCCTGGCGATGGAGTGGGCAAGTATTCCAATCACTGTGAATGCGCTCGCTCCTGGTCCATTCTTGACTGACATGAATATTTCACTCCAGTTTTCAGAACACGCAGTACGAGTAATAGAGCAAGAAATTGCACTGAAGCGTTGGGCAGAGTTGGACGAAATTGTCGGTCCTCTACTATTTCTTGCCTCGGACGCGTCGAGTTACGTCACTGGATCAATACTCACCGTCGATGGCGGATGGACAACCCATTAGTCGAAATTCGACAGTTTGGAGAAAATGATGTCGTCAGGTATCGCTCATATTAACGGAACAAAAATATGGTACGAATTATCTGGCTCGGGTGATGTAGTTGTTCAAATCGGTGGAGCAGTTAGCGCGCATGAAGGGTACGAGACTGTTACACCCGATATCGCAAAACACTTCACTGTCCTTAACTATGACCACAGAGGTTACGGCCTCAGCGCTAGACCAAAACAGCAATATACGATTCAGACGTGGTGTGATGATCTTGAAGCATTGCTCGCTGAACTAAATATCGAGAAAGCTCACATTCATGGCGGATCAATGGGCAGTTTCATTGCAATTGCGTTTGCCATCAAGTATCCAAAGCGAGTGGGAAAATTACTATTAGGTGCAGGTGCAGTAGCTAAATGCGACGACATGGGAATCTCTCATTTTCGCGTTTGGCAATACCTGGCGAAATCTTATGGAGTTGGTTCTCCCGAGGTTGCAGACGAACTTGTAAATAAAGCATTCTCTCGCGAATACATCGATACCCAGAGTCGCGAAAAGTTGATTACTTTAATGCAAGACACAGCACAAAGAAACGCTGACACAAATGTGTTTATCGATGCTTGTCAAGTGATGATCGACGCTGATGTCGGTTCAGATTTATCTGCGATCGAAGCCCCAACTTTAGTTATGGTGGGCTCCGAAGATGTACTAACCCCACTCGATGCTGGACCAGCGGGTTTTGGTGCGCGCAAGGTGGCAGAAGCAATCAAGAGATCTGAGTTACGCGTTTTTGCGGGTAGCGGGCATGGACATTACGCGGAACGCGCGACAGAATCTATCGATGCAATTCTGGGATTCTTAAAAAATAGCTAGTTGAGTTCAACCGGTCGTTGGGTTCCGCCAGATTGGTCCGCGCTCGATGACCTTGTCGAGGAGACCCTCTTCAAGATATGTCGGGTAGTCCCGTGCGTTCACTGGCTTGGCGACCTGGCCCTGGTATCCGAGTCGGGATCGGACACCCGCGTCGGTGTAGTAGCCAGCCACAATCACCATCTGCAGAGCCGCCTCGGCTTCGGGTTCGTGAGCGGCAAGGGCAGCAAGGCGGACAGAAGGATCGTCACCGAGTTCGTACCGTAACGCGGCGATGAGAGGGTCGAACAGATCCGGCCGGGTGCGTAAGACGAAGCGAAGCTGCGCTGCCGTTACGACTTCGCCGGCCGACGGCATCCCGTGTGCGGCCGGAATCAAATAATCGGCAACCGAAGCCAGCGTCGCGATGCGATCGCGGCCGAGTTCGAACATCGAATCGCCGGGCGTGATCTCGACTGGTTCAGCATTCATCTTGGCACCTGTTGATCAAAGCGGGTATTTACCATGTGGTCAGCGGCTCGGAGCGCTACAGCGCAGATGGTTGACGTCGGGTTGACGCCACCGGATGTGACGAAGCAGCTCCCATCGACAACGTAGAGATTGGCCACGTCGTGTGATCGGTTCCAACGATTGAGTACCGATGTTGTCGGATCTTCACCCATTCGCGCAGTGCCCAGCAAGTGCCAGCCTGAGTACTGCATTAGGCGGTCGACCTCGATGGTATGGGCCCCAGCGGCGAGCAGTGATTCCGATGCTTTGTCGATGTGGAAGTCCAGTAATTTGCGCGAGTTCTCCGACACTTTATAATGCAGTTCGGGAGCGGGAATTCCAGACGAGTCGGTGATCGTGGACGAAAGGCCGACGCGATTGGATGGGTCGGGAAGATCCTCACCGAACAATCCCCAACTCGCACCGTGGCCGAACCGGGCTCGCATTTGGATGTGATGGTCAGGGCCCCACGCTTGTTTGCCCGCCCGACTCGGCAGTGCGGCGTTGATCGGTCCACCGGTAGGCGCTAGGCCCCATTTTGCACCGCGTACAAACCCTCGCCGCTGATCGGTCTCATAGAACTGGAACGACTCGATGGAGCAACCGAAGTGCCCCTGCCAACTTTCAAGATTGTCGTTGAACAGCCCCGTGACGCTCGCGAACGGATGCATCATCAGCCGAGTTCCGACCGTACCGCTCGAGTTGGCGAGCCCATCGGGGTGGGCGTTCGACGCCGACAGCAGTAGCAACCGTGCCGTGCCGATCGCATTGGCTGCCAACACGACAACATTTGCGGGTTGGAAGTGTTCGCGGCCGTCCTCGTCCAACCACAGTGCACCGGTGGCAAGACCCTGCGAGTTCGTCTCGATCCGCAGAACCCTGGCGCCTGTCAGGAGGCGAGCTCCATTGGCAATCGCATGCGGCCAATGGGTGAGATCCGTCGAAGCTTTTGCCCCCTCGTTGCAGCCCTGCATGCAAGTACCGCGCTGCACACACTGGTGGCGACCCTCATATGGTGTCGAGAGGATGGCGTTGGGTTCTGGCCACCAGTGCCAGCCAAGGCGATCATGGGCTCGGGCGACCTTCAAGGCGCCCGGACCGATCGGCAACGGTGGCAGGGGCGGATCCTCGCCGGGCGGATATGCCGGATCGCCTCCGAGGCCCGACACCCCGATATGGCGATCATTGCGTTCGTAGAAAGGTCGCAACTCCTCGTATGTGAGCGGCCAGTCATCGGCGACCCCGTCAAGCGAGCGAACACGGAAGTCCGATGGCAGCATCCGCGGCCAGGCGCCAGCGAAGAGCAACATCGATCCTCCAACCCCGGCGAACATCAGCGGCGAGAGGTCCGAGTCCATGTCATCGACCGGGTAGTCCTCCGGCAGTCCACGCACATTCGGACTTCCTGACCATTGCTTTCGAGCCGTCAGTTCCCAATCCAGTTCAGTGCCGCGGTACTCACTGCGGTCGTGCCAGCGTCCTTGTTCGAGGCAGACCACGCTGTAGCCGGCTTCGGCGAGACGACGAGCAACGACGCCGCCAGATGCTCCGGCACCGATTATGAGGACGTCTGCAGGCTCAGTGCTCATGAGTTTCTTCAACTTGAGGTGACGGAGTCGCGGCGTTCAAGCACCGTCAATAAAGTATCCGAATTCGTGACGATGGCAAACTTGGACTTCAGGTTCTTCAGTGTTGCCTGGTGCAATTCTGGGTCAAACGACGAGACGCCATCGGCGGCGACAACAACTTCGAAGCCACGTCGGAAGCCCTCGCGGGCGGTTTCCTCGACGCAGATCTGGGTCACGGTGCCAACAAGCCACACTTGGCGGACATTGGCGGCACGAAGAGCATCTTCGAGGATCGTGTCGTGGAACGAACCGTAGCCGAATTTATCGACGATCACCTCGTCGACGCGCGGTGTCAATTCATCCACCACCTGATGACCTTCGATCAAACCCCTGCGGTCGCCATATTCGCGTAGGACCCCAGGCCAGCACGAGCGCAATGGCCGCCCACATTCAGGGGAAAACCATCCGAGGTGCGATGAGTTGGGTCCTGCGGTATACCGCGTAAAGAAAACAGGCAAACCCTTCGCCCGTGCGCCCTCGAGTAGAGCCGCCACCGAGATGAGAGTCAAGCGTGCGTCAGGTACCTCTTGTGGGGCACCCACACGTACGAAGTCGTTCTGCAGATCGACGATGATCAGAGCCGCCGCCGATGCATCTACCGTGAACGGGGTGTTGCTCAGGACGAACCAGCGAATGGTTTGATGATGTGCTTGGCAATCAGTTCTAATTGTTGAATGTCGGCAGAGAGAGTGTGCAGCATCATGTACTCCACACCCGCATCGACGCGGGCCTGGATTTTGGCCTGGATTTCATCGATGGTGCCAGGCATGTACACCTCATCGATGTACTCCCAAGGTCGCTCATCGCTGACCACGTCAGCGAATCGTGTCTGTTGCACGGCCCGCACTTCATCCGAACTGCCATTCTCCTCGATCCATGTGAAGTTTTCGTGAGCCACCGTGAACGAGCCCGTGCGGCCGCCCTCTGTTCGCGCTGCGGAGATTAATTTCAGATCTGAGGCAATCAGATGAGGCGGGCATGTCGGACGGGCGATCCAACCGTCGGCGTTTGCAATCCTGCGCAGGACATTGGGATGCATACGTGGTTTCTCGGGAGAAGTCTCATGGACCAACTGGCTGCCCCCTGCCGCCCACACCGGCGGTAAAGGATTTAGATGCGGCTCAACAGTCACACCGTCAAGGTCGTAATAGCGGCCGTGGAACTCGACGTCGGGTTCGGCGAACAGTGCCATCGTCGCGTCAAGCACTTCGTCGGTTCTGCCGCCACGCTCAGATTTGTGAACGCCGCACGCCTCGAACTCCGGGCCGAACCAACCCGTACCGATTCCGTAGATAAAGCGATTACCGGAGAGATAGTGCAGAGTCGCAATCTCCTTGGCAAGGATCGCCGGCTGACGTACTGGCAAGATAAGAATCGACGTGCCAAGTTTTACTGTTTCGGTCACGGCCGCCACGTGCGACAGCGTGATCAACGCATCAAGCCAACTGACCCGATAGAAACGGTGAGCTGTGATGATGTGGTCGGTGATCCACAGCGAGTCGAAACCCAACTGCTCCGCACTGCGCGCGAAGCGGCGAACATCCTCGGGATGACTCTTCTCGCGGCCTGGGATGATGTATGAGGGCAGGAAAACGCCAAATTTCATGCGTGTGTTGCCTCGAGCAGTCCGACTTCGGCGAGCACGCCAGACAGGAACGCACGCTCTTCACCGCTGATCCCAATCAGCGGCAGGCGAACATGCGAGGACTCCAATACCCCGAGTGCGACAAGACATTCCTTAAGCCGGACGCGGTAATTACCGACCGGTTTAGCAAAAACAACATCCGCCAAACGCTGAACTCGCCTGCCCAACACCTTGGCCTCATCGATTCGGCCGTCCTTCCAAGCCTGAATCATGTCCACCTGTTCACGGGTCATTACCGCACCAAAGCCAATAAGCGCACCAGTGGCACCCAGCATGAACGACTCAAGAATGAAATTGTCATTTCCTGTGAGCAAAGTGATCGGGCGCGGGAGATCTTCGAGGAGCCTCACCGTGTCGACAAATCGGCGAGCATCAAAGGATGCCTCCTTTATCGCAACCACTCCCTCAATCGAGGCCATCGCGCGAAGCGTTGCGGGCTCAAAGTTCAGTCCAGCGAGTGCGGGTTGAAGCTGGAACAAGATCAAAGGAAGCCCCACTTCGGCAATCGCTTCGTGGTACTTCACAGGTACCCGAACATCAAGAGGTTCGCTGAGATACGCAGGAATCGGAAAAACAAGGAAAGCGTCAGCCCCAGCCTGGGCGAACTCCTTTGCCTGCCGTACAGCGGCAGCGGTCGACGGCCCAGCAAGACCAGCCACGATCGGAATATCGGTAACTTCGTTCACGATCTGGAGCACACGAACCTTTTCCTCGTGTGTGAGGTGCGGACCTTCACCAGTGTCCACATTGATCGCCAAAGCAACCGGCTGTTGGTCCGCAATCCACGAGATGTACGACCTCAGCCCGCCCTCGTTGATGCTGCCGTCGGGGTGCATCGGGAGCACCGTTGCTGAAATAAGTCCCTCTAGATTCAATGTCATTGCATCACTCCTTTACTTTCAGCGCATCACTCCTCGAATTCCTATGGCACGCGCTTGCCATAGGTTACGGCGAGAGTGGTGAAGGTGTCAAGGCGTGAGTTATTTGCGGCAAAATGAATAGTCATTGCACATGACTTCGTTGAAGTGTCGACAAATTTGTTTACAATCCCCAGCGGAAAAGAAAAGTAGCCTCCTGATTCGTAAACATGTTTACTTATGTCGCCACTAATATTTGTACTCACTTCGATAGGGCCACGAAGTACAAAACATTCTTCTGGAGAATTACGGTTTTGCCAGAGATCATGATTAATTGAGCCCTCGCCACCCCAAATCTGAACCCAACATTGTCTCAGAAGTGAAAGCGGTGTCAATCGAAAACAGAATTGAGTTTCAACTTCATTGCTCCTTGACTCTAAATAGTGTTCGCCGAAAATAACGTCTTCTGATTTAACTGGTTGATCTGATTCGAATTTCAGAGGGGACTCATTACACATGATTGCGGTCGTATTCGCTTCTACTGAAAACTCAGAAATAAGTGAATTAGCTTTTACTTGAACAAATGAAATTGGCTTAATTATGCGTCCATTAATTCGCACGGCACCAGACAAGACAACCAAGTCAAACGACGAAGAAAAATGGCCGACATGCTCAGAAGCGTACGTATCTCGAGATTTAACTAATCGAGTGCTGGCGCCTTGCATCGTGGTAGAAAGAATTTTTTGTTCTAACTTTCCAGTGATCCCTGGCAAAACCATGTTCCGAACTGTCAAAGATGATTCAGAAATGCCGACAAGAAGTCCACGACGGCGATCTACATGTGCGGGGTCCATACCAAAATTAACTTTCTTTAATCGTCTACTACTACTATAAAGAATATGACATGGTCTGATATCCGCACCGCAACAGAATTCAAGAAAAAACTCGCAAATCAATCGACTGTTGTCGGTTGCTTCGTAATGGTCTCGGGCGCACAAACTGTAGAAATGTGTGGACTCGCCGGATGCGATTTTGTTTTCATTGACACAGAGCACACACCCGTAGGATGGGAGCAGATCTCTGCAATGGTTATCTCGGCTCTCTACACCGGAATGACACCGATAATTAGAACAACTTCAGGCAACCGAGAACTCGTTACTCGTGCATTTGATTCTGGCGCACGCGGAATCATGGTTCCACAAATAAATAATCGCGAAGAAGCAGCAACAGCCGTGCGAGGTTGCTACTATCCGCCACTTGGCAATCGAGGCGTCGCAGGCACTCGAAACTTCGGATTCGGTTTGACCATGAGTCTTGACGAATACATTCCCGCGGCAAATAAAAATGCAATCTGCATTATCCAAATTGAAAGCCGCGAGGCAGTCAATAACGTTGAGTCAATCGCCGCCGTACCTGGCATTGACTGCTTATTTGTTGGACTATCCGACCTTTCAGTTGACCTCGGAGTGCCAGGACAAATGACGCATCCAGATGTTGAGGCGGCACTCGACAAAGTCATTGCTGCGGCTAAAGAGCACAACATTTCGGTCGGCATCCCCGTAGGCGACGGCAAGACTGCGAAGTCTTACATCGATCGCGGCGTTTCATTGTTTGCAACAAATGACCGTTCGATTTTCAGCACAGCAATGAGCAAATACAACTCAGATATCCGCAGTTAATAGAAGCTCATGAATTCTGCGAACCGCGAGGTTGAAATCAACTCTCGTCTCGCAAAACTAAGCTCAGCATTGGTAAGTGATGTCCTCGACGGGTTAGGGGTCAGAGAATCATTTTGCGGTCCACAAATTCGCGAACTTTGGCAGGGTGCAAAAGTTTCCGGATTAGTAGTAACTCTGAAGTGTTATCCAACTGACCAAATAGTTGACGATCCATATGCGGGGTTGTTCAAGTTATTTAAAATCATTCAGCCAGGCGACGTAATCGTGATCGAGGCCGGTGATCAAGTGTCAGGCGTCTGGGGCGAACTTTTAAGCGTCGCGGCCATTGCGCGCGGTGCGGTCGGTGTGATCACCGACGGATTAGTCCGTGATAAAGATCAAATCGCAGAACTTAAATTTCCGGTATTTTGCTCTGGCACATCTCCACTCGACTCGTCGGGGCGTCAAATCGCAGTTGACTTACAACAACAAGTTCGCTGTGGACAAATGTTCATAAAACCAAAAGATTGGGTCGTGGCAGATGAACTTGGGGTTGTGGTTGTACCAAACCATCTGATTGATTCAGTAATTGAGAAGGCCGAAGAAAAACAACGAGGCGAGTCAACAGTTCGTAGCGAACTTGCTGATGGACAAGACATCAGCGAGGTTTTTGCTCGCCATGGGATCTTGTAGGACTAGCGCGAAACTTCGCGACGAGTCCCTGCAATCAGTTGTTCAACTTCAGCGACTGAAGTAATAAGCTGATCACCGAAGATTCCGCGCTTTAACGCCGCCATCGCAACTCCGCGCGAAACACCAAGATCCAAGTCATTATCGATTAATCCGCTGATCACTCCAGCAGCGAACGCATCCCCAGCGCCAACTCGATCGATAGTGTCAGTTTTTATCGACGGAGTTAATTTAACTTGGCCATTATTGAGAGATACTGCACCAACTGCGCCATCGGTCAAGACAAGTTTGTCAACTTTGAGTTTTTTGGAGAGTTCGCGTATGACTTCTTCTGATGTGCCAGTGATGCCAAAAACATCTTTCGCGTCTTCACGAGTGCATATAACAAGCGTTGCGAATTCGCACATTTTGGTCAATGTTTTGCATGCATCTAACTCAGACCAAAGACGTGAGCGGTAGTTGATATCAATCGTCACCTTTACTCCATGAGTTTTCGCATGTGAAACTGCGGCAAGTGATAACTCCGCGCACGAAGAGCTCAGCGCCGGAGTGATGCCAGAGATATGAAATACTTTTGCAGAATCGATAATTGAAAAATCAACATTTTTTGTTGACATCTTTGAAGCCGCCGAATTTGCTCGGTCATAATGCACCATCACCGGACGTGGAGCAGCGCTTAATTCAACGAAATAGAGGCCCGTTCTAGAGTCGTCATCCCAAGTGACCCCAGATAGGTCAACCCCATGTCGCCCAATCTCTTGACTTATGCGGTCTCCGAGTGGCCCAGAAGACAACCGAGAAATCCACGATGCTGACTTTTCGATCTGATGCAAGGCAACCGCAACATTCGATTCTGCGCCGCCAACTGACACACGAAATGACTCTGCATTACTTAGACGCTCACCTGTTGGTGTCCAGATGCGAAGCATCGCTTCTCCAAGCGTGGCGACATCAATTGTCATTGAATTACTTTAAAAAATTCGGCTGCAGCAGTTTTCACGGCAGCAACGTCACCAACATCTAATGCCGCTCGCGGAAATATTGATCCGCCGACGCCAACAGCAATCGCCCCCGCGTTGAGATATTGCTTTGCATTCGTACTATCGACACCGCCGGTGGGGATCAATTTAGGATTTCGAAGTGGCGAACGTATCGCTTCTAAATAGGCTGGACCACCTAATTGTTCTGCGGGGAAAACCTTTACTGCGGTTGCGCCCAGATCTATGGCGGTCTGTATCTCAGTTGGTGTTGCCGCACCAGGAAACGTTGCCATACCAAGTTCGTGCGCGGTTCGAAGCACCGACTCTGAAATAACCGGGGCAACAATAAACCGCCCACCAACCTCTGCAACTTTTCTGACTTCATCCGCAGTGTGGACTGTGCCTGCTCCAATAAATAGACCAGGGCATTCGCGCACGACACTTGCGATCATCTTTAACGCCTCTGGTGAATCCAAGGTTATCTCAATAAACCTAAATCCAGATTCCACTGCAGCAACTACCATTTTTAGAACATGAGCAGTTGGGCAATTTCGAAGGATTCCGATCGCGCGACAAGATTCGAGCGCAACCAAAAAATCGGTGTTCTTTCCGTAATCCAAGAGAGCAACTCCTTTTCGCCTCAAAAAACAAGTATAGGTAATTTTACTATTGCTACAGCGAGTGAACTACTCATCAGAATACCTAATGCAAATCTAGAATTCGAGGGCTCACTTGACGAAATAACCAGATGCGGCGGTGAAGGTATCGCAATCTTTAACGCATTTGCATTGCCATCCGGGCCAATCGAGTTAAGTTCATTATCTCAATTAATTGGTCTGGTTCGAGAACATTTAAATCCTCAGACAAGTCTGGATGGCCTTGTTTTATGTCTGCATGGCGCAATGCTTGACGAACAGGGACATAGCGCAGACTTAGCAATTTTGCGAATGGCCAGAGAATATCTTGAAAACTCAATTCCGATGGCGGTCTCACTAGATTTACATGCAAACATCTCGTCTGAGTTTTTAGATTTAGCTACAATTATTAGTGGTTACAAAACAAATCCCCATGTCGATCTAAACGAAACTGGACGACGAGTAGTGCAATTGCTCGCACAGGTATTGTCTGGGCAACTTAAACCAGTGATGCATCTTGAAAAGTGCCCTACAATTTTTGCTGACGAAACTCTGAACACTTCCACTGGAGTTTTTGCTGACATTCTCAAAGACTGCACCGCTAACCTGCACCCATCAATTGTCGACGTGAGCATTTTCCCTTGCCAGCCTTGGATCGATAGCCCCGGCGTTGGTTTTGGATCCCTTTGTCTTGCAAATGGGGATAGCCAACCCGCTATCGACCTGACAACGAATATGGTTCAAGAGGTTTGGCGGCAAAAAAAGAAATTCAAGATCACTAATTTGGCGACTCCAGAAGAAGCAATTCAGATCGCTAAAAAATCGAACATCCGGCCGTTCATCATTGCTGAAGCGTCGGATGCTCCTACTGCTGGTGCTGCTGGAGATAGCCCCGTCATGATCGCGGCAATTTTGGATTCAGATTCTGATTTGGTTACTTATATCCCCATTACCGATGCCATAGCCGTAAATAAATGTTACGAGAGTCAGGTCGGCGCAGAAATTTCTTTAAGCCTCGGATGCACGATTGATAATCGTTGGACTAAACCAGTTTTGCTAACTGCGACAATCAATAATTTCGGAGAAGGTAATTACAACCTTTCAGGAAGTGGCTACTACGGGATGAAAGTAAGCATGGGTAGATTTGCGGTTGTTACCTGTAACTCGATGAAAATTCTGATTACTGCATTGCCATGTTGGTCTGCAGACCCCGCAACTTGGAGCCATGCCCAACTAAACCCAGCCGATGCTCAGTTAATCGTTGTGCGTTCTTGCTCGGACTTTCGAGCCAACTTCCCAGAAGCGAGTGCTACCGCAATTACTTTAGATGTCCTCGGCTCGACCTCAATAAAATTTACCGAACTTCCATATAAGAATTGCCGCATTGGCACCTGGCCAATCGACCCAACTATCAATTAGACGGCAACTCCGAAATTATTTTTATTTGCTGATGGATACTCTGAAATAAATCTATTTGCCGAGATGGCATTAAAGGAATTTGCAAACGGAATTGTCCTAACTATCACGCGATTATTCTTACAAGGCTGGCCTTGTACAACATGTAAAATTGTTTCATTGTTCTCTCGAACTAAAACATAACTGTAAACAGTGTGGTGTAACGCATGATTACACACTCCAGTATTTCCATTGTCATGCGACCTCAAAAGAGTAAAAACATCATCTACGGATTTCACATCACGAAGACGTTTAGTTGCGGAGTCGAATCTTGGAATTGTTGTAATTTTGTCTTCCTGCAGATCATGTTCGCCGAGATTTACATGGTGATTGGTGCGAGCATTTGCGCCAGTTAGCGACACTGCCACTGCCTGAGTTCCACGGATCTCAATTGACGCCGCAGAATTGGCATCAATCAACACCATATTTCCCCAAGAAGTTGGTTTCTTCGCGACGGCTTCCTGCACCGCATCAATTGCCGAGGCGACATCGGTCCCTTGACGCAGTGCTACCTCGACCATGATGTCGTAGTTGACGTGCTCATCTAATGTGACGACGTTCGAATCGCAGCAAAGTAAACCACTGCTATTGGCTCCAACTGAAAACCCAGAAAATTGGTCCAAGCTCGGATCTTCGCCAGCCCAAGATGTGGTTCCACATACTCCAAAAACGTCACGCTCTAGAACGACTCGATCATCAAAGTGCGAGCGCCCAAAATCCTTATTTTTGAATAATACGTAACCTCCGGTTGACAATCGAATCATCCCAGTTGTACACACGAAGTACCTCGCTTTGATTACTACTGAATCTTAGGATATTATATTCTTCAATGCGACAAATAATCATGCGCAATATAAACGAGGATTTATCCGGGTCGCTTGTTGAACTCAGCGAAGCCACGACTCCGCAAGTAGTTAATCCGTTTGACGTTCGAGTCAAAATTGCTGCATCAGGAGTTTGCCGCACGGATCTGCACATTATTGGTGGATTATTGCCAGTCGGGATCCCCCATGTGCTCGGTCACGAAAATGCAGGCACCGTTGACGAAGTTGGATCAATGGTCACTACTGTCAAAAAAGGTGACCAAGTAATATGTTTTCCATTTATCAGCAACGGACTAAGCACAACTGAACGAAAAGGACTTGACTCGAACGCTCCAAATCGAATCACACCTGGGATCAATGCCCCCGGTGGATATGCCGAATTCTTATTAACAAATGAGCGAGCGATGATCAAAGTTCCTGAAACTGCCAACCTCTGCGAACTAGCGACGCTCACCGATGCAGGGCTTGCTGCTTATCGGGCATGTAAACGTGCATCAAAACTCTTGGGGGTTGGAGACACAGCGATCATCATTGGTATCGGAGGACTTGGCCACCTTGCGGTTCAAATTTTGCGAACAATTTCGCCCGCAATTATTGTTGCAGTTGATAACAAGTTAGAAGCATTGGCAATGGCCTCATCGTTTGGAATTAGCACAACTTGTCTTGCCCAGGATTTAACCGAAACATTCCGCGGTCAAGCCACCGTAGTGCTCGACTTCGTCGGCACAAATTCAACTTCCGCTGCTGCCCTCGAGTGTCTTGCATTTGGAGGAACATATCTCGTCATCGGCGCTGAAGGTTCAGTAACCACAACCATGCTGGATTTGATCGAAAACGAAAAACACATCGAGGGAATTTACGTTGGCACCTACTCTGAGTTGCAAGAAGTTACACACCTTGCCCTCTCAGGACGAGTACGACCCCACATCCAAAAGTACGATCTTGAGGACGCCAATCAGGCACTTCACGACCTATTAAATGGCAAAATCAGTGGGCGTGCTGTCCTAATTCCTTAATCCTTCGTTTTGATTAAATAATATATCTTTGCTAGATTCTTGGACCATGGGGACTCAAGTTCGGACGGCAATAATCACTGGAGCTTCCCAGGGAATCGGGCTCGCATGCGCCAAAAGGCTTCATCGCGACGGGTGTCGAGTATTTGGATTTGATATTAACAAGCCATCGAGTCAAGGCCTAGAAGTCTCAGAATTCACTGAATTCACTGAATTCTTGATTGTCGATGTCAGCGATTCGTCAGCTTGTAAAGATGCAATGAGCAAAGTTGGCCAAGTTGACATCCTTGTAAACAGCGCCGGGATCGTTGGACCAAACATGCCATTTTGGGAAGTGTCAGATCAAGATTGGAGTCGCACTCTCGACATCAATTTGACTGGAACTTTTAACATGATGCGGGCCGTAGTCGCGCAAATGCGCGAGCGAAAATGGGGACGGATTATTAACATCGCGAGCATCGCTGGGAAAGAGGGCAACCCTAATCTTGCTGCATACTCCGCTTCAAAAGCCGCTGTTATCGGACTTACAAAATCTGTTGGAAAAGAATTAGCAACCGACGGTGTGCTTGTTAATTCAATTGCTCCTGCAGTTATCAGCACTCCAATGAATGAGAAAACTGCGCCGCAGGTTTTGGAATACATGATCTCACGAATCCCAATGTCTCGAGTTGGTCAACCCGAAGAAGTTGCCGCTCTTGTCTCTTGGCTTGCGTCCGATGAGTGCAGTTTTTCTACAGGTGCGTGTTATGACATTTCAGGCGGAAGGGCGACCTACTAATGGCCGAACGATTTTTAGTAACAGGCGCGAACGGATGCATCGGCGCATGGGTCGTGAAACAGTTGCTTGAACAAGGCGTAGAGGTAACCGCGTTCGACCTCAAGGCGGATGAGCATCGACATCTTCTAATAAATGAAGGTGTGATGCCAAAAGCAAAATGGGCTTATGGCGATTTGACTGTTGCCAAAGACGTAGAAGATGCAATGACGGGAGTAACTCATGTCATTCACCTAGCTGCACTTCAAGTACCGTTTTGTAGGGCCAACCCTGCGCTCGGTGCAAACGTGAATGTAGTGGGCACTGTCAACATTTTTGAAGCAGCCAAAAAACTTGGCGTCAACAACATCAGCCATGCGAGCAGTATCGCCGTGTTCGGTTTAGCCGCAGATTACCCAGATGAAAAACTTGCCTCTGATGCTCAGCGACTGCCAACAACTCTTTACGGTGTTTACAAAACTGCTGCCGAAGACGTCGCCAAAGTTTATTGGAGTGAATATGGCATCAGAAGTGTTGGCCTTAGACCACACACGGTCTTCGGCCCAGGACGCGACCAAGGAATGACCTCACAGCCAAGTGTCGCAATTGAGAAAGCAGTGCTCAAGGAGAAGTTTCACGTCGAATACGGCGGAGTGCTTGATTTCCAATATGCCCCTGACGTTGCTTCAGCGTTTATCTTGGCAGCAAGAACAAACATCGACGGTGCCCCAGTTGTAAACATCAACGGTCACGTAGTCGGAGTGTCTGACTTTGTTGAGGTTGTAAAGGCCGTTACCGGATTCAAAGAATTGAGCTACGGCACAACGCAGTTGCCGGTTGTTTACTCTGCGGACTCTCAACCTTGGATTGATCTTGCTTCTCCTCCACCATTAACAAATCTCCAAGATGCGATAGCGACCTCAGTAAGGATCTTTTCGAACTCGTCACCAACTAATTAATTGAAATGAGGTAGCCATTTGAAACTCTTACGCGTTGGCCCGAAAGGAGAAGAGCAACCTGCCGTTATCCCACAAGGCGAGACAGATGCATACGATCTTTTGGGATTGATCTCAGATTTTGATCCCGAGTTTTTTGCATCTAGTGGACTCGAGCGAGTAAGCAAAGCCATCAAGGGTGGAAAATTATCAAAAATTGATTTGACCAACAAGCGAATAGGCGCACCATTAGTCAATCCACAGAAGATAATTTGCATCGGTCTTAACTATCGCGAGCATGCCCGCGAAGGAAACATGGAGATTCCAAAAGAGCCAATCATCTTCATGAAAGCTCCAAACACAATTATCGGTCCAACTGATGAAATAATTATTCCAAGGTTGTCACTTAAAACTGACTGGGAAGTCGAGCTTTGCGTAGTCATCGGCAAGCAGGCTAAATACATCAAGAGTCCGCAGGAAGCACTCAACTATGTCGCCGGATACGCAGTTTCAAATGATGTCTCCGAAAGAGAGTTTCAACTCGAGCGTGGTGGTCAGTGGGACAAAGGCAAATCATGTGAGACATTTAATCCCCTCGGACCATGGCTGGTAACCACGGACGAAGTTAGTGACCCTCAGAAACTCGCCTTATGGCTCAAAGTAAACGGAAACAAGGAACAGTCAAGTAACACTTCAGACATGATCTTTGATGTCGCCTATTTAATTTGGTACACAAGTCAATTTATGGTTTTAGATCCAGGAGACATGATCAATACTGGTACGCCACAAGGCGTCGGCAACGGCAAGAAACCACAGCAATTTTTGCAACAAGGTGACATTGTCGAACTCGGAATCACCGGACTCGGCGAACAAAAACTTCGCGTTGTCGGCAGCACGTAATAGGCTGCTTCGCCGTTGGTTATTGGGTCAATCAACTGGGCTATACCTTGACCTAGTTATTTGATGGCATGTTCGGTGCCAATTAGGGCGTAGACACAGCCGTTTCCTCGTGCTGCACTATCCACCAACGTGACAGTGATGGTAGAAAAATCTAAGCGATCGGGGTCGGCGGCATAGAAACTTAATTCGCTCAGTTCCGTCCAAGATGCACCATCATTAGTCGACGTTCGAATCTGCATTCCAGATCTCAGATTTGTTACAGGATCCAACTTGTCGATAGTAATTCCGTCGGACGAAGTCAGAGCACAAGCATGCCGCTTCCATGGTGCAGATCCTGTTGTCTGCAGGTCATGGGCAAATGCCAAATAACCAGACGCCACCTTGACCACTTGTGGATCGCCAAGAAATCCAGCGGCGGCGCCGTCGATACTTTTGCAGGCAGATGAACTAACGACGTTTCCCGATCCTTTTGTAAAATCTTTGCCATCAACCGAGTGGATCTTGTTATCGAACCCCGCAATTGGAATCTGTGGCTCGTTGCCATTCTTAAAAAACAATCGTTGATCCGGATGACTTGCACTTTGTCACTTTTGTATTTTGAGCCTTTGTCAATTTCTTGGCAGAAACAATTTTGTTCGCAGCTTTCACCCCAACGGTTTTATCAAGACATGTTTTGGTCACAGGATCAACTACGACCGCTCGCGCTAAATCAAATGTGCCAAGTAATCCGATTTTTTATGGAAACTAATTCATTAATAGTGCTCTATATAATACCTTTATTACGAAACAAATTAGAGTATCCAAACTGGCCGTGGCGCGCCCGAGTCCTGTAATAAAAAGGGCTACCGCCAAACGCACAACGGCGAACACCGAGGCGATTCTTAAGGCACTCACTTTCGAAGCAAACCATCACGGCCTCGACCGAATAAGTGCCAGCGCGGTTGCCACTCGAGCCCACCTAACAACTGGCGCAATTTACAGCCGATACGAGCACACCGACGAAATGTTGGTCGCACTTTGGCAAAAAGTTATCGCATCCGAATTAGCCGATCACGTTTACGAGACGGTGTCATTCATCACTTCAGAACAAACCACCAAGTTAAACAGTAAGACAGCAGCACAAATCGACAATCCGTCACAAATTTTGCGTTTAGGCGTCGAGTTTCTTATTGTCGCCCGTCGTAACGACACAGTGGGCGAAATCGTCATTCCGCAAGTTTCAAAATGGCTACAAGAGTCTGGGCTAAAAAAAGACAGCACACCACTTCAATGTGCTGGGGTTGCGCTCGGCGCTTCTACGCTGATCGGCGCGGTGTTGCGTTCCTTTATAACCACCACTAATCCAGGTTTAAGTAATTTGCTACTAAATTTTCGCAGCGCATATCTTTCTGCGACGCCAAGTTCCGGCCCACCACCGGAAGTCGACCCAAACGAAATTCGCTCAAATACGGGAAACGCTGTCCGCGATGTGTTGATCGATACAACCGCAGAAGTTATGAGCAGAACAGGTTTTACCGGCGCCACGATTTCGCGCATTGCCCGACGATCAGACCTAACAAGTGGCTCGCTTTACAATATCTATAAAGACAAAGAAGAGCTGATGAATGATGCCGTGCGAGAACTTCTACGTACGTCACAGAACGTGAATGTGGCCGCTAAGGCCGATGCCGCTCGACACCACCGAAGTGACTTCGGATTAACCGACAGTTTTCAGTTTGGCTTAATCCCCGATCGCCAGAGCTGGATTAAATTTCGCAACGAATGTATAGTCGCGGCCAGACATCACCGCACTACACGTAACGAAATCAGAAAAGTATTTGGTGAAGGTCGAGACAGGACACAAGCGTCGTTGCCAAATCTCCAACCGGCAATAATCGATGCGTTAAGTGCAGGCGAACAGGCAATCGGCTTAGGGTATACCACGCTCAACCCCTATACGGATCAATTCGCACGCTGCGACTTTTATGCGATCATGATGAAGATCGCTAAACAGGCCAACCTCACCTAGGAATTTTAGTATTGCCGCGGAGGTGAGTTAGCGTTTTTTAAAGTTCTCCGCCAAGTTGACAAGCAAGCGTGTGCCGTAGGCAGTGGCCCCGCGTTGCAGCCAGCCGGCATCCGCATCTGCCCACATTGGACCAGCAATGTCGAGGTGCGCCCACGGTATACCCGAGACGAACTCCTCCAAGAACAATGCCGCCGTAATCGCACCAGCATCAGGCCCACCGACGTTCTTCATGTCAGCAATATAAGAGTCGATTAATTTGCGATACTGGCGCTCAAGTGGCAACTGCCATGTTTGCTCATCGGTGGCTTTGCTCGCCGAGACAACTTGATCGACAAAGCGTTGGTTGTTACCCATTACTCCCGACATTGATGGCCCGAGCGCGCGAGCGCAAGCACCAGTGAGAGTTGCAATGTCGACGATCGCATCGGGCTTTTGCTCGGCGGCGAGCGACAAACCATCGGCCAACACCAAACGCCCTTCGGCGTCGGTGTTATGAATCTCGACTGTCTTGCCGTTTCGCATCGTCAGCACATCGCCCATCGCCATCGCACTTCCCGATGGCAAATTATCGGTGCACATTAGATACGCCGTCACCTGGTTTTTGCAACCAAGTGCTTTGAGCGTCGACATCGTGGCCAACACCGCAGCGGCGCCGCTCATGTCGGCTTTCATCATCGCATGCGACGGATCAGATGGCTTGAGACTGATACCACCCGAGTCGTACATCACGCCTTTGCCCACCATTATTAGGTGTGGCGGTTTCGCGGATTTAGATTTTTTGCCAACAGATTTCTTAGCACCACGAAAGGCACTTGGATGATAAGAAATTTTGACCATCCTTGGTGGGTTCACACTCCCGCGGTTCACGCCAATCATTCCTCCACATCCCATCGCCAACAACTGATCTTTGGTAAAAATTTCGACACGTAAACCGACTTCGATGCCGATCTTCTGCGCGTGTTCGGCAATCATCTTGGCGGTTAGGTATGCCGGCGGCATATTCGCTAAGTCACGAGCCATCAACACTGCGTCGGCGATTATCACACCGCGCTTTGCGCCCGAAGTTACTGCGGCGGTCGTGCTGGAGGTTGCCACAAGCGTCACCGTGCTCAACTTTGCCGAGAGTTTAACTTTTGTTTTCAACGCGTCGTATCGATGTGTCGCCAACATTAAGCCTTCGACAACTGCTTGAGCAATTTCACTACGATCACCTCGACCAGCATTTGCCAATGTGGTTGTTAGCGACCCAATTTTGCTGGACGCTCTTGCCAACGCAGCCGCGGCATTCCGCATCACATCTGCATCGGCCTTACCGACTTCACCAATTCCAACGGCAATCGTGTATTTGGTTCCCACCATCGGGATCACCAGCGTCTGACCTACTTTGCCTTCAAAACCGAGCGCGCCCAACTGGGTGCGTGTGAGAATTATTTCTTTAGGTAGTGCTCCATCGCCGGCAACGGCTATGCCAATTGCCTCGGCAGTAGCTGGTGCCGAACTGGCGACATTAATTACAAGTGTGCTGGTTTTCATGGTGATATTTACTCCTTATATATAGGTATATATGTGTAGGTACATTTTTGCGTACAAAATCAATGAATGGATGAAACGAACTATTCGATACTACGCACTGGCAACGACTTTCCTTCTTGCCAGCGAGCCAACGTCCACAATAAATCCGATAGTCGGTTTAAATATGGGCAGGCCTGCGATGGTGGTTGTGCCGCTGAGATCGAGTGTCGCTCGGCGCGACGCACAACCGTTCGACCAACATCTAAGAGTGCCGCAATTCTGTTTTCGCCTGGCACGACAAATTCGGTTGGTGGGCTGAACTTTTCATCCAGCGAGTCGATCGTTTGTTCGAGTTTGGTTACCATTTCGCTTGTCACGAGGGACTTGCCGGCCTTCAACTTGTGGCGGTTCTCGGGCAATGTCGCCAACTCGGCCATCAACACCCACAAGTCACGCATGATGTGCACGAGGATCTCGTCGAGTTCGCTACCTTTTCGAGATTCGGCACGCGCTAGTCCTAAAATTGCTTGCGCTTCGTCGACTGCGCCGTAAGCGCGGGGCAAAGCACTATCTTTACCGACTCGCCCACCATAAAACAGCCCGGTTGTGCCGTCGTCACCTGCCCGGGTGTAGACCTTTTCGCGACTCATAACGAGTAACGCTAGTTGAGCAAACCAGACACTGCCTCACCCAGTAAGTACTCTCGGGCGAGCCTCTTGTCTGCTCGCCGTGTCACAGGTTGATTGCGTGGCTTAGTACTTCGTCGCGCAAATCGGGCTTCAAACTACGCGCTGAGCCCAAGTCAACTTTGACACCAAGCAGGTCTATTAATGCATGTTCGAGACCGATGAGATCAATCAGCCCGACGCCAGGATCAAGATCGACGAGAATATCGATGTCACTTCGTTTCTTGGATTCACCCTTTGCAATACTGCCGAATATTCGCACGTTTCTTGCGCCACTCCTTTTCGCCAATTCGATAATCTGCTTTCTATTTCGCAGAACAAGACGAGCAAGTCGACTATCAGGTATCTGAGGCACTTTCGTGCGGCGCTTTGGTTTGAGATCGATGCCCATGCCGAGAATGTCGAGCAAGTGCAAGAACGTGTCGGCGCCAGGCTCTCGATTGCCCCGCTCGTAATCGCTGATCACCGACTGTGCGAGTCCAGAACTACGAGCAAGTTCGGCCTGCGACATGCCAGATTCCTTTCGCACCGCCTGCAGAATTTTGCTCGATTTCACAAATACACTATATAGCGTATTCGCTATATCTATTCTTGGCTGAATTTGACTTGCCATGCTCACTTACACCCCTTTCGTTTAGTTGGTCTCAATGGATGTGTAATGATCATGTCGCGAGCGACATCGAACCCGGTGAAGTCAAAAGCCAGACACTGCCTCACCCAGTAAGTACTCTCGCGGTATGGCTTTGAACAAACCAAGAACCCGTCAAGGCGAGATCGCCGCTCTCGAAAAACTAATTGCTCAACACATACTTGACATGCAGCAGATCGAACTCGACGAAGGTGTGGCGCATGGCATCATCTCGCCGTGGCTAATAACCAGCGGACGAACTTTGCTCGATAAAGGCGATGAACTAGTTTCGATTCTCGCGCTCGACCCAGACTTCAGCAAGCATCGTGATGCCTATATGCGCGAACTTAAAACATTCCACAAATTCCACAAAAAGTGGTCGGACTCTCGTGACGCGGGTTAGAGACGTGGGTTAGAGACTGGGGTTGTCTATGCGAATAATTTTCCGTCCAATTGGATACTTGCTCGCTTTCACGGCAGGGATTCTTCAACTAATTTTCTGGTTCATCGCTTGGGTCAACTGGCTTGGCATACTCGGTTTCTTTATTGGTCTTATCCTGACGCCTGGTGTTCTAATTTTCCCAATAATTTATTGGATCGTCGAAGGTGATTTTCCAACCGTCTATTTCCTGCTGATGTTTATCGGCTTTTTTGGAATGCGGCTAGCAAAACTTGGTTCCAAATAGCAGTCGAGCACGTCGCTTCATTTTTTGCGAATTAATACGTGCAAATCGCTGGGTAGTGTGACGACATGATCTATGACTCAATTGTTGATCTGATTGGCAATACTCCCCTGCTCCGATTGAACAAAGTTGCCGCAGGATTGGCAGCCGACGTCGTGGTGAAGGTCGAATATCTAAATCCAGGTGGATCAATAAAGGATCGAATTGCCGTGCGTATGGTGGATGCCGCCGAGGCGGCTGGATTGCTCGCCCCCGGAGGAACAATCGTCGAGCCAACTAGCGGTAACACGGGCATCGGGCTTGCCCTTGTTGCCCAACAGCGCGGATATAAATGTGTCTTTGTCTGCCCCGACAAAGTTTCGCCGGACAAGATCAGTGTCTTGCGCGCTTATGGCGCAGAAGTTCTGACCTGTCCAACTGCGGTCGACCCCGAAGATCCAACTTCGTACTACTCGGTTAGTGCCAGGTTGACAAAGGAAATTCCTGGCGCTTGGAAACCCGATCAATACTCAAATCCGAATAATCCACTTTCACATTACGAAACTACAGGACCCGAGATTTGGAAGGACACCGACTTTAAAGTCACTCACGTTGTTGCTGGTGTCGGAACAGGTGGCACAATCTCTGGGATCGGAAAATATTTGAAGGAAGTAAGCAACGGTGCCGTCAAGATCATCGGTGCCGATCCGGAAGGCAGTGTGTATTCGGGTGGCACGGGCAGACCATATTTAGTTGAAGGCGTCGGCGAAGATTTTTGGCCGACCGCTTTCGATCCGACGGTCGTGGATGAGATAATCGCAGTCTCTGATGGGAATGCGTTCGCGATGACTCGTCGGTTAGCGCAGGAAGAAGGACTTCTTGTTGGAGGTTCATGCGGGTTGGCGGTAGTTGCCGGGCTCGACGTCGCCAAGCGCGCCAAGCAAGGCGATCTTGTGGTGATCATTCTGCCCGACGGTGGACGCGGTTATCTTGGCAAAGTTTTTAATGACGACTGGATGCGTAAATATGGATTCCTCGGGCGCGGAGACCATGAGACCGTCGGTCGAATACTCTTGCAAAAGACGGGAAAGTTGCCCTCGTTCATTCACGTGCATCCGACCGAAACGATTCGGGAAGCGATCGACATCTTGAAAGAGTATGAAGTTTCGCAGATGCCCGTTGTTAAGGCCGAGCCACCAGTGATGGTCGGAGAAATTGTTGGTTCGGTCGAAGAGTCGGCGTTGCTTGACGCAATTTTTACTGGTAAAGCGGCGTTGTCGGATCAGGTGCACATGCACATGAGCTCTCCCTTCCAGATGATTGGAAGTAAGGAACCAGTCTCGGCGGCGGTCACGGCGTTTGAAACGGTGAGTGCACTGACGGTGCTTGATGATGGCAAACCAATCGGCGTATTAACCAGGCAAGATCTACTCGGATATGTGGTGTCATAAATGAAATTTGAAACGGCAGCGATTCATGCCGGGCAGGAGGCCGACCCACGCACCGGCGCAGTGGTACCGCCGATTTATCAAGTATCGACCTTTAAGCAAGATGGTGTTGGGGGTTTGCGCGCTGGCTATGAATATGCCCGCAGTGGTAATCCGACTCGCGATGCATTAGAAGAGTGTCTGGCGGCATTAGAAAATGGAACGCGAGCTTTTGCCACGGCTTCGGGATTGGCCGCAGAAGACCTCTTGCTCCGCACTGTTCTGCGTCCAGGCGATCACCTTGTCGTTCCGACTGACGCCTATGGCGGGTCATACCGTCTTTTTGCCCGCGTGCTTGAACCATGGGGCGTTAAACATACCGCAGTAGACCAAAGTGATCTCGATGCAGTGCGCGCGGCGATAGTGCCAGGTAAAACGAAAGTCATCTGGACCGAGTCGCCAACTAATCCGCTACTTTCAATTTCCGATATCGCCGAGTTAGCAAAGATCGCCCATGCCGTCGATGCGTTACTCGTCGTCGATAACACATTTGCCTCGCCTTACTTGCAACGTCCATTGGAATTAGGAGCAGACGCTGTCGTGCATTCCACGACAAAATATTTAGGTGGGCATAGCGATGTGATTGGTGGTGCGATCGTCGTACGCGACGACAAGTTGGCAGAACAAATTGCTTACAACCACAATGCGATGGGACCGATCGCCGGACCGTTCGACTCGTGGTTGGTGTTGCGAGGTGCCAAGACACTCGCAGTGCGGATGGACCGCCATTGCCAAAACGCTAGAGCGATAGTGGATTTTCTGGTGGCGCATGATCGCGTTAGCGAAGTTCGTTATCCCGGTTTGGTGACACACCCGGGTCATGAAATTGCCAAACGTCAAATGCGCGACTTCGGCGGGATGGTCTCGTTTCGTGTCCGCGGCGGAATCGAGGCGGCACTGCAAGTGTGTAAGCGAGTTGAACTCTTCACTCTGGCCGAGTCACTTGGCGGAGTCGAGTCGTTAATCGAACATCCGGCCAAGATGACCCACGCGTCGGTTGCGGGTAGTGCCCTCGAAGTGCCAGATGATCTGATTCGCCTCTCGGTGGGGCTTGAACATATCGACGACCTCATCGCTGATTTAGCAAACGCACTTAACTAGCTTTTATTTACCAATTGCGTCGTTACGATTGGCTGGTCGATCGTCGCATCGGCAGAACAATCCGGGTCAGCAGACCACCCAATGAACTCTTCGAAAACTCAAGTCTGCCCGAATGTCGCTGAACGATTGAGGCGATGATACTTAATCCGAGACCGAAGCCTCCACCGTCTGGCGAACGGGAACGGTCGAACCGTTGGAACTCGGTCGTACTTCGTTGATACATCGATGGTGAAAGCCCCGGACCGGCGTCGTCAACTTCGAGCACGATCTCGTCGCCCTGTTGCTCGAGAGATACACGCACCTCGACTTCAGACCCCGTGTGCCGCAAAATATTCGACTTAATGTTGGCCACGAGCCGCTCAAGGTACTCCGCGTTGCCGTTTGCAATTATCGCGGGTTTGACATTGATATTAACTTTCCGATCAGGTTGGTGCATTCCTAGATCAGCAAAATGGTCGATCACGATTTGTGAGAGATCTACTTCGCCATCGAGTGTCTGATCAACCTCACCGAGTTCGGCGAGCAACAGCAGATCGTTGATGATCACGTCCATACGTGTGCTCTCCGATATCAGACGCCGAATCGCTCGCCCGCGTTGTTCGTCAGATAATTCGCGACCACTAAAAAGAATGTCGACATAGCCGCGGACCACCGTAAGCGGTATGCGCAATTCATGCGAAGCATCTCCAAGAAATTCGCGCATGCGTTGCTCGGAGAGCGATGTTACGGCTACTGCTTGTTGTAATTTGTTGGTCATCGCTCGACAGGCTTACGAAGTCGCCCGAACTGCCCTTGGTGATTCCCCAGAAAAGCCAGACTTCGGGAAGTAATTCAAGTCTGGGAAAATAATATCCGCCCCCAGAAGCGCCCGTCGCCCGCAAAATGCGGGTGGCGGGCGTTTCACTTTTTATCGGCTCTAAACAATGTCAGTCGCGCAACTCATCCTGGATGAACTCCATGTCGCTTCGTCACCACATCCCGATCGACGGGATCAGCATGTGCAAACCGGTTAATTAATTCTCGACGCAACTCTTCAAACGGTACAACTGCATCGATCACCAATTCGCTGGCCAAGCGGGATAACTCCACATCCTCTTCGTACTCACGCCGCTTATCGGCAATGAACCTCGCACGCTCGACCGGGTCGCTGATTTCGGCGATTCGATTTGCATAGACGGCATTGACCGCGGCTTCGGGCCCCATTACTGCGATCTTGGCAGTGGGGAGCGCCAAGGTTGCGATCGGGTCAAATGCTGGACCACACATGGCATAGAGGCCTGCACCGTAGGCTTTGCGCACCACGACGCAAATCTTGGGAACAGTGGCTTCGGTGATCGCCGTGATCATCTTTGCGCCGTGCCTAATAATGCCTTGACGTTCGACTTGGGTTCCAATCATGAAACCCGGCACATCGGCAAGAAACATAAGCGGAATATTAAATGCATCGCACAACCACACGAATCGCGATGCCTTGTCGGCAGAATCAATAAACAACACACCACCCTTGTTGAGCGGATTGTTGGCGATGACGCCAACCGTGTTGCCGTCGAGACGGGCGAACCCCGTGATCAGCTCGGTCGCCCAATCTGGCTTGATCTCAAAAAACGAATCACCATCGACGAGTGCGTCGACAAAGTCGTGCATCTCATATCCGGCTGCCTCGATGTCCGGAAGAATGTCGCGATTTAGATCCCTTGGTGGCGGCATTGACTTATAGCGAGGAGGCGTTTCTCTCCAGTTCAAGGGCATGTAAGAGAAATACAATTTGGCTTGCTCGATCGCGTCGGTATCATCGGCGACAAGATTGTCCGCACATCCAGAAATCGACGTGTGCATTTTGGCGCCACCCATTTCTTCGAGCGTCACATTTTCACCAATTACCTCTTGAGCCATTCGCGGAGATCCGAGATACATCGAGGCATTACCATCGACCATAAACACGACATCACAAAACGACGGAATATATGCACCACCTGCGGCAGATGGACCAAAGAGGCAACAAATCTGTGGAACCTTGCCCGACAGTTTTACTTGATTTGAAAAAATCCGACCAGCACCTCGTCGCCCAGGGAACATCTGAACCTGGTCGGTGATCCGCGCGCCGGCGGAGTCGATTAGCCAAAAGATCGGGAGTTCGTGCCGCAACGCGTATTCGGTAATGCGAATAATTTTCTCGACGGTTCGAGCACCCCACGAACCTGCCTTGACGGTTGAATCGTTGGCCACGACGCAAACCGGGCGCGAATTAACCCGACCAATTCCGGTTACAACTCCGTCAGCGGGAAGATCAGTTGCCTGCATGTTGGCAAGTAATCCATCCTCGACAAAACTTCCAGAGTCGAGCAGTAACGCCAGACGGTCGCGGACAAACATCTGTTTTTTCTGGGCGAGTTTGTCGCGATCTTTTTCAAGATTTCCGCGCAATGCCCTGGCTGTCCAACTAGTTAGCAATGGTTGAGCAATGTCATCGTTCACGATGCGAGTTCCTTGAGATAATCGACGTGTGTAAACATATCAACCAACAGGCAAACCGAGATTTCGTGCAATCACAAGTCGTTGGATCTCGCTTGTGCCTTCCCCAATCTCAAGAATTTTAGCATCGCGATAAAAACGAGCGACTGGCAAATCTTCTATAAATCCGGATCCTCCGAACACCTGTGTAGCAAGACGCGTGGCATCCACCGCCGACTCAGTTGAATACAACTTGGCCATCGCCGCTAAGTTTTTGTACGGTTTGTTTTCGTCCTTTAGTCGTGCCGCTTTGTAGGTTAGGTTCCTTGAATTCTCCACGCTTACAGCAAGGTCGGCAAGGGCGAAAGCGATGCTCTGAAATCTTCCGATTGGCCCTCCGAAAGCGTTTCTCGTTTTCGCATAGTCGAGGGACAGATCTAGACATGCTTGCGCTAAGCCGAGTGCTAGGGCCGAGATCGCGATGCGACCGCCGTCGAGCATGGTCAGGAAATTATGGAAACCCTTCCCCGGCTCGCCAAGCAGATTTTCTTCGGGTATTTCGCAATCGACGAATGTCAGTCCGTGCGTATCACTGGCATGCCAACCGAGCTTCCTGTATCCCGGCTCGACAACAAGACCAGGAGTTCCGGCGGGCACCAAAAACGCCGATATGTTTCCGTCTTCCGTGCGCGCAGTTGCCGCGATTACGGAGGTGATCTCGGTTCCAGAGTTGGTGATAAATGATTTAGACCCGTTCAATTTCCAAGTTCGCGACGAAGCCGAATATGTCGCCCGCGTTGCCGTGGCGCCGGCGTCACTACCGCCGTCGGGTTCTGTAAGCGCGAAGGCACCGAGTGCCCGACCGCTCACTAAATCCGGCAGAAACTGCTGCTTTTGATCCTCCGAGCCGAAGGTGAAAATCGGATTGATACCAAGACCAACTCCAGCAGAAAGAGTTATGCCGATCGATTGATCAACACGGCCCAACTCTTCGATAGCGATGCATAGTGAAGTGAAGTCACCACCGCCACCGCCCCATTCCTCTGGAAAGATTAAACCAAACAGTCCTATTTCTCCCATCTTGTGCACCACCTTGATCGGGAATGCACAATCTTGGTCCCATTGGGCCGCGAACGGAGCGATTTTCTTTTGCGCAAAGTCGCGAACCACCAAACGGAACTCATCGTGTTCATCTGAGGTCATCGGAATTCGACTGGTGTTCACAGTGCCTCCTCCCGCACGCTACTCCACGTTAGAAATCAGGACTGTATCGCGCGATTAATCAAATCGTTTGTCCACCCGACAGCCTCTTCGACCGTGTGCAAAACGGGAAGACCTTCTGCGGCGTTTTGGTACAACTCAGGCCTGCTTGGCCAAATTTTCATCTGCGGAACGTTGGGGTCTTGGTTTGAACCGACTTCATCACGGTCGGCCTGTCACAACAGGCTGCGCTCGACGCCGGTATTGACGTTGCGATTGGTCATACTCTTGTTCCATCAACGTGATAATGCGTTACCATCAAATTCCCGACCACGAACAGAAGGACGAACCTCGATGAACACCGCAGAGATCGATGTAAACGGATATCTCGCGACCAAATCCATGATTCGATCCAAAAGTTGACGCCCGCACCGCTTCAACGACCCAGCTCACGCGCCGGAACAAGTATTTGCCAGGCACCACTATTGTGGTACGGAAGATGAAGCGCCAGTCTTATCTTGATGCGATCAACGAAAGAGTCATCGTATTCGACGGCGCGTTCGGCACATATATTCAAGATCTCAACCTAAGTGCCGACGACTTCGGAGGGCCAAGTCTTGAAGGGTGTAACGAGATGCTGTGTATCACCCGACCAGATGTCATCCGTTCGATGCACGAAGCTTTTTTGACCGTCGGCGTCGATGTTCTAGAAACGGCGAGTTTCGGGTCGTTTTCAACGGTGCTTAAGGAATACGACATCCCCGAGCGCACCCTTGATCTGAATATTGCCGCTGGCAACCTCGCCCGTGAAGTTGCCAGCGGATTCGAAGCAGACGGACGAACTCGATTCGTCGCCGGATCCATCGGACCGGGAACGAAGTTGCCGAGCCTCGGGCACATCCGCTTTGGCGATCTGCGCGATGCGTACGCCGAACAGGCCCAAGGTTTGCTGCGGGGCGGAGTTGATCTGTTCCTAATTGAAACATGCATGGATCTGTTGCAAGTCAAGGCGGCGATGCAAGCATGTCGTCGGGCGATGCACAGCGAGGGACGCGAAGTTCCAATCCAAGTGCAAGTGACAATGGAAACCACCGGACGGATGCTCGTCGGCACAGAAATCGGCGCGGTTCTTATCGCGTTACATGCGATGAAACCAAATGTCATCGGAATCAACTGTGCGACCGGGCCGGCCGAGATGCAGGAACACCTTCGTCACCTCTCACACCACTCGCCGATCCCAATCAGTGTGATCCCCAACGCGGGGATGCCAAGCATCGTCGACGGAAAAACGCATTACGACTTGACTCCAGCACAACTTGCCGAGTTCCATCGGCACCACGTCACAGATCTTGGCATTTCAATCGTCGGCGGGTGTTGTGGCACAACGCCGGAACATCTCCGACAGGTTGTAGCGGCGGTGGCTAATCTCACTCCCGCTCGACGCAAACCAGAACTTGAACCCAGCGTTACCTCGCTGTACTCGGCGGTGCCCATCGTGCAGGACAATTCATTCCTGATTATCGGCGAACGCACAAATACAAACGGGTCGCGCGCGTTTCGCGACGCAATGCTCGCTGGCGACTGGGACGCATGTAGCAAGATGGGCACAGATCAGGTGCGCGAAGGTGCTCATGTGATCGATGTCTGTGTTGACTATGTCGGTCGCGACGGCACGGCCGACATGGACGAAATAGCAAAGCGCTTCGCCACCCAAGTGAGCATTCCCTTGGTACTCGACAGCACCGAACCACAAGTGATGGAGGCCGCGCTGCAGCATGTCGGCGGTCGCGCCATTTTGAACTCGGCCAACCTCGAAGATGGAGAAGCTCTAGGTAGCCGTCTCGACCGAGTGTTTGGTTTGGCGCGGGACTACGGCGCGGCTGTGATCTGCTTGCTGATCGATGAACGGGGTCAGGCCAGAGATGTGGATTGGAAGGTTGAGGTGGCGCATCGCATTCACGACATCGCAACCCAGCGTTATGGTCTGACGGCTAACGATCTGATCTTCGACGCGCTCACTTTCCCGCTGACCACTGGCGGCGAGGATCTGCGCAAAGATGCGATGCACACACTCAACGCGATCAAGCGCATCAAGGATGAAATTCCTGGCTGCTTTACGACGCTCGGACTATCCAACGTGTCCTTCGGCATCAAACCCGCGGCACGCCAAGTGCTCAATAGTGTGTTTCTCGCCGAGGCCGTCGCCCACGGATTGGATTCGGCAATCGTGCACGCAAGCAAACTCTTGCCATTGGCAAAGATCTCAACTGAACATAAGAAAATTTGCGATGATCTAATCTACGACAGGCGTTCCCCTGGCTACGACCCACTGCATGTTTTACTCGAGACTTTCGCCGATGTGAAGAGTGTCGTCGCCGAAAAGGAGGACCGAAGCGATTGGCCGATCACCGAGGTGCTCAAGCGGCGGATCATCGATGGTGACAGAGAAGGTATAACCGAAGACCTTGACCGAGCCAGAGCCCAGGACATGACGGCACTCCAGATCGTCAACGATGTGTTGCTTGGCGGGATGCAGGTGGTTGGCGAACTGTTCGGTTCTGGCCAGATGCAGTTGCCCTTCGTGCTTCAGAGCGCCGAGACGATGAAGATGGCCGTTTCCTATCTCGAACAGTTTATGGATAAATCGGAGGCCGGATCGTCCAAGGGGAAACTCGTGATTGCCACGGTGAAGGGCGACGTACACGACATCGGCAAGAACTTGGTCGACATCATTTGTACCAATAATGGGTACGACGTGTACAACATCGGCATCAAGGTCTCGATCAGTGAGATGATCGCCAAAGTAAAGGAAGTGAACGCCGATGTACTCGGCATGAGCGGGCTACTCGTCAAGAGCACTTTGGTTATGCGCGACAACCTAGAGGAACTCAACACTCTTGAATTGAGCGACCTACCCGTGATCCTTGGCGGTGCTGCGCTCACGCGCAGTTACGTCGAGCGGGATCTGCGAAAGTTGTACAAGGGTCGACTGTTCTACGGCCGTGACGCGTTTGAGGGTCTGAATACCCTCGAAAAACTGATGAAGATGAAGCGCACTGGCGAAAACGATCCAGATTTTGGTCGGGTGCCGACGGGTCGCGTACTTCCGCCGAGAAGTGCAAAATCTCTCACACCCGCCGCTGAACTTCCACGTCGCTCCCCTGAAGCGGTAATCGACAATCATGTATTTGTTCCCCCCTTCATCGGTAGCAAGGTCGTAAAAGGCATCGGACTCGATGAGATCGCCGAATACATCAATGAAACCGCTCTATTCCGTAATCAGTGGCAATATCGCCCAGAGAAAGGTGAAACGGACGAACAGTTCAAGGATCGAATTAGACCCCAGTTGCGCGAACAACTAGGCCTGGCCAAAGCCAGCGGCGTGCTCATACCTCAGGTGGTATATGGATACTTTCCCGCCAATGCGGATGGCAACGACCTCATCGTTTGGACAGACGAAACAGCAACAGTCGAGCGCATCCGATTCTCCTATCCGCGCCAAAACGAAGCACCCTACCTGTGCATCGCAGATTTCTTCCGTCCGGTTGAGAGCAAACAAATCGACTATGCCGCATTCCACATCGTGACAATGGGTGCTGCGGTAAGTGAAGCGGCGGCGAAACTGTTCGCCAACAACGAGTACCAGAAATACCTCGTACTGCACGGCATTGGCGTGGAAATGGCCGAAGCACTTGCCGAATATTGGCACCACCGCATCCGCAGTGAATGGGGCTTCGCACAAGAGGACGGCCCAAGCCTGCACGGTCTATTCCGTCAGCAGTATCGCGGTGGTCGCTACTCATGGGGATACCCTGCATGCCCAGATCTTGAGGACAACTCGCGGGTTGCCGAGTTGCTCGAAGCTGGACGACTTGGCATCGTGGTCAGCGAAGAAACCGGCTGGCAGTATCACCCCGAACAAACGACTTCGGCAATCATCTGCCATCACCCCCGCGCAAAATACTTCGTCGCGCGCTAATCATGGTCAAAATCGCTGATCTCCTAGCCAACGGACCTACGTTCTCATTCGAGTTCTTTCCTCCCAAAACCGATGCCGCACAGCTAACGCTTTTGGATACCATCGCCGAACTAGAACCCTTGCATCCCAGTTTCGTCTCGGTCACCTACGGCGCAGGTGGTTCTACCCGCGAACGCACCCGTGATCTTGTTACGTGGGTGCACCGTGACACATCGATAACACCGATGGCGCACCTCACCTGTATCGGTCACACGAAGCCCGAAATTGATGAGATCATCACCACATATCTGGCGAACGGGATCGACAATATTCTGGCGCTCGGAGGTGATCCGTCAACCGATACTGACCAAGCCAGGCCGACTGACTTCGTCTATGCCATGGATCTAGTGGAGCATCTGCGAGCCAAGGCATCGCTGTCGATCGGTGTCGCCGCACATCCAGAAATGCATCCACGCTCGCCGGATCGCAACTCCGACCGAAAGTATCTCGCTAGAAAACTGCGCATCGCCGACTTTGCCATCACCCAGTTCTTCTTCGAAGTCGATCACTATGTTCAACTTGTCGAGGAGCTCGCCGACATTGGCGTGTACACACCAATTATCCCCGGCATTATGCCGGTGACCAACAAATCGCAGGTGCAACGTATGTCGCAACTGTCCGGCGCTGCGTTCCCGCAGTGGCTAGCCGACCGCTTGGCCGATGTCGATGACCCAGACGAGGTACAACGAATCGGAATAGACACCGCCACAGAGTTATGCGCGCAACTGCTAGAAGTTGGCGCCCCTGGGTTGCATTTCTACACACTCAACCGATCGATGGCCACCCGCCAAATCTATGACAACCTCGGTCTCGCGAACGCCTAAAGCTCATAATTCGAGTCTTTTGCGGCTCGTAACGCGGCATTAATTCGATCATCCCAGTCAATGTCTTCCGTGCTGGTGCCAGCGGCACGGATATCCGCGCGCTGACGATCAAGTTCGATTGCTACCGTTTCCACGATCTCGGTGAGATGAATTGAAGCAATGTCCGTGCGTAGTCGCTGCGCGAGCGCTGGACTTGATCCACCAGTGCTCACTGCAACAGTTACGAAACCCCGACGAGCAACAGCTGGCAGGATGAACGAACAGTTGTCAGGATCGTCGGCACTGTTGACCCAAACTCCATGAGATTTCGCGTCAGACGCGACTAACGCATTGACCACCGGATCATTTGTGGCAGTGATTACAAGTTTGTATCCAGCGATATCGCCGCGACGGTATGGGCGTTTCTCAATCTGGTGTGCGACGGCTTCAATACCGTCAGCCACATCTGGTGCGATCACCGTGACGATTGCGCCGGCCTTAGCCAGACCAGTGGCTTTGCGTAGGGCAACCGGACCCCCTCCTACGACCAAAACGGCGACTTGAGTCAGGTTAAGGAAGACCGGATAATCAAACGCCATAAGGGAAGCCTTGTATTCTTTCTGACCGGATTGGTCTAACGTTTTGCAATGTTGATAAATATGATCATATTGGTCGGGATTCATGTTATGGTAGTCGAACACACCTTCACTTTGCGACCCAAAAGGTTACCTTTATGCCATTACTAACGATTCCCGAATCACTCGAGAAGGGACACCCTGCAGATACATTCCGTTGGGCGGCTGAGCAGTTTGGCATCGACAGCATCGTCGTTACCGCGAGTTTCCAGAATGCAGTGCTCGTCCACATGGCAGCCTCGACTGTTCCTGGAATCGAAATTGTTTTACTGGACACTCAGTATCTATTTGCGGAAACAAAATGGTTCGCCGAAGAACTAACCAAGAAACTTGATCTCAACCTTCGCATAGTCAATCCGCTACCCCATGTAAAGGCTGATAATTTGTGGCAGGTCAATCTCGAGGGTTGTTGCAATATTCGTAAGGTCGAGCCACTCAACCGTGCCCTTGAGGGCAAGCTGGCATGGGTCACAGGACTGCGCCGAGCAGATGGTCCGACCCGTACCAATGCCCGAGTCCGATCTTTCGACATCGGTCGCAACATCGTCAAGCTCAACCCGCTCGCGGCGTACACCGACGACGACATGATGCATTACGCACAGTTGCACGAATTACCATCCAACCCTTTGACCGAGCGAGGTTACCCGTCAATCGGGTGCTGGCCATGCACCCGTCCCGTTGCCACTGGCGAGGATAAGCGTGGCGGTCGCTGGGCCGGCACCACCAAAACCGAATGTGGAATTCACGCATGAGTACCCCAGAAGAAATTAAACTCGCCAGTAATTATCTACGCGGTAATTTGCATTCCGAATTAGGCGAACGCACTACCGAATTTAGTCATGACGGTGTAGTTTTGCTCAAATTCCACGGTATTTATCAACAAGACGACCGCGATGTCCGCCGCGCCCGAGCCGCCAAACGGCTTCCGCTCGACTACAGCTGCATGGTTCGCACGGCAGTGCCGGGTGGGGTGATCACACCGACTCAATGGCTAGCGCTCGATCAACTTAGCGATATCGCCGACGGCACAATGCGACTCACATCCCGGCAGGGGGTGCAATTCCATGTGGTGCACAAAGAAAACCTGCGCCAGTTGGTGCATGACATCAATGGTGCACTGTTGACCACGCTTGCTGCCTGTGGCGATGTCGTGCCCAACATCATGGCCAACCCGTTTCCCGACGAACGTCAGACCATTATTCAGCCGGTGCTCAAGCAATTGGTGCAGCGCTTTCGCCCCCAAACTTCGAGTTACTGGGAAATCTGGATTGATGGTGAAAAGGCCGTCACTGCCGAGCCAAATAATTCGATTGAGCATCTCGAACCGGTGTATGGCGAGACATATCTGCCTCGTAAATTTAAGATCGGTATTGCCTGGCCAGGTGACAACAGCATTGATGTCTATACCCAAGACGTCGGCATCGTTCCGACACTCAGCAACGGAACGACCGGTGACCTCACCGGATTCGTCGTTTATGCGGGTGGCGGACTTGGTATGAGTCACGCCCGTGAGGATGACACCTATCCGCGATTGGCCAGTGAACTCGGATGGGTCACTCCAGATCAAGTAGTGAATGTCGTCGAAGCAATTGTTATGACCCAGCGCGATCACGGAAATCGTGCCGACCGACATCGAGCTCGGCTCAAGTACTTGATCGACGAAATGGGTATCGACTGGCTCACGGCCCAGGTGCAAGAACGTAGTGGTGTTACTTTGCAACTTTCGCCAGGCATTCCGGCGTGGGATGCCGCCGATTACCACGG
Organism: Acidimicrobiaceae bacterium; assembly: GCA_013204455.1. Lineage (GTDB taxonomy): Bacteria > Actinomycetota > Acidimicrobiia > Acidimicrobiales > Ilumatobacteraceae > BACL27. The sequence continues at coordinate 61,792 of JABMNW010000192.1, forward strand.
ATGGAATCTAACGGGGACGAAATTTACCTACGGCTTACCGATTCCGTCTGGACGTGTGGCCGACCGCAATGGACTGGCACTTCGTACAGCACTGCGCACGCTCGCCAGATCAGGACTCATCGAGTCATTTATCGTCACGCCCCGTCAGGATCTGCTGATCAGTGGCGTGAACAAGTCTGATCGCGCGAATGTCGAGACCATTTTGCGCAATTACGGTGTGCCGCTCGCCAACGATGTCAGTGCGTTAGCCCGGCTGTCGATTGCGTGCCCGGCACTGCCCACATGCGGCCAGGCACTCGGTGAAGCCGAGCGGGTGCTACCACAGTTGGTCGGCGCAATCGACAAGTCGCTTGCTGATGTTGGCGTAGGCGGTGCGGCGATTCGGCTTAACATGACCGGATGTCCGAATGGCTGCTCGCGTCCGTACACCGCCGAGATTGGAATTGTCGGACGCACCAAGACCACCTACGACGTCTATGTGGGCGGTTCTGTTGGTGGAGAGCGGCTCGCTGAACGACTTCGCGCCGACGTCGCCCTCGCCGACATTCCGGCGCTGCTGTCACCGGTTTTTGCCGGATACGCAACCGATGGCCTTCAAGGCGAGACCTTCGGCGACTACTGCAACCGGGTCGGAACCGAGCAACTGATTTCGATATTGCCCACCCCAATGGTTCGACGCCGTCGCGCCACAGCGGATGCAGAAGCAAATAGCAACGAGTCATGAGCGGTCACATTGCCCTCGTTGGTGCTGGTCCAGGTGATCCTGAGTTGCTTACAGTTAGAGCCGCGCGCCTCATTGCCTCGGCTGACGTCGTCGTGCACGACGCACTTGTGAGTGACGATGTCCTTGCACTCGTTTCTCCAGCTGCCGAATTAATCAACGTCGGTAAACGCCCAGGCCAAGGTGTGGCCCAAGAGTTGACAAACGAATTGCTCATTCTCCTCGCGACCGATGGCAAGCGAGTCGTGCGACTCAAGGGTGGTGATCCATTTGTTTTCGGACGTGGCGGCGAGGAAGCCGTAGCTCTCGCTGCAGCCGGGTTCACCTGCGAGATCGTTCCTGGCATCACTTCGGCGATCGCCGCTCCAGCTGCGGCCGGAATTCCCGTCACTTATCGTGGGTTGTCCGCTTCGTTCACCGTAGTCACAGGACATCGCCAATTTGGTGAGAAACCAGTCAACTGGAGGGCACTTGCCCAATCTGAAGGGACACTTGTGATTTTGATGGGCGTGGCCGAGCGTGGCGTAATCGCCACCGAACTGATGGACGGCGGACTCGCCGCCCACACGCCAGTCGCAGCGATTCGTCTGGCAACTACGAGCGACCAATTCGTTGTCCGTTGCCGCCTCGATGGACTTGCCGAACTGGCGATCGAATCGCCGGCCACACTCGTGATCGGTGCAGTGGCCGCGTTAAATGTAACTGAATCACTGTCTGCTACGGGTGCGCAGGAACACCCACCCCACTCAATACGACAATTTCATCAGTTACTCAGCCGGGATACACCCCATACTGCTTGGCCGATGTCGATGACCCAGACGAGGTACAACGTATCGGAATAGATACCGCCACACAGTTATGCGCGCAACTCCTAGAAGTTGGCGCCCCCGGGTTGCATTTCTACACGCTCAACCGATCGACGGCGACCCGCCAAATCTACGACAACCTCGGTCTATCGGGCAATTAAACCAACGCGTGCGCTGAGTTAGCTCAATAGCCAAAGATTACGCGTCATATGGCAACTTGATAGCGACGCCGTTTAGGCTGATTAAATGATCGACATCCGTGAAGTCGGTCCGCGTGATGGATTGCAAGTGGAAAGTCCATTGACGGTTGAACAGCGCATCGAATTCATCCAATGCTTGATCGCCGCCGGCGTCAATCACATAGAAATTGCATCATTTATGCGCGACGATTTAGTCCCTTCAATGGCTGGAGCCGAGCAAGTTGTCGCCGGCGTACCGGCGCGAGCAGGTCTAACTCGGACGGGTTTAGTCGCCAACACTAAGGGCGCTAAGAGAGCGTTGGCCTGTGGCTTGGATGAAGTCACGATCACGGTGTCATTGTCCGAGACATACAGTCAAAAAAATACTGGTAAAAGTCGCAGAGAAGCTTTAACAACAACCGGCGAAATTCTAAATTGCATCGATGCCAAAATACCGACCGATGTGGTGATCTCATGTGCCTTTGGCTCGCCCTATGCGGATGTGTCAATGCAACACGACCTTCTCAAATTCGTCGACGAATTCCGCGGCTTGGGCTGCGACCGGATCACTCTTGCCGACACCACCGGCGAGGCGACACCGAGGTTAATCCGCGAGGCACTCGCGCTTGTCGGAACCGACGTCGGATTACACCTGCACGAAACACGTGGGACAGGTTTGGTAAACGCAATTGCTGGTCTTGAAGCCGGAGTTCGTCGCTTTGATTGTTCGTTGGGCGGCATCGGCGGATCACCCTTCGCCAATGGCGCCGCCGGAAATGTTGCCACAGAGACACTCGTGTTCTTACTGCACGACTTGGGCTACCAAACTTCAATCGACTTAGACAAACTTCTCGCGGTCGCTCCCCTTCTTTCGCAGATGATCGGACATCGCCTGCCATCGGCACTCGCTCACCTGCACTAAATCCAGTACGGCTCACAAGTATGCTTTCAGGAATTATGAATAAAAAAGTATTACTTCTACGCCATGTCGCGACAGCAACATTCGCCGCCTTTGTCGTTTTCCTGTTTTGGCTTTCAAGACTAGAATGGACGCCAGATATGCGGCTGTGGCGCGGCTTTGGCGATGCCGGTTTGGTGCTTTTGTTTCTGGCACTCGCTATCGGTCCGCTTGCCAAACTTTGGAAACCGGCCTGGCGGGCTCTTTCCTGGCGCCGCGAAATCGGCATCTGGTTTGCGCTTCTTTCTCTGACTCATGGCATACTCATCGCCAATGGCTGGGCGCAGTGGAATGTAATGCGCTTTTTGGGTTATGAATTTGTCCCGCAATTTGAACGTTACGCGCGACTGGAACCCGGATTTGGTTTGGCGAATCTGGAAGGTCTGGCCGCGCTATTTTTGGCATTGGTGCTTATGGCAACATCATCAGATCGCGCTGTGAATTTTTTTGGTATTGCGTCGTGGAGATGGCTTCACTACGGAGCGTATATTATTTTTTATTTAGTCGCGCTTCATGTAACGTACTTTCTTTTTATCCATTACACGATATCTTTTCACCGCAGCGTGCCGCCACCGAACTGGTTCCGCTATCCATTCCTGATCATGACTCTCACCGTGTTTACGCTGCAGACAAGCGCGTTTACTAAAACCGTAATCCAACAGCGCAACAACACAGATTACGTCAAACTGCACTAAACCGGGTACGGCTCACTCCTGTCCTTTTCGGACACGTCGCGAAGAATGAGGACCGCTACGCCCGCAATCAGAAATACGTCAGCAAGGTTGAATATCGGCCCTCGGCCGAGGCTGATAAAATCGATCACGCTACCCGCGGTGAGCCGGTCGGCGACATTAGCGAAGGCGCCTCCGACGATAAGTCCCGCAGCAAACGGAGGTCGCACCGTTCCACGCCATGCGAAGAACGCAATCACTACTGAGATCGACGCCGTCAGGGCGATAATTGCGGACGGGGGCAGGTAACCAGCAAGTCCGAACAGGACACCGTGGTTATGGACAAGGCGCAAAGTAATCGATCCGAACCGTTTGCTGTGTTCGGCGAGCGCGTCAGTCGCCCAAATCTTGGATGCAATGTCAATCGAGACCGCGACGACCGCAGTGATGACTAACACGATTCGGCGACGAGACGACGGTGTTAATTGTTGATCAATCTCCGGATTCATAACCCGTTATATTCTCCATGACGGGGGACGCTTCTCAAGAAACGCGGCAATCCCTTCTTGCGCCTCGCTGGATTGAAACACGCGTTCCGAAACTTGACGCATCTCGTCGAGTTGTTCTTCGTACGAGTCATTCGCGGCGCGACGCAAGATCTTGATCGTTGTTGCCACCGCCTCTGGACCAGCGGCACAAATTGCCGCGACTAGTCCTTGCGCCGTTGCGTGCGGATCTTGCGAAACGTGAGTCACAAGTCCAATTGCCAGCGCGCGAGCGGAGTCGAATTCCTCGCCAGTGATGAACGCCGCCGCGACATTCGACCACGCGACTCGAGCCAAAATTGGAACCGAGATCAGCGCTGGTGCTGCACCCAATTTCACCTCGGTAAAAGCGAAGTTGACGGTTGGGGCGACAACCACCAGATCGCATGCCGCCATAATTCCCAATCCACCAGCGCGCACTGCGCCGGTCAACACTGCGAAGAGCAAGAATTACTTCGGCCAAATCACTCAAATCGACCGAACCACCGGCAACTTGTTTTAAATCAAGACCCGAGCAGAATACCGGTGGCACATGAGTCAGAACGATCGCCCGACTCTCTGTCTCACCAGCGCGCTCGATCGCACGAAGTAACTCAGCCAAAAACTCCGAAGACAAAGCGTTGCGAGTGAAAGGTGAGTTAAGCGTGATCGTCGCTACATCGCGCGTTACATCTAGCACGACTCGCGCATCGGTAGACGGACTCACCTAAACAAGATTACTTGAATCTGGTGTCCACTGTTCTCCGACATGCCACGACCAGTCTTCGGGGATGGCAAAACCACAGTGGATCCCGATATCAATAACCACTAGGGCCGACCCCGAATGTAGTTGGCAACGTCGTGAGTCTGGACGGACACAATATTTAGAGGGTAGATTTCTTAGCATGGAACAAAATCGGGATCAAGAAAAAGACAACAATGCGAAGCAGGAGCAAGAAGCGGAAACTGCCGGAGGGAATGATTCCTTTTTTGATTTAGACGGCGACGGTAAAGTTTCTGTTGCTGAGACATTAAGGGCGGATGCCGAATTGGCAAATACTTACGCCGAAGACGCCCAAACGAAGGGCGGCCCAAAAGGTTGGGTTGCAGGGATTTTCAAGAAGTTTCTCAAACGATGACGACCACTATTGGATAGAAAGTCTTCGGGCTAAACCAAATTAATTCATAATTCGGTAGATCTTGCCTTCCATGGTAAGCACATAGGCGGCGCCACCGTAGACGCTGCGCACTGCGGTGATCGAACCTACGTTTTCGGCGAGCGATACCGTTCTTATAGTTTTGTTTCCAAGCACCCAGATCGCGGTGAGTGTCCCACTGCAGTAGTCACCATAGACATACCAGTCTTTTAGCGAGGGCAGGTTCGGGTCACGGATGCGGGTGCCTCCGGAAATTGAGCAACCTGCTTGGCCGTGTTGGTAGGCATAGACCGGAAACAGATGTCCCTGCGCGGATTGATCGGCGTTGAAGCGTGAATTTGCTTCGAACGCGCTCCATCCGAAACTTTTACCTTTTCCGGATCCAACTTCAGCCCGTGCCAAATTAACTTCTTCCCATTTGTTTTGGCCGACATCGGCGATCCATAGGTTTCCTTGCGAATCAAATTCGAAGCGCCACGGGTTGCGCAAGCCCCGCGACCAAATGACAAGATCGTTGTCCGCTTGACTAGTTGCATTCGGATTAATTGAAAGCATTTTTCCAAGCCGTGATTTCAAGTCGAGAGCACGGCGTTGCGGGTCGCCACCACTACCGCCGTCACCGGTGGCGATGAAGAGGCGTCCATTAGGACCGAAGGCGAGACCTCCACCATTGTGGTTTGCATAGGGTTGACGCAAAGTAAATATGACTACTCGAGACGACGACCGAGCAGAGCCATCTGGTTTCATTGCGTAGCGAGCCACGACCGTATTGCCATTCGTATCGGTGTAGTTGACATATAACGATTTGCCATTGGGGTGGAATACGAGTCCAAGCAGACCGCGCTCTCCTTCGGCTTTCGTCAGTGCTGATAGATCCAGCGTCACGGTGCTCTTTCCATTGCTTCCATATCGCACAACCCGTCCAGACTGCTGGGCGATATAGATACCCGAGTCATTGGCGCGCGAGGCAATGTCCACCGGTTTTTCAAAACGTGCGACAAATGCAAGATGTACAGTGGGCACCTTTGACGCGTTGACCCGAAGGTTAATTCCCCCAGCGATGAAGCAGAGCGAAATTACCAGCGTCGAACGTACAAGTCGGTCCATTTGATATGAGGTTAGTAGCACAACTTTCTTTCGCCAGTGTGTCGCGAATTCGGCTAGGGTTTGCAAATGTGACCAGTTTTCGTCCATTGGTCGTGTTGAGCGTTGTGATATTCGGTGCATGTTCAAGTAGTAGTTCAAGCGACACGGACACGGTCCCAGATTCCACATCCGTATATAGCGAATACTCTGCCCCTGCCGCTACCGATGCAGTCACTACAACAACGCAAGAAGTCGCAACAACAGTTACGACCGTGGCCAAAGGTTCAACCAGCACAACTGCAACCGCGAAATCCACAACCACAACTGCCAAAGCAACCACCACTACGACTGCCGCTGCGCCTGCTCCTTCTGGCTCTACCCCAACCGTTATAAACAAGGAACTCGCATTTACGCCGACGAGTGTCAGCATTTCGGTCGGTCAATCAGTTGCGTTCGACGTCAGTTCGGCGCACACCGTTTCGTGGCAAGATGGCGACCCCGGTCGCGGCGCAACTGGTGCTGCCTATTCACGCACGTTTTCAAAGGCGGGTACGTATTCGTTCTTCTGCGCCATCCACCCGATCATGACGGGCACTATCACCGTCGGCTAAAGATTTCCAGGATCGCCGACATGGTCGGCAAGTTCGTCTCTCGGTAATTCTTAATCCGCGGGGCGCGCGGGTTAATTCGGCAGTGTCGGAAGCCAAATAACTGTCGGCCGTTACACATCGGCGGTAGATGAATGTAATCAACTTTTACCATCGCCACGAGTTGATATAGTGAAGCCAGTAATCTTGGCGAGTGCCCGAAAACACGGGATTACTGACGAAGACATGCTCCATGCATTTCGAAATGCCATTCTTGAGTCTGCAGATGATGACATCACCATGGTCATTGGTCCCAATCGTCATGGGAATCTGATTGAAGTTGGTCTAGTTCGGTCCAATGACAACATCCTGATTATCCACGCTATGCAAGCCCGAAAAAAGTACCTAAGGTAGAGATATGCCAAAGTCAATTGCAGAAATCATTCTCCATGCCGACGAACTTGCCGAAGCGTGTGAAAACTTCGACATGGAAAAGGCGCGACCGCTTTCCCCCGAAGAATCTCTTGTCATGCACGCTGCTGTTGAGCGAGGCATCTCCGACGAAGACATCATGAATGCCTTCACCGAGGCACGCGCTTCGGGCGCTTCGTGGGATCAAATTGGCAAGGCACTCGGTATCTCACCCCAATCGGCACACCTTAAGTACTCAGCACTTTTAGATCAATAAGCAACTTGCTGGGTTTGTGATTCAATAAACCGGGCGATGCACATCACCTCGTCAACCATACTGCTACTAATTGGATAATTAGTTAACCGGGGGTCGGGTGCGCGGGTTAATTCGGCAATATCGGCATCTAACAATGGCATCGCCACCGCCCGCTGCACGCCAATCCCTCCCGCCTCACCAGCCGAAAACGGCGTAAACAACTGATCTGCCAAGCGTGTGCCAACAAGTATTCCGCATTCAATTTCGTAGACAACATCATCAGACACGAAAGTCATTCGCCCAAGATCACACAACTCTTTGGCTTGTCGTTGCCGGCGCAACACAGTTTCGAGGGCATCGATTCGATCGCGCACATCCCCCGCTTCTTCAAACCGTTGAGCCAAAGAGTGCACCAACATTTTGGCGGTCAACCGCCCGAGCACATCCACCGAATCACCGTGCATCGTTTCAACAACTGCCTGCACCGCCACGTCATATGTCGCAGCATCAGCAGTACCCGAGCACGGACATTGTGCCAGCCCTAATTGCGCCGCCGAACACACAGGGGCATCTAGTGGTGCGCGATATTTGCGTCCCATTCGCACGGTGCATCGCCGTAGTGGCACCACAGATTCGATTGCGTCGATCACATTGCGCGCCATCGACCGAGTCGAGATCGGCCCAAGTGAAATTCCCCGCGTACTTGGAGTTTTAGTAATCACTAATCGCGGCCATTGCTCATCTGTGGTTAGCCGCACATAGCAATACTTCTCACTGCGTGTACCAGCCCGGTTATAACGAGGGCGTAGGCGAGCGATGACACGCAATTCTAATATTTCTGCGGTTAGCGCATCTGGGGTTTGGATGTAGTGGATGCCTTGCACCAATTTCAGTAACGAGCCAACTTTGCGTCGAGTGTCGTTGGTGCCAAAATAACTACGGACTCGCGATCGCAGGTTGGTGGCTTTGCCAACATACAACACCTTGCCAGCAAAATCGACAAACAAATACACACCGGGTGCGCGCGGGAGGTCTTGAGTCATCTTTAGTTTTTGGGCTTCTGGGTGTGCACCAAATTTAGACAGTGCACTAAAATCTTCGAGATCAAACACGCCAAAGCCAGCAGCGCGCTCAATTAAAAAGTGCAGTAGGTCGCCTGTTGCTAATACATCGGTGATTGCTCGGTGACTCGGCTGGTTATGTAATCCCAAACTTGCGGCAAGTGTCGATAATTTGCAATTTTCCACTTCGCTCCCAACGAGCCTTCGCGCTAAACCAACAGTGTCGAGCACCTTGTTGGTCAGACGTTCACGGTTGTTGTTAACCAGGGCTGCATTTATAAAGCCAATATCAAATCTCGCGTTGTGCGCCACCAACACCGCGTCACCAACAAACTCGAGTAGGTCATCTAGGACATCTGCAACCGGAGGTGCATTCATCACCATTAAATCGGTGATACCAGTTAGCAAAACGATAAACGAAGGTATTGCACATCCTGGGTTTACAAGCGTGTTAAACCTGCCGAGTTCCACTCCGCCGCGGTACTTGACTGCACCAATTTCGGTGATCTGATTATGCTCGTTTGATCCACCCGTGGTCTCGAGGTCGAGCACACAAAACTCAACCGCACTTAACGGTCGACTAACCTCGTCGAGAGTTTGCTGCGCTGGCTGTGCCAACGGCGATCCCATTATCATTCGCGCCGCCAAGACAGTCACTCCGACGAGTTGTCGATTTCGATAAGAAGTTCTTCAAGATCTGTTGAGATACCAAGTTGGCTAGACCAAGATCGCATGTGCGAAATATCCAAATTTTGAGCAGCGGCAATCTCAATGCAATCTCGCCATTGCGTGTCGGAACGCGTTTCAAGCCTCCACTTAAGTTTGGAGAGGATCACATCTTCGGGTGTTGCGACCCAAGTTTCTAATCCGAGAATTTCGAGCCGTACTCGGCGGTCAAGCCGCATCTTTTCAAATTGGTCATCTGGTGAGCAGATAAAAACGTCTACTTTCCCGCCAGAAGATGTGTGAAGAATATTAAAGGAGCCGCCATTCAACGAAGCACTGCGCGCGCTTTCAACCGGTACATAAAGGTCGCCGTCGTCCAACTCGCTCAAAAAACTCTCGACAGAGTCTTTTGTAATTACGGCGACGATATCTACGTCTCGTGTCGATCTGGCAACCCCCCATGCACCAGCCGCCGTGGAACCGACAACTAAATATCGAGAACCAATTTTGTCGAGCGCAGCGACGACTCGTTGAAATGCATATGTGAAATTAATCAAGATGCAAGCGCGTTTGGTTTTGCGGTGACTTTGCTTGCGAGTTCGTCGCCATAGCGAGCGCGGACAAGTTCGACGAGAATTTGATAATCGCTGAAATCTGGATGCAATCGGCGCATCGCCGCTTCTTCCATGATCGCGAATTGTCTTTGAGTTTCTTCCCAAATTGCGATGCATTGCTGCGGTGTTTGCTCGCCGATTGCCTTCATTTGCAGACGCCAAGCCTCGGGGGTTGTGTCAGGTGGGATAGCAGGTGGATTACGACGGGTCACGCAATAATCGTACATACGCGGTGACTCACGGTTCTCCGCAAGTCGTTGGCTTATGTCAATTACCGTCGTCGAAACTAATATGGTTGCTAGTCAACCACGATAGGGAGACCCCAGATGATTACCCGTGACAAAATCTATGTAGACGGCAAGTGGATCGCACCAAGTAGCCAGGACACAATCCAAGTTTGGGATTCCACCGACGAGTCGGTGATGGCCACAATTCCGTCTTGCACCGCCAAAGATGTTGACGTCGCGGTCAAGGCCGCTCGGGCTGCTTTCGATTCGTGGTCAACGCTCGATGTGCAAGAGCGCGCCAAATTTATGAGCCGCATCGGCGATGGTCTGGCTGGTCGAATGGACGAAATCGCCACCGCGATTACGCGCGAAACCGGCATGACAAAATTTCTCAGTCAGATGATTCAAGTCGGGTTGCCGATAAATTCGTTTAAACAGGCCGCAGCCGTCGCCGAGAAGTTTGCTTTCTCTCGCGAAGTTGGTTCGTCTCTCGTTGTGCGCGAGCCAATCGGTGTTGTGGGTTGCATCACTCCATGGAATTATCCGTTACATCAAATCGCCGCCAAGGTTGCTTTCGCCATGGCTGCTGGTTGCACTGTCGTGCTTAAGCCAAGCGAAGTTGCTCCGCTCGACGCTTTCATGCTTGCCGAGATCATCGACGAAGTTGGTCTACCAGCGGGTGTGTTCAACTTGGTCACTGGCACTGGGCCAATAGTCGGCGAAGCAATGGCCGGTCACAACGGTGTCGACATGATGTCGTTTACAGGTTCGACTCGCGCGGGGCGTCGCGTTAGCCAAGTCGCGGCCGAAACTGTGAAGAAAGTTGCCCTCGAGTTGGGCGGCAAGTCGGCCAACATTATCTGCGACGATCTTAACGAAGCAACTTTCGCCAAAGCAGTTTCGTCTGGTGTGGGCAAAGCATTTCTTAATAGTGGACAAACTTGTTCCGCACTCACTCGCATGTTGGTGCCACGTTCTCGTTTGGCAGAAGCCGAACAGCATGTTGTCGCTGCGGCCAGTGCCATGGTTGTCGGCGATCCGTTTGAAAAGACGACTCATCTCGGACCTCTTGCGTCAGCCGCGCAACGCGACCGCGTTAATGGTTACATCCAGCGCGGCATCGACGAGGGCGCCAAGTTGCTCGTCGGTGGTGTTGGTGTTCCGAACGGTGTTACCAAGGGTTACTATGTTCAGCCAACCGTGTTTTCAGATGTAAACACCTCAATGACAATCGCCCAAGAAGAAATCTTTGGCCCGGTGTTATCTATTCTCCCCTACG
>JABMNW010000193.1 GCA_013204455.1 Acidimicrobiaceae bacterium
GAACATGGTTAAAACGGCACTAATTTTTGCGGGAGGAATCCCACCACGCGAGACGACTCTGAAATCGGTGCGTGCTCTGGCCGATGTCCAACTGGTGATTGCGGCGGACTCAGGACTGCATACGGCACAACAACTCGGGATGAAGGTAGACGTCGTAATCGGTGATATGGATTCGGTTGACTCGACTGCGTTAGACATGGCGAAATTGGCGGGTTCAAAAATTGTCTCGCATCACCGCAACAAAGATTTCACCGATACACATTTAGCGTTGCTGTACGCAGGCGAGCATCTAGCCGAGCGCATAGTTGTCGTTACCGCAGGTGGCGGGCGACTGGATCATCAACTTGGTCTCATTGCAGCGATGTTTGATCCGCTGTTGAGGTCGAGTCGCGTGGAAGCGCTGTGGGCACAAACCCATCTCTATGCGTTACAAGGATCGACTCAGTGCGAGTGGGTCGCAGAACATGGTGACACTGTCGGGCTGCAGGCATTCAGTGACTGCGCAACCGGGATTTCGACTACCGGTCTTCGCTGGCATCTGAGTAACGAAACGCTTCTCGCGCATTCAACTCGTGGTGTGAGCAACGAAGTAACTGCAACTCAAGTCAAGATCACCGTCGAAACCGGTCAACTACTAATCATCCATCAAAAAAAGGAGCAACCAAATGAACCGTAAAAGTATTCGCACAATTTCACTATTGCTAGTCATGGTCACTGTCACTGTTGCTGGATGCGCTAATAACACGACAACTAGCACGGTGCCAAGTGCTCAAAGCAGCGACGCAAATTCGGCTACGTCAAGCACGCCAAACGAAGAAGTGACATTGACACTTCTCGCCTACGACTCATTCACACCATCTAAAAATATTTTCGATGCCTTCACGCGCGACACCGGAATCAAGGTCGAAGTTGCGCTCGGCGGTGACGCTGGAGAACTCGTCACTAAAGCAACACTTACGGCGGGCAATCCGCAAGGCGATGTGCTGTGGGGAGTCGACAACACACTGTTATCGCGGGCGTTGGAAGCCGAACTTTTTGTACCGTATGCAACGAGCAATCTCGCAGACTTAGATAAGACCGCGCTAGCGCTAGTTGCAAACAACGAAGCCACACCGGTAGACACGGGCGATGTTTGTATCAACTACGACGTCAAGTGGTTTGCCGATCGGAAAATTCCTCCTCCGCTTACATTGCGCGCCCTCACGTCTTCAACTTATGCAAATTTGCTTGTCGTACCAAGTCCAATTGCCTCTTCGCCTGGGCTTGCGTTCATGCTCGCCACGATCGCCGAGTTTGGTCAAGACGGGTGGGAGGAATACTGGAAACAACTTCGTCAAAATGGTGTGCTGATCGTTGACGGCTGGACCGAGGCGTATTACACCGAGTTTTCAGGGTCATCTGGTAAAGGCGAACGACCAATTGTCGTGAGTTATGGGTCGAGTCCTCCTGCGGAAATGATTTACGCAAGTCCAGTTCCAAAAACGGTGCCAACCGCAGTTGCCGCTCTCACTTGTTATCGACAAGTCGAATTTGCCGGCATTTTGCGCGGCACAAAATATCTGCGCGAAGCGCAACTCCTAATTGACTATCTAACTGATGTCGCATTTCAAGAAGATCTGCCGTTGACACTATTTGTGTACCCGGTAAATACGAAAGCCAGACTTCCAGTTGAATTCGTCAAGTATTCATTACGCCCGGAATCGCCGTTGCAACTTGACCCACAATTAATTGCAAGCCAGAGAATCGTTTGGCTAGACATGTTTACCAACATCGTGTTGCGCTAACAACATCGCGCTGAACTGATAACACCGTGATACTCGCCTACCGTCGTGCCGCACCATGGTTGGCTGTGGTGCCAGTTATCGGGATGATGCTCTTCGTTGTTGCGCCAGCGCTAAATATTTTTAAAATGTCGCTGCGATTCGAGTCACTCAAGATTCTGACGACGCAAACTACGAGAAACGTCGTGTGGTTTACGTCTTGGCAGGCAATACTCAGCACAATTTTGGTGCTTTTCGTGGCATTGCCAATTGCGGCAATTACATCCAACTTTAAATTCGTTGGCCGACGAGCGTTGATTTCGCTTGTCAGTGTGCCGTTTATCCTGCCGGCAGTCGTAGTCGGAGCGGCATTTTTGGAGATACTGCCAGGTTCATTGCATCGCAGTTCGCTGGCGATCATCGCTGCACATGTGTACTTCAATGTCGGACTTGCAGTTCGGATCATCTCAACACGGTGGGAACAGATTCACCCCTATTTAGATGATGCCGCCAACACACTTGGCGCCTCAACAATTCGAACCTTTCTTACGGTCACTTTGCCACTGTTGCGCACAGCAATAATCTCGGCAAGTCTGCTGGTGTTTATCATGTGTTTTACCTCGTACGGCGTAGTGCGTATCTTGGGAGGTCCGGCGCGATCCACCATCGAAACTGAGATCTATTTTCGTGCGATGCAACTCGGTGATGTCTCGGGCGCATTGATCATGAGCGTTCTGCAAATACTTGTTATCGGCGCATTAATTCTTCTGGTTACTAGTACGCGCCGTTCAAAAAATCGCCATTCAAAAAATAGCCAGAAATTTGGACAATCGGTTTATTCACGCCTTCGAAACCCTAGATCGATTGCTCAAAAGATATTTGTGATCACCATAGCCTCAGTCAGCGCAGTTGCTGTTGTTGCGCCACTTGTCAGTGTTGCAACCCGTTCGATTTTGCTCAGAGAAAAACTAGACACCACGGCATGGCGCAGTGTGCTTTCGGATTCAACAATATTCTCATCACTAATGACATCGCTGCGTTACGCACTTATCACAGTTATCATCTCGACAACTATTGGATTACTCGGCGCTTGTGCGGTTGTCTACGGCGGGTCGCGTTACAAGTTCGTTAGCGTGCTCACCGCTCTGCCGGTCGTGATTTCGGCAGTCACGCTTGGACTTGGGATCATCATCACTTTTGATGTCAGCCCTATCGACTGGCGTGGCGCCTGGCTAATGATGCCGCTCGCCCACTGTTTGGTTGCAATCCCAATTGTGATGCGCGTGATTTCACCAGTTCTGCGCGATCTGCCATCTGGATTACGAGATGCATCTCGCACACTTGGCGCCTCTGCGTGGCAAATGTGGCGGACGATTGATTTACGAATTATCAGGCGTGCGCTCGTGACTTCGGCGGCACTTGCCAGTGCGGTTTCACTTGGCGAATTTGGTGCCAGTAGTTTTCTGGTTCGACACAATAACGAAACCCTGCCACTGACGATTGCGCGTTTACTCTCGCGCCCTGGCGACTTAATCCAAGCACAGGCCTACGCGATTGCCACGGTGCTGATTGTTGCCTGTGCCGGGATTATCGCGGTTGTTGATCGCCTCGGAACGCGCGAACCGGGTTTTTAAAATGCTGGATGTTCGCAATCTGACGGTGAGTTACGAATCGACACCGGTGTTGAAAAATCTGTCTATATATATCGGGCGTGGCGAAATTATCGCCTTAACAGGGCCAAGTGGGTCTGGCAAAACAACTTTGCTGCGTTGCATCGCCGGACTCGAAGCTACCGACAGCGGATCAATATGGATGCACGGTGAGGAGATAACTAAGCGTCCTGCGCATTTACGACGTATCGGCCTCGTGTTTCAAGATAACCAGTTGTTTCCACACCTCAATGTTGCCGAGAATATTGCGTATTCGCTAAAACTTCAGCGAGTTGCAAAGAACGAACGCAACCATAAAGTTGCTGAAGCTCTCGAACTAGTCGGACTTGCGCATCTTGCAAAACGTGAAATTGTCAGGCTCTCCGGCGGCGAAGCAAAACGTGTCGCCGTTGCACGCGCGCTGGTCGCGCAACCAGAAGTATTGCTACTTGACGAGCCACTAGCCGGTTTGGATGGCGAACTTCATCACCGACTATTGGATGATCTTGGGTCACTTCTTAGATCTCGAGCAACGACAACGCTGCATGTCACCCATGACCATGCTGAGGCTTCAGCCATCGCTGATCGAGTTTTGGATATTCGCGAACTAGCGTCGCTAGGTGATGTCTAACTCACCTATTCGAGTCGGTTTTCTTGGCACTGGATTTATTGCCACCTATCACTCCAAAAGTTTGCGCCAAGCTGGTGCATCAATAATCCGCGCAGGTGCGTTCGACATAGATACGGCGAGACGCGACGCATTTTGTAAAGCAAGCGGTCACCAGCCGCTCGATAGCGAAGAACAAGTCATCGATTCGGCTGATGCCGTTTATGTCTGCGCATGGACATCGGAACATCTGCGACTAGTTGAACAAGTAGTTCTGGCTGGCAAAGCCGTGTTCGTCGAAAAACCACTCGCACCCACACTCGCCATCGCACGTGAACTAACCAACAGCATTGTCAAGTCTGGGGTGGTTAACCAAGTGGGTCTGGTGTTACGACACTCACCTGCATATCTTTTGGCTCGAGAACTCGTTGCCGATCGCGCTGCTGGTCGGGTGATGAACGTCGTGTTTCGCGGCGATCAATTTATCCCGATACAAGGTTATTACACATCCACGTGGCGAAGCGATGTGACTCGCGCTGGCGCAGGTACATTGCTCGAGCACAGCATCCATGACATCGACATGCTCAGATTTGTCGTTGCTGATGTAACCGCGGTAAGCGCACGCTCAACAAACTTTCACGGATACCCAGGAATCGAAGATTCTGTTTCGGTTTCGTTGCAATTTGAAAATGGTGCGCTCGGCACGCTTGCGTCGATATGGCACGACAATCTCACTCGCCCAACCCAACGTCACGTCGAAATATTTTGCGAAAAACGTACAATTTCAATTACCGGCCACGACTGGTTCGGACCAATCGAGTGGCATGATGCCGACGGGTCATCTGGCCGGCTCGAAGGCGACGAACTAGTCAGTCGCACTGCGGGGTTGTCGTATACGGACGCCAACCCAGATGTTGCATTTATCCGTGCCGTAAAGGACACTTCACCGGCGTACCCAGATGTGACGATTGCTTTGCGAGCACACGAAATTGTGAATGCGATCTACCGCTCCGCCGAACAGGGTGGCAAAAGTGTTGCAACCAGTGACTGAGCCAAAAATAAAAGTTGTCGAAATAAAAACTGGAGAAACCTACACCTTACGTACGGCAGTTCTCCGCGACAACACACCAACTAGCGATCCGAGATATCCAGAAGATACAAAAAGTGGGACGATTCATCTAGGGATCCACGACGGCGACGAACTAATCGGCACCTCTACGTGGGTGATCAACGCCTGGCATCAAGACCCTGAGGCGATTGCGGTGCAACTTCGTGGCATGGCGGTTGCAAAACATAAACAAGGTTTCGGTCTCGGTGCGTTGTTGCTTGATGCTGGGCTGGCACACGCCGAACGATTAAATGCCAAGTACTTATGGGCTAAGGCTCGCGATACGGCGCTCGCCTTTTATTTGCTTCACGAGTTTGTTGCTGTTGGTGATGGCTTTACCGAAGGCATCACACAGATGCCGCACCATTTCGTTGTGCGAAAACTAATCATGCGCAAACTGATTATGCGCTAGTTCCGAATCAGAACGGTTCTGGTTTGGCCAGTCCTTCAACTTCGCGCCTACCCATTAGCCATGCAAGTCGCTGTGTTGGTAACAATTGTCTTGCGATATCTGGTAATTCGGTAAGACCCATCGGCTTTCGACTCCGCCACAACATCACTTGTTGATCAAGTTCAAGTCGAACATATAGCGATGAGAGATCGTCATAATTAAACCCACGTCCGAGATCGGCGTGATGAATCTCGACTTCGCGCCAGCGCAAAAACACAAGTGAATACATCTCAATCACATTCCCGCTAAGCGTGCGACCCTGACCCTCCCAAGCAGTTGATGTTGCTCCAGCCCAAGTGGCCTCAAGTGCGTAGATACTTTTTCTCAAGTCGGCAGTAAGTTCACTGGCGTTACGACCCGCACCATCCTCGATGTCTTGGTTGCGTTTGGCAACACTCGGATACTGTGCACCAATCTCGCCACGCCCTGCAGATAAAAGTAGTTGCACATGACTATCGGCATTACGCGCAAGATGGGTCAGCACATGACCGCGCGACCAATTTGGTAAAAGCGACGATGCCACACACTGCACGTCAGTTATATCTTCAAGTTCGGTGAGTAACCGCTGGTGGGCTGCGGCGCAACCAGCAACATGTTCATTGAGCATTCGATTATCACTGGGCATGGTCTGCCACAGTAGTGGCTCAACAACTAGTTACTGGAAGCACGCTGTGGAATCACAACAACAGTGCCATCGGGCTCGTGATGCACACGGGCGCTGACACCGTAGAACTCTGCAAGCGTTTCGGGTCGCAACACATGTTTAGCGGAACCTTGGGAAACTCTGTAACCCTGATGCATAAGTACAAGACGATCGGCATATAGACCCGCAAGAGTTAGATCGTGCATTGCCGAAATAATACAAAGATTTCGTTCGCGTCGTAGCGAATCGACCAATTCGAGTGCATGTTGTTGATGTCCGATATCAAGTGCGCTCGTTGGCTCATCCAAAAGCAAAACCGGCGCTTCTTGTGCCAACGCCCGAGCAATCACCAATCGTTGACGTTCTCCGCCAGACAATGTGTCAAGGTGTCGATGCGCAAAACTTGAAAGATCAAGACGTTCGAGCACCTGCGCAACAACATCGTGGTCGTGACCTGATTCTGTCGCGAACGGTTTGATAAATGGATTGCGGCCGAGCATGACATAATCGGCAACTATCATGTCGCCAGGTAACAACGGAGATTGCGGCACGAACGCAATCTGACGTGCGCGCCAGCGCGCAGACTGGCGCATTACTTCTTTATCGTCAATCGTGATCTGACCTTGATATTTTGCAAGCGAAGCCGCAGCACGCAACACACTTGACTTGCCTGCACCATTCGGGCCGATCAAACAGAGCCACTCTCCGGCATCCAGGCATTCGTCGAATGCATCCACGGCAAGGGTCTCGCCATAACGCACCGCAACGTTGCTGAACCTAATCGACGTCACCTTGCGACCTGCTTAGTACGTAACAAGAGCAAGAAGAATGGTGCACCAAAAAAAGCAGTAACTACGCCGATTGGTGTCTCGGCAGGATTGGTAAGCACACGCCCAGGAATGTCTGCAGAAATTAGAAACGCTGCACCAAGCACTGCGCTCACTGGCAACACGACTCGATAACTAGAACCGACGAGCAAACGCACAGCATGTGGCACGATGATCCCGACAAAACCTATAAGTCCGCTCACGGCAACAGCAGCAGCCGTACCAAGTGTTGCCGCAAGTACAACAACTAATCGCACTAGACGAACATTGACACCCAATGCCGTGGCTTCATCGTCACCAACACGCATCACATCAATCACACGACGGTGCAGCAGCAAGACAACCGTGCTGATCGCAAGATATGGAGCGATCAGTCGGACATCTCCCCACGAGGCGCTAGAAAGCCGGCCCAAGATCCAACTGTAAACCTGACGCACGACGTCGTTGTTTCGTTGCAATATAAAAGTTTGAATCGCAGTTGCCAGCGAAGTTACGGCAACACCAGCGAGCACAAGTGTCGTCGAAGAACGCGATGCACCAAATGCTGTGCCAACGACGTATGTAACAATTACTGCGACCAATGCGCCGATGAACGCCGCCAATGGCACTGGGTTGATAATCCAAGTCGATGTTTCGACGCGATTTGTGGTGAAGGCAATAGTTGCACCCAAGCCAGCACCGGCGGCAACCCCTAGAAGGTACGGATCAACTAGCGGATTTCGAAACACACCTTGATAACTCGCTCCAGCAAGCGACAACATTGAACCAACAAGAGCTGCCAACACAACACGAGGCATTCGAATCTGCCAGACAATATTCCACTGCTCAGGGGTAACGCCACTATGAATTGAAACAAAGGGCAAACGATCAACTAGTTCAAGAGGCACTCGCCACCATTGCGGTCCGGCTGGACCAATCATTGCACCAGCCAAGAACGCAACAACCAGTAACCCAACGCTCGCCACAGTCCATGTCACTACACGCGTCCCTGCGCGTTGCGTTACATGGACTGTGGCGAGTGCCATGTTGAGTTTTACTTAGTAGCCGTCGCTAGGGAGATTGCCTGGCGAATACTCGTCACAAGTTCGACAACTCGTGGTCCCCAACGTGACGCGATGTCGTCATCAAGTTCGATGACGTTTTTATTTATAACGGCATCGAGTTTTGCCCAACCATCACACGCTGCAACTGTCTCAGGCGTCTGACCGCAGCATTTTGTGTCGGCGAGAAATATCATCGTTGGATTGCTCGAGACAATTACTTCACTCGACAATTGCGGATAATCATTTCCTGCTTCGGCCGTATCGGCAATGTTGATCAAACCGAACATCGAAAAAATCTGGCCAATAAAGGTTTTCGAAGTAACGCTGTAATAAGTGTTGTCTAGTTCGTAGTAATACGAGACAGGCTCACTCAATGCACCGGCTTGCGCAACTGCGGCTTGGATCTCAGCTTGCATCTGGCCAGTCAATTGCACGGCAGTATCGAGGTGCCCGGTTAATGCGCCGAGTTGCTCGATCTGTTCGTAGGCCTGATCCAAACTCGCTGCACCGTTGCCAATGTAAACGGGAATATTCAATGCTTTTAGTTGATCAACAAGACCTCCAGGGTCGTACGAAACAACTACGAGATCTGGTTTATAACCAGCAATTGCTTCGACATTCGGTTCGAATCCCGACAACTTGGTACCTAACGCAACTGCCTCGGCGGGAAAATTAGAGTATTCGTCAACTGCAACTACCTGATCCCCTGCACCAATTGCGTAGAGCATTTCGGTGTGCGTTGGCGAAAGCGACACAATACGCATTGGTTGCGCATCAAGTGTGATTCCACCTGCTGTAACTGGAAATGCCGCTAGTGCAATCGTCGCCTCTGGTGCGACGGTTTCAACAACCGTAGTGTCTGCGGTAGTCCCAGACCCCGAGCAACCGCCCAGAAATCCAAACACACTAATAAAAAGACCGGCTGAGCCGATCCGAACGATTCTTTTCATTTCAATATCCTCCTGTCCCTCACGCGGGGACCTTTAGGTGAGTGCAGGACAGAGGCGACCGGACTTGTCATGACTTGTTTGCATAGCGCACACAAATCGCGATTTACCGTTGCGGGACAGTGCCGGAATTACACCGGACTTCGCTGGGTACTACACATTGCAACTATTGCTACAACATTGAGAATCGTATCAGACTGAGTATCACTAACCTCGAACGAAACTTGCCAGACGATTGATCCCCTCGCGTAAATCGTCGTCGCCGAGCGCAAACGAAAACCTTGCATAGCGCGGCAGACCAAATGCTTCGCCGGGAACAAAAGCGACTTTGATTCGCTCAAGGACCAAATCGGCTAAGTCCAATGTCGTTGAGGCCGAGATACCACTCAAGTTGCGATTTAGTAACCCAGAAAAATTAGGGAAACAATAAAAAGCCCCTTGTGGCTTCATGCAACTAACGCCAGGAATTTGATTCAACATCGAGTGCATCAGTTCTCCGCGACGCGAAAATGCCTCACGCATCATCGCTACTGCCGACAAGTCACCCGCCACAGCCGCGAGCGCCGCATATTGCGCCACATTCGAAACGTTGGAAGTTGTATGACTCTGAAAGTTGATCGCAGCCTTCATTACGTCTTGTGGTCCGATCATCCACCCGACACGCCAGCCAGTCATCGCATATGTTTTAGCCACACCGTTGACGATGATGCATCGGTCGGCAATTTCGGGTACAACAGCAGGCATCGAAGTAAACGCGTGGTCGCCGTAAGTAAGGTGTTCATAAATTTCGTCAGTCACGACCCAGATATTGTTGGCTACAGCCCATTTGCCAATCGCGATCACTTCGTCGCGTGAATAAACCGCTCCGCTCGGGTTACCTGGCGAAACAAAGAGCAAAACTTTTGTCTTAGATGTCTTGGCCCGCTCGAGCTGCTCGACAGTTACCTTAAATTCGGTTTCTTCTGTTGTGTCGATAACAACTGGCACACCACCGGACAATGCAATCGCCTCCGGATAGGTAGTCCAATATGGTGCAGGACAAATAACTTCGTCACCAGGATCACACAGCGCAGCGAATGCAACATAAATGGCGTACTTGCCACCAACAGTTACAAGCACTTGCGATGCTGTGCACTCGAAATACGAGTCACGCTTAGTTTTTATGGCAATTGCTTCGCGAAGTTGAGGTAGACCGGCTGCTGGTGTATAGCGATGCGCTTTTGGATCGTGTGCCGCGCGCACGGCGGCCTCGACAATATATTCCGGCGTTGGAAAGTCTGGTTCACCGGCACCAAAACCAATTACATGTTCACCTTTGGCCTGGAGTGCTTTTGCTTTTGCATCAACGGCAAGCGTTGCTGATTCATTGATCGCCGCTAAGCGTTGCGATACTCGAGATTTAGGGTGTGAAGTCGCAACCACGGCTGCCATGCTTACACAGTGGAAGTA
>JABMNW010000194.1 GCA_013204455.1 Acidimicrobiaceae bacterium
CCCAGCAATAAGCCCAGCATGTGTGCCGCCACTTGAAGTTGTAAACACAATTGCATCAGCAGCGAAACCGTTTGCTGTGCATTGCCCAACTATTTCTTCGTAAGCAACGGCGTATCCGATTGCGCCAACCGGAGTGCTACCACCAATCGGTATCGAATGTGGTCGTTCGCCATCAAGTGTGAGTTTTGCAGTCAGGTCTGCTCGTATGGCTTCGAGACGTGCCCAATCATTTGCGGCAAGACCAGTGTGATGCAATATTGCTCCAAACATTGCCGACAACAATTGGTTGCCTTCAAGTCGCGCCGGTTTTTCGCCCGACAATACGAGATGTGTTGGTAAACCTAGTCGAGCACCCGCGGCTGCAGTCATCCGACAATGATTAGATTGCGCGGCACCAACAGTCACTAAACAAGTCGCGTTGTTGTCAAGAGCTTCGCCACAGAGAAATTCGAGTTTGCGCGCCTTGTTTCCGCCAACTCCAAGACCAGTTAGATCGTCACGCTTAACCCACAAATTCGCACCACCCGGTAACAATCCCCCCGACTCAAGTGGCGTGGGAAGTGTTGCCAGCGTTACGCGCCGTTGCGCCATGAAACCCCCAATGGCCAGCGGCCAACGCCACCATTTTCCAGCAACATTCCAGTCAGAGTTCGATCAGTGTGATGCGACCGCCACAACAACATTTCTTGGGCGAGTGGCAGGACTCGCGTTGGATCATCGAATATTGTCCGCCAAGTTGGATCTTTGGCAAGATCAAACGCCAGCCAACTTCCGTCTCCGAATTGTACGTACGCGGCGTCTTTCGTGCGACGGACTGCCAGGTGTTGTCGCTCGAGGCGACCGTCGATTGGCCAATTTTTCGCCGCGCCCGCTGGATTGTCATCTATATATACGTGTCGCCAGTCGTATTCGTATGATGCGCCATTGCGCCAACGAGTTGGCGTTTCACCGCGAAGAAACTCACCGAGAGGAGCCCCATCACATTGCAGCGGCACCGGCGCACCAATCGCCTCGGCAATGGTCGGAAAAATATCAACATTTTCTGTGAACTCTTGCACCACGCGTCCGTGCGCTTGTTGTTTTTTTGGATCACGAACGATACCGATGATGTGATAACTACCTTCAAAATACCCAAGTTTCTCCTTTAATCCGTGATCACCTAGTTGGTCGCCATGATCTGCAGTCACGATTATCAGCGTGTTATCCCACTCGTTTCGTTGGCGCAGTTTGTCGCAAATTCTGCCAATGTGATGATCAACTTCGCCGATCATTCCGTAATATTGTGCCCGCATGTGGCGAATACCAGCCTCAGTTTTTGGTGCGGCTGAGCCTTCGATTTGCATCGCCCCATCATGGAATGGATGTCGATTTTCAGAAGGCGTAATCGGCATGTCTATTTCTTCAGGCGAGTACTCGCGCGACCACTTTCCTGCGGCTGCGTATGGCGGATGCGGGCGTAGATAACTTAGATGAGAAAACCACGGTTCATGTTGAGTGTCGATCCAACCAAAGAACTCGTTAGTAAGAAATGTTGAGATGCTGAGATCTTCATGACGATCTGGTTCGGTATTGACTGCTCGGGCGTAATCGAGGCCCATATCGTGGCCGTTAGCTTTTAGATGAGCAAGCCATGGCAGGTATGGTTCGGAAAGATTTAGCACTCGATCGAAACCCGGAAGCACCTCTTGGTAAGTAGAAAGTCGTGGATCGTCCGGTGACGTCGTCGTGCGCGGGTCAGCTCCTTGATCCGTGTATCCAAAAAGCACCGGCGCGTATCCGTGACGAGTCGCAAAACGTGCAACATTGTCAAAACGATCATCGAGCGGTGTGCCGTTCGTGCAAACTCGGTGGTTCATTTGATAAAGACCGGTGTACAAACTCGCGCGACCAGGGGAGCACGGAGCGGCCTGGCTGTAATGCTGTGCAAAACGCACGCCATGTTTTGCTAGTTCGTCTAGGTGAGGAGTGCGCACAATCTTGTGGCCAGCGCTGGATAAACAATCACCACGAAACTGATCCAGCGTGATAAGCAATACGTTTGGTCGCACCGTTTGAGAGTACTGCCAGAACCCGACTTTAATCTTGTCTGGCGGAGTCTTCGCAGGCAGTTGGGTCTTCTTTAATCACTCGATTTTTCGCTTTGACTGGCGACTTGTTAATTCCTTTGCGCCAGGCGTCAAGAAAACGCCATGGCCAGATCTCACCTTGCAAAACGTTTGTCCCGTCGCGTGGACAAATTCTTGAGATTCCAAGATGTGTATGGCATTTTGTGATCCGAGCGTTACCTGAAGATCCCATTACACCGATCCATTGACCTGGCGCGACGACGTCACCATGTTTAACTTTTATTCGTCCAAGGTGGGCAAAGTAATAACGAACATTATCGTCGCCGTGAATCGTGATAGTAAGTCCGCCCCGTGTGCCATCAAGATCTAGTTTCTCGTCCCAAAGATCCTTTTTCGTAACATCAAAAACGACTCCGGATGTAGGCGCGAGAACATGCGCGTAACAACCGCTTACATCAGTCGCCGGATAGTTGAGATGGTCACGCGAATAGGTAACTGGCACATTAGAAAATGGAAACACATATGTGAAACGCGAATTTGAATCTTTCGCAGTTGAAACAATGTCGGTCGCAGAAGCCAACGACGAAAATCCAAGTGAGAATAGAACAACGGCGACAAATAGCCGTCTAGCCATTACTTAGTGATCACTTTTCTTTAGATAAAACTTCGGATGCACGTTGTATTAGTAGTTCGCGCTCGCGGTCGGAAAGTGGTCGCGAGGTTCGCACATTAAGTTCGACTCTGTCGCCATCTCCAGCGGCTTGAATTTCGTCTACGAACAAAACAGTCGTTAGACCCTTAGATCCAGCAAGGTCGCGCATCGTGTTTGACACCGTGTTGGCGCTCGCATTGCTTGGTGAAATCAGCATCTCGAGTTTGGTTGTTACTGGTTCTTGACTCAGATTTCGCACGCTCGCTAAAGCGCTATGTGGAACGTGGACCGTGCTGATTCCGTCCCGTAATCGTGTTGTGACCATGCCAACATGTTCGACGAATCCATGGATTGGTTTTTGCCAACCGAGTTCGGCCTCAATTTCGTCGCCAACGCCGTAGCGATCTTCTAACAGCACGGCGAGTCCAGTGAGATAGTCATTGACGCGGTGTTGTCCACCAATGGCAAGACCGGCGCCAATGAACCCAGCACTCGAAAGGAAGAACGCCGCATTCAAGTCCAATACCTTAAATATTGCAATCAGCGCAATGATCCACGCGACAAGGCTGATGAAGTGGTGCAACATCCGAGTTGCCGCATCAATACGTTGACGACGACGGTGCTCGCCGCCTGCGATTGTTTCTGCGCCAACTCGACGGACACTAATGCGCCACCACTTCGCAGCATTTGATGAAGAGCGATCGGCGATTCGACGAACCACGATGCTCAAAATTACATATGAAATGCGAGTGAAAATGAAACATCCGACGACTATCAGCAGAGCTATAACTGGTTTTGTTAAAAACCGTGTGAATCCGGTCGCCTGATCGGTCTTTTGTGCGGCGATGAAGACGAAATTGGTTAGTGAAAACATCATCTCTAGTGTGCCTCACTTCTTTGGGGACCGTGCGCCACTAGGGTTAATTGCGTGGTTATACGGCGAATTGGCATGTTTCTTGCACTCTGCTTGGTTGCTGGTTGTGGTGCGGGTTCTGCCCCACAATATGCAACCGAGACGTCCAATGTGCCAGAAGTGACAAAGCCAGCGGGTACAACAGTTACCGATAGCGACACAACTGTTCTAACTACTTCGACAACCAGCACTACGACTAGCACGACGAGCACTACGACTAGCACGACGATACCGCCAACCACAACAACGGTTCTTGACACAATGTGTATCAAACTTACGCAGTGCCAATACGCGAATCTTGTCGGTGTCGACTTCTCTCGCCTGCAACTTGACTACACAGACTTCAGTGTGGCGACTATGACTGGCGCAAATTTCACAGGTACAAATCTGACGCAGTCGTTATTAATTCGAGCAGATTTATCGAATGCCAACTTCCTTCGTGCGAATCTGACAAATGCCAATCTCACCGCAGCGTTGATGTCTGGCGCGAACTTGGAAGGCGCAAATCTGACCGGCACAATTTTGTGTGATGTTGATTTAAAAACGGTCGTCGGTTTGACAGACGCACAACTTGCGAAGGCCAAGAAATTTAAAACTAAGGGCAAGGTGTACTGCCCATAATAATTGTTAGTCGTACCTGACATGGTGTCAAAAATCACGCAGATAATTGTGTACTCCAGATAAATACTTTCTGATGTATCAAGTAGTTTTAGTTATACATCGAGAAAGGATGTGCTCGTGATGACCGAGATAACTCCAAAATCAGAAAAAGACGAAAGTACATGGACGCGTGGAATAACCGCGATGATGCTTGCGGCAATCGCAATGTCAACTGTTGTCCTTGGGGTAGTGGCAATAGTCGCGATGAGCAAATCTGATTCTGACGGTACTTCAGGTGCTTCACCTGCCGAGACGGTCTCTGCAGCGACCATTGTTGTTGATATCAAGGAGTTTTCGATCACGATGTCACCCTCAGCAGTCAGACCTGGTGATGTGACATTTGAGATTCGCAACAGTGGTGCTGTGCCACATGACTTTGTGATAACAAAACTTGATATTCACTCATCATTATTAAACTCTGGTGCATCTGAAACCATCGTGGCGAAGAATGTGGTAGCAGGTACATACGAGGTGATCTGCACCGTTGCTGGTCATGCGGACGCCGGGATGAAGGCGACGTTCACTGTTTCGGCCGATGCACCGAGCGCTGAAGCAAAGGGCCATGAGATGGCGGGCGTGACCCCGGCTTCTGGCACCGCCGCTCATGACGAAATGACATGGCAAGAAATGGACGCGATTATGCATGAAACCGCACTGAAGTTTCCAGCAAAGACAGAAGGTTTGGGTAACGGCGAGATCACTCCGACGCTAAGCGACGACGGTTATAAGGTCTTTAATCTCACAGCCTCAATAATTAAGTGGGAAGTCGAGCCAGGCAAGTTCGTTGACGGTTGGGCATATAACGGGCAAATTCCAGGACCAGTAATTCGTCTCAACGTTGGCGACAAGGTGCGCATCGTACTGAAGAACGAACTGCCCGAATCAACCACTTTGCACCCCCATGGCGTTCGGGTTCCGAACAAGTTTGACGGGGTTCCGCCGTATACGCAAGACCCGATCAAGCCAGGCGAAACATTTACGTACGAGTTTACCGCACAAGAAACAACTGTTGGTATGTATCACTCGCATCACAACCCCCAGGTGCAAGTACCCAACGGTCTCTTGGGTGCATTAATCGTTGGAGATTGGAAAGACATTGCAATGAAAGCGGCTGGAACGCGCGTTGTCGACGATGATGACGGTAAAGCCGAACAAGAAATTGTCATGGTTCTCAATGACGCAGGAACAATCGGTCTATCGCTGAACGGCAAGTCATTTCCGGCGACAACTCCGTACACGATGAAGGTAGGCGAATCGCTAGTTGTGCACTACTTCAACGAAGGCAACCAGATGCACCCGATGCACTTGCATCAGACAGCAGGTCTTGTGGTCGCTAAGGATGGCAGAGTGCTCGAGAGCCCTTTCTGGGCTGACACTCTTTCTGTGGCGCCCGGCGAACGCTGGACGATGATTTATACCGCGTTAGATCCGGGGGTGTGGGCGTGGCATTGTCACATTCTTCCCCATGCCGAAACCGCGACAGGGATGCGCTATATGGTTACTGCGGTGATTGTTAGTCCAAAATAGCTAATCCGTCGGCGCACGCTGATATCACAAAATAATTCCTCAAGAGTTAGGTTTGAGAGAACTTAACGAACAACAAATAATGGGGGGTTTATTTTGACCGTGACAATTCCAGCATCAATTGACGATCTAAGTGCCGAGTGGCTCAAGAATTCAACCGGTCTGAATATTGCTTCAGCCGACATTCAATTAATTGGGGTTGGTGTCGGAGTATCGAGTGCGGTATATCGCGCGAAGTTGACCGGTGCAGACTGTCCGGCAAGTGTGATTATTAAGATGCCCGCGCTTGATCCTGCGGCGGTATTCACTTCGACTGTTTTGCGGATGTATATCCGCGAGGTGCGATTTTATAATTCGCTTGCTAAGCAGTGTCCGGTGCGTACGCCGCGCTTGTATTACGGTGAGGTCGACGAAGCGACAAGTCAATTTGCACTGGTGCTCGAAGATATTGGAGCAATGCGAATAGTCGATCAGAACGTTGGCATGGCAATTGATGATGCGCGGCGTGCGATAGATGCACTTGCAAAATTCCATGCCACATGGTGGGGCAAAGGAGATGCGCTTGCTGCTAACGGCACGACGATCAGCCTCGGCGATCCGATCTATCCAGCAATTCTTCCAACGGTATTTGCTGAAGGTTGGGAAAAAGTCAACAGCGAACTAGACGTTCCAGATTCGATTGCCGAAGTCGCCGCAAAATTCGCACCGGCGATCGCGGGCATGTTGAATTCGTTGATGGAAGGTCCAACAACACTTTCCCACGGGGATTTTCGTGCTGACAACATGATGTTCACGGGGGAAAATGAACTCGCTTTGTTCGATTTTCAGTTAATTGGCACAGGAACCGGCGCTTACGATCTTGCATATTTTGTGACGCAGAGCATTAGTGCAGATGATGCAAGTAAATATGAGCGCGAATTATTTGATCGATGGATTGAAGGGCTTCGTGCGAACGGTGTGAAAGATATAGATCGTGATCAGTTGTGGCGGCACTATCGGACTACTGCATTGTTTTGTCTGGTGTACCCAGTTGTCGCAAGTCGCGGGATGGATCTAAATGAGCCACGCTCGCGAGCGCTTGTCAACAATATGAATACTCGCTTTGATCGCGCGTTGCGTGAACTTGATCTTGCCTCGTTGATTTAACACGAATGGAACTTATTCTCGTACGACACGGTCTTCCGCTACGCCGCGAAGCCGTAGATGGACCTGCCGACCCAGAATTATCCGACGAGGGTTACGATCAGGCCTCACGATTGGCCAAATATCTTGCCACCGAGTCAATAAATGCAATTTATTCGAGTCCGATGCAACGTGCGATGCAGACAGCAGATCCGTTATCCAAAAAGATTGGGATACCGATTTCGGTCGTGGATGAAATCGCCGAGTTTGATCGACTATCAAACGAGTACATTCCGATTGAGGAATTACGTGCGGCAAATGATCCGCGATGGCACAAACTTGTCGCAGGCGAGTGGGATTCAGAGTCGGACACGTTTGAAGAGTTTCGCAATCGTGTGGTGTCTAGCATCGAGACGCTTGTTAACTCTCACGCATCACAACGAATTGTCATTGTCTGTCATGGTGGGGTGATCAACCAATATTTATCGCATGTGCTTGGTATCTCTACAGAACGCGGATTTTTCTATCCGCACTATACGTCGATACATCGAGTAATTGCGTCGCAGAGTGGACTGCGTTCGCTCGTAACACTTAACGAGACCGCGCATCTGCGTTAATAAATTCGTGTAAGCGGGGCAGTCAAACAGGTTGGTCCGCCGTCGCCTTTAACGGCGACGTTCGCACCATTAAAAATGTGAACGTTTACTCCATCTTCGCGCAATTTTCCCTCTATCTCGGGGTTGCCGGCCGACAGCACGACTACGTTCGGTTCGATGGTCAAAATATTTGCGCCCTGCGTAAAGACTTCCGTATCGTTGACGGTTAGCCAGCGAATTCCGCGTGACTTGAGAAACTCAAGCAGACGCACCGGGGCAAGTGGCTCGTAGACGACTGCTTTATCGTGTGCGATTGGCGAGAGAACGGACATTAAATGCAAAACTGCATCAGGTCCTTGAAAATGCGGAAGATCAAAAGCATGTACTTCAACGCCGAATGGAGCGAGCATCGATCGGATTTGTGCGATGCCTTCGTTGTTGGTGCGATAACCGTGACCGATCAGCATTGTTTTGGCATCTAGCCAAACTTTGTCACCACCATCGGCGATAGCCGAACCACCAAGCTCGCCAAGAATTGGTACACCAAGTCGCTCCAAATCTTTGCGCATCTGTGCTGGCTCTAGTTGGCGGATGCGTTTTCCCATCCGTAACAAAATTGCGCCATGTGGCGTCATGATCATCGGGTCGTGCATGTAAACCGCATCGACCAGACCATCTGTTGCTTCGGCAATGTGCACAATGCAACCAAGCATGCTCAGCAGATCTACAAATTCGCAATGCTCCGTCACGAGTGCGGCGCGATCTGGTTCTCGCCACTGAGCATCCGTTACGAAATTGCCAACCGTCGTTGGTCGGCGCACGAGCACATGCTCAAGTTTGGACACCATGTCTGGGGTTCCCCACATAGGGTTTAACGCTAGGCGGTGAATCTCAATCGTGTTGGCGTGGTCTTTCTATTGCCAGAACTTGCCGAATTGAGAGAGACATTTTGTCGACCATTTCAGTTAATTCTGCATCCGTTGAGTTATATGGGGGAGACAAAATAACCACATCTCCATTGATTCCGTCAACATTTCCGCCGACTGGATAACAAATCAGGCCATTGGCGAGAGCTTGTTGTCGAATCTTGATGTGCAATCCGTGCGATGACCCAAAGGGCTGTTTAGTTTCCTTGTTGGCCACAAGTTCTATACCGATGAAATAACCCCGACCGCGAATGTCGCCGACGGCGTCAACATCACGCAACGAATCAGCGATCATCTGTTTTAAGGTGCTTTCATTGGATCGAACTCGCTCAACTAGCCGCTCTCTTGTGACAATGGTTTGCACGGCTACACCAGCGGCACATGAGGCGGTGTGCCCCGTAAATGTGTGTCCGGTAAGTGGTGCGCCGTGGACAGAGTTGATCGGTGCCGCAACTTTGTCGTTATATATGGCAGCTCCCAATGGCATATATCCACCGGCAAGACCCTTGGCAACCGACATGATGTCAGGTTCGGCACCGTCCTGCTCGAGTGCGCGCCACCATCCGGTGCGTCCTGCGCCACACATAACTTCATCGGCAATCATCAACACCCCGTATCGATCACAAATCTCGCGCACTCTTACCGCGTAAGTTTCGGGAGCCGGCACGCATCCACCAGCAGCGCCGACCACTGGTTCAAAAATAAATGCCGCAACATGTTCTGGACCGATGCGAATAATTTCGTCCTCAAGTTCTTTCGCGCAGACCTCGGCTGTAGTTTCTGCACAAGCACCAAGAATTGGTCGGTATGTGTTTACGGCAGATACCCGGGCAACGTCGATCAATGAGCCTTCGAATGCGGTTTTGCGTTCGAGAAAATCCGAAACAGAAAGTGCGCCGAGTGTGTTTCCGTGCCAAGAGCGGCGTCTGGCGATAAATTTTCGCCTATGCATGTCGTCGCGTGCTGCGTGATATTGCAATGCAAGTTTGAGACATGATTCAACTGCCTCGGAACCACCCGTTACAAAGACCATGTGGTTGAGTGTTCCGCCACACCGTGTGCTAATTATCTCGGTTAATTGTTCGAGCGCGTCCGATGTGAACGTGTAGCGATAACCGTGCGCAATGCGACCAAGCTGACCGATTATCGCCGCGTTCACTTCTTCGTTGGAATGACCAATGCAATAGACGGCTGGCCCGCCAGATCCATCGATGTATTGCTTGCCGTTGGTGTCATAAACATATGAGCCCTTGGCCCATGCGACTTTCGGTAATGGACTTTGTGAATCAAAAATTGGAGGTTGTGTCATGGTCATATGGTGGGGCGGACAAAGCGTATATCTTGTGGCACACAACGAAAGAGCCAGCATTTCCATCTAGACGTCACTGTGGTGGCAACGATCGTGATGGTCGTCTCCCTGCCAATCGCCTGGCTCGCGCAACGCCTGTCTGATCCTCCGGCAGGCGACGGGGTATAGATTTAGATCGTGAGTACTACTTCGGACTTACGTCAATCAAGTAATCCATTTCTTTCGGGAAATCTGGCACCAGTCGCCACTGAGACCACTGCCTTTGATCTGAATATCACGGGGACTTTGCCGCAAGAACTTGACGGTCGATATTTACGCAACGGACCAAACCCGATTGGGGATGTAAATCCAGATTCGTATCACTGGTTTCTTGGTTCTGGAATGGTGCATGGGATTCGTTTGCGTGACGGCAAGGCCGAGTGGTATCGCAATCGTTGGGTGCGAGATCGCAATGTGGCGAATGCACTTGTCGAGCCACCCACGCCATCGGACTGGCCGGCGACGCATCAGCAATTTGCCTCAAACACCAATGTGATTGGCCATGCTGGTCGCACTTGGGCACTAGTCGAAGGCGGCTCACCACCAATCGAAATGGGTTACGAACTCGAAACAGTTCGAGTTTCTAATTTTGCTGGCACATTGCCACAGGCATTTTCTGCGCACCCTAAGCGTGACCCGCAAACTGGTGAATTGCATGTGATGGCTTATTGGTGGGGCTGGGGCAATCAAGTTCAGTATCTCGTTGTTGGCGTAGATGGCAAAGTTCGACGCACTGTCGATATTGCGTTGCCCGGTGGTCCGATGTTGCATGATTGTGCGATCACGCAGAAATATGTGCTCGTGTTCGACTTGCCGTGCGTGTTCAATCTCGAGTCGGCAATGGCCGGTAAGTCATTTCCATACCAATGGGATGCCAATTATCAAGCAAGAGTTGGTTTGTTACCACGCGATGGCGTCGCCAGCGATATCACATGGTGCCCAATCGATTCTTGCTATATCTTTCATCCGTTAAATGCCTACGATGCCGCCGACGGCACAGTTGTTCTAGACGCTATTCGACATCCAAAAATGTTTGATGTTGAACTACGCGGCCCAGACGAAGGAAAGCCAACGTTGGATCGTTGGGTGCTGAATCCAAAAACTGGCACTGCAACGCAGGAACGTCTGGATGATCGGCCACAAGAGTTTCCGCGGATCAACGAATCGCTAGTTGGATCAAAAAATGATTTTGGTTACTGCGCCGGAATTACAAACGTTTTCAATCAATCGGACTTGATCAAACAAAATCTGGATGCACGCACATCGCAAATACGACACGACGGCGACCACATGGGTTATGGCGAACCAGTTTTTATTTCAAAGGAAAATGCAACCAGTGAGGACGACGGCTGGGTAATGGCGCTTCGCCACAATTCGCAAACAGACTTGTCGGATCTTGTTGTTCTAGATGCGAAAGACTTTACTGGTGAGCCAGTTGCGGTGGTTTCGCTACCTGTTCGTGTACCCAATGGATTTCACGGCAATTGGGTTGCCGACACCGAAGTTTTATAGATAGTTGAGGCGCAGGCCCTTATCAGGCCACTTCATCGAAACTAAGCGTCCTGTCCCCGAAAGCGTGATGTAAGCCGTGCGGTAATCGGGTCCTCCAAAACAAATGTTGGTAGTTAGCGGATCGCCCGTGGCAATGTGTTCGAGTATCTCGCCGCTCGGCGAAATTACGGTGATGCCACCGTTTAATAATGTTGCGACGCAGATATTTCCGACGCCATCAACGGCGAGCGAGTCGAGATATTGCAAGCCAGGTAATCCACATAAACAACTTGAAGGATCGGCCGCAGATACAGGTGAAGTTTTACCAGCGCCAGTGATCGTTGCCTGGAATACACGACCGGTAAAAGTTTCTGCCCAATACAAAGTTTTGCCGTCAGGCGAGAGGCCGATGCCATTAGGTGCGTCGCATGGGAAAATCACTTCGCGGATCATTGAGCCATCGGTTTTTGCATAATAGATTCCAGTTCGATCGGCGGTGCGTTCGTGGCGAATGCCGTGATCGGTAAACCACATCGCGCCATCGCGGTCAAAGACAATATCGTTTGGTCCGCGTAGTGGATGTCCATCACATTGTGTGTACAGATTAGTGACGGCGCCAGTTTTTAGGTCGACTCTTTGAATACTCCCGCCTATATATATAGACGGATCAAATGGACCAGGAAATGTCAATCCGTTGTAATTGACTTCGGTGAACGAGCCACCGTTGTTGCATAGGTACAACGCGCCGTCTGGTCCGAGTGCGATGCCGTTGGGGCCACCGTCAATGTGTGCGATGGTCTGCTTTGTACCGTCGGGCATTATTCGTGTAATGCATTTGCCAAACATCTCGACGAGGACCACACTTCCGTCGGGCATCGCAATTGGACCCTCGGGAAATCGTAGGCCGTTGGCAATTTCGACGAACTCAACCATGATTCACGCCATGTTAGCCATACGTTACTCTGTCAATAGCTGAGCAAGCGCACTTCGTTGCACTGTGCACTTGCCGGTATGCAAGGTGTTTGCAGTTTGACAAACGCCGGTGTTTGCGACCATTGCCAAAAAGAGTGCGGCATCAACACGCGAAATCGCGCAGTCATGCTCCACCCAGGAGAGAAGTTCGTCAAACGCGCGCCCTACTGCGCGATCAAGCGTAGTGTCTGACACAACAGTAGTTAACGCGTAAGCCGTTTCGACCCTAGGCCACCTCATGGCAGCAGGTTTCGGTCGTAACTCAACACTTGCAGTGATTCTCGTGCCAACTTCTGGCGCCTGCACAATTTCTCCGTCACCCATGATCGCCTTTGCATCGCCGAAATAGAGCATTGCGCCGGGCAGTGCGACTGGCAAAATCACTGTTGCGCCAGCGCACATTTCATTGCAATCCATATTGCCTCCGTATACGCCCTGCATTTTGCTGAATACTGTCTCACGTGCTGGGGATGTAGCGATGCAGCCAATCAATGGGGCTACTTGAACTCTTTGTGAATCGCTGAAATATAGGAAACCATCTTTTATCGGGTATGACTTACACCCGTACCACTGGCTCCACCAGTCGCTAGGTGTTGGATCGTCGCAGGGGCTCAAAGCCACGCTTCCAGATGTGGTTATTTCAATCTCGTGCAGAGTAATCGCGACGACATCACCAGGTTTGGCACCGACGACTTCAATTGGCCCTGTCACTCCATCTAAATTGTCAAGCACCCATGCCAATGTTTCGGCGCTGAAGTTTTCTGAATCGCGAAACTTACCAGTAAAGCAGTCTTGAGTATCAACACTAAATAATTCGCCAGGTACGACCTTACCAATAGGGGAATGGGTCGGGCTATATGTGAATTTCAGACTTTCTGAGTTGAAATGTTGCATCATTCTCCCTTTGCGACAGACATGGAATGGCTGTCTTTCTCTTGTAGTACAAACTTGATCGTTAGAGTGTGGCGATTGCCTCCTCGGCCTTTTCGAAAGCAAACTCAATGTCAATTGGGGTATGTCCTAATATGTGTGGTCCCATTCCCATTACAAAGTCTAAATATTCGTTGCCGTCTACGTCCCAAATATGTGACCCTTCGGCACGAGTAAAAGTCAAAGGGCAGGGATCTCCATATAAGCGAACATTGCTGTTCACCCCGCCTGGTATTGATCGTTGAGCTCTTTGCCAAAGGAGCATCGATTTGGGGTAACGTTCACCGTGATTCACTGTGGAAGAAGCTCATTTTGACACGGCATGGCAATCGTGGCCCGGGTCGTTTTCACATGTTCATTGACAAGTTTCAGAAAAAGCCCAATCTAGACGGATTTTGAGTGGTTTTTAAATGATAATATAAATTTGACAAGAGAATATAATATTGATACAGTCAAATCTAAGAGAGGTCAAAAATGGCTTCCAGGGGAAGGGAAAATCATGAAACATAAGAGTTCTAATCGTATGTTCTTAGCCGTCTTGGGTGCTACTGCATTAGTAGTTGGCGCCTGTGGTGGTGGTGGGAGTACTACGCCAGATACACAGGCAGTTGTCGCGGATACGCAAGCGCCTGTCACCGAGGACACCGTCGCGGCATTACCATTTGAGGGGGTCACCCTTACGTTCGGTAAAGCACCACACGGTGAAGACGAAAAGGCAAATTGGGGAGAATGGTTGCCAGAGTTTGAAGCTCAGACAGGTATCAAAGTTGAGTTGACTCAGGTTCCATGGGATCAGCTCGAGGCTTTGTACACAGCCAATTTCGCGTCCGACACGCCATATGACGTGACTTACCAAACAAGTACTCACCTCACACTCTTTGGTGAAAGAGGTACATTTGAGGACCTAACAGCTCGTATTAATGGGGCCGATTTTGCCGGGGATCTTCCAAACTTCCCTGCCGGAGTCCTCGGTGCAAGCACTTACAACAATAAGCTCTATGGTTTGCCCTTCGTAGTTGGTACAACTGCGATGTTCGCGAATCTTGACATGTTGAAGAGCGCAGGCGTTGAAGTTCCTACATCAGATGTTGAACTCGTTGCCGCAGCCAAGGCGATTATTGCCGACCAGAAAGCAAAGGGAAATAAGGGAGTTTTAGGCTTCTATACACCGCGAACAGTGGCTGACTACGGCTGGTATTTCACATTGCAAGATGTGCACAACCGTGGTGGTGACTTCCTTTCGGCGGACGGTAAGACAGCTTTGATGGATTCAAAAGAAGTCAAGGAATCTGCTCAGTTTGCAGCAGACATGATCTGCAAGGACAAAGTCCAACCAGCTAATGGTCTGTACAACCGCGAGGCAGCGATTGAGCTCTTCAAAGCCGGAAAACTTGCTTTCATCCAGGACGAACCAAGTCGTGTTAAGACATTTGAGGAGGCGGTGCTTCCATTCGCTTGGGACATCTACATGCCAGTGGGCCATAACGGCAAAGCGACACAGTTCGCAACCACAGGTCATTGGGCAATCTCGGCCAAGAGTAAGAATGCAGACGCTGCCTGGGAGTTAGTGAAGTTCCTAAGTTCTGCTGCGTTCAACTCGACATATAACCAGCGTTATGGATTCGTTCCAGCTCGTCTCGATGCCGATGCAAGCGGTGGAAATGAAAAACTCGCTCGCAACGCTTCTTGGGTTGCAGTATGGGACGGCTTGAAGACTTCTCCAAAAGTTTCTCAACTGCTTGATGAGTACGCAAAGGCACTAGAGGCAGCAACAAGTTGCAAAACTTCTGTCGATGATGCATTTGCGAGTGCTCAAAAAGGAGCGACAGAGGCTCTAGCTCAAGGTTAAATAATAATTTAGAAATTTATTGAGTGGGGTGGTTGACTCATGGTCAATCACCCCACTCTATTATTTGGATCCGATGGAGACTTTTTGTGGATTTGGTAGAACAGAATCTTTCAGATCCAGATTGGCAAGAGCTTACGATGTCGGACGAAGAATTTCGTAGAGCACGTTCGCGCTACAAATTACGAGCACTTGTTCCAGTAGTTGGATTCCTTGGACCGTTTTTATTTCTCTGGTCTGTGTTTTTGGCAACTCCAATGGTTTGGTCAATCTGGCTTAGTTTCAATACGGGTGGGCTGATTGACGAAGCGAAGTTCGTTGGTCTTGAAAACTGGTCCCGAATGCTGTCGAATGATGAACTTGTTAGGTCGCTTAAGAACACAGCAACTTATGTTGTGATTGCAATTTTTGTTGTCTTTAGTCTTGCATTACTAATCGCCAGTTTGCTCAACAGTAATAAAAGAGGCCAGAATTTCTTCAAAGTCGCGTTATATTTTCCACTTCTAGTGCCACCAATTATGGCTGGAATGATTTTCTTTTTTTTAACGCATTATGACATGGGTATTATTAATCTTGTGTTACAAGCAATGAATCAAGAAAAATTAAATTTCTTGGGCGATAATCCAAATGCCCTACTAACCATCGTTTCTCTCGAAGTGTGGCGTGGACTCGGATTTTGGGTTCTATTCTTCCTCGCAGGATTACAAAGTATCCCAGCAGATCTCATCGATGCCGCAAAAATTGACGGCGCAGGATCTATGAGACGGTTTCGAAAAATTTCAATTCCAACATTGAGGCCACTTTTATTGTTCGCGGTCATAATTGCACTCATTTTTAATTTTCAATTATTCGACTCTGTCCAAGTTCTGACCAAAGGTGGACCAGTTCTTGGCACAACCTCAGTGGTTTGGTTTATTTATAAGAGACTATTTGCGTTCCAAGATATTGGCCTTGCGTATGCAACAAGTGTAGGACTACTCCTACTAGTGGTCGTACTTACGGTTGTAGCTTATGGATTTCTTGGTAAAAAATCAGAGAACTCGAACTAGGTCAACGCATGTCTCTGAAGTCTGAACATACTAAAGAACTCCATGATCTTGCTCTGCAAAATTCTCGCATTCGTCGGACGAAGTCTGTGATTGCGTATGCAGTTTTAGGGCTATTTGTGTTTGCGTCCGTGGGACCAATTATCTACATTATTTCTCCTGCGTTTCGTGAGAGTAAATCTCTCTTTTCCTATCCGCCACAGTGGTTACCTAATAGTTTTTATCTTGGTAATTTTAAGTTTTTGCTTTCGGAAACTAATTATATTCGCTGGGGCATTAATACTTTTATATTTGCAACGGGCGTCACAGTAATCGCATTGATAATTGACACCCTCGCGGGATACGCATTCGCTCGAATGGAGTTTCCCGGGAAAAAAATAATATTTGGGCTTGTCCTCGCAACGCTAATGGTGCCAACAGCGGCACTTCTTGCGCCAACTTATTTGCTTGTTCGAAATTTGGACGATTGGACATTTGGTTTAATTGGTCTTGATACTTATGGTGGTTTGATCATTCCGATGACGGTGTCTCCATTAGGTGTGTTTATGATGCGACAATTCATTGAGACCCTGCCAAAGGGTCTTTTTGAAGCCGCACGTATTGATGGAGCAAGCGAATGGCGTATTTTTACAAGAATAGTTTTGCCTCTGATGAAGCCCGCCGTCGTTGTGCTCGGAATATTTGTGTTCATGATGCAGTGGGCAAATTTTCTTTGGCCGCTTGTCATTACTACGAAGGATGAGACTCGGGTTTTGACCGTTGGAATTGCGACCTTACAGGGACAGTTCGTTACGAACTGGGGTGTAATAGCAGCGGCAACACTTATGACTCTTGCTCCTATAACTCTAGTTTTCTTATTTTTTCAAAGGTGGTTTGTTCAGGCAAGTATGGCAGGAGCATTAAAACAATGAGTCAAAGAAATTGGAGACGTAATGGCTGAAGTAATCATCCGAAAGTTAACTAAATCATTTGGCGACAATACAGTAGTCAAGTCTGTCTCGCTCAAAGTAGAAGATGGGGAATTCTTGGTTCTACTCGGTCCCTCTGGTTGTGGGAAAAGTACGATTCTTCGGCTAATCGCCGGATTGGAAGACGTAACATCCGGTGAGATTTTGATCAATGGGGAGATCGTTAACTTCGTAAGCCCAGTAAAGCGCAATGCGGCATTTGTTTTTCAGAACTACGCTCTGTATCCGCATATGACGGTAAGAAAAAACGTGGCCTTTCCGCTCGAGACGGCACGCTTACCGAAAGATGAGATAAATAAAGCAA
Organism: Acidimicrobiaceae bacterium; assembly: GCA_013204455.1. Classification (GTDB taxonomy): domain Bacteria; phylum Actinomycetota; class Acidimicrobiia; order Acidimicrobiales; family Ilumatobacteraceae; genus BACL27. Next base: position 17,365 of record JABMNW010000194.1, read on the forward strand.
TTGATGAGGCTGCACGGATACTTGAATTGCAGCAATTGCTAGATAGGTTACCTAGTCAGCTCTCTGGCGGGCAAAGACAGCGAGTAGCTCTTGCTCGGGCAATCGTTCGTAAGCCTGTAGTTTTTTTGATGGACGAACCTCTTTCTAATCTTGATGCTCAACTTAGACAACAGACACGAATTGAATTAATGGAACTACACCAACGTCTTGGAGTTACAACTATTTATGTGACTCACGATCAGATCGAGGCAATGACAATGGGTAAACGCATTGCCATTCTGAAGGATGGGGAGTTACAGCAAGTTGATACTCCTTCGGAAACCTATGACAAACCTGCGAACACTTTTGTGGCGAGATTTATGGGTGCACCCCCAATGAATTTAATTCAAGGGAGGATCGAGGCAGGCGTTCGTCAATTTACGTTTAATGGGGACGGTATTTTGGTCACACTTAACTCATCTCAAATGGGTTTAACAGATGAAGTGTTATCACTTCAGCTGAATGCGGCAGTCTGCCTCGGCGTGCGGCCCGAGCATGTTCGTATTTCTACAGATTTGTCTGTGGAAGGAGTATCTGGAAAAGTCAAATTTCTCGAGCCAACCGGTGCCGATCTTTTCGTGACTGTTTCAATCGGAATACAAAATGTTGTTGTACGTTGTCCACCTAAGACTCCCATGCAGATTGGGTCAACTGTCACCATTGCCTTTGATATGACTCACACCCATATTTTCGGTGCTGATGGTTGGAATTTGCGCAGAAGTAATTAGAAATAGGTTGAAACCACCGAAATTACGTTGTAGTTGTCATCGACTATTGGGATCATTCGCCATTTGTCAAATGCAGTGCAGGGGTGCGATATACCTGCGCCGACGAAATCTCCTACGTTTAGGTCTGTATTCGAATCTAAACGAACAAATGCATGTTGGTCATTTAAGTCAAATATTGTTAGGCCGCCTGCAGACTCTAATTTATTATTTCCCAGACGTTTTATCCATAATCCTGTTGGTAGGTCAATATCGTACGCGACGTCACGTTTTCCAAAGTTTAGCAATGCGAGGTTTCGCTCGGGACGTGAAATTACCGCGCCCCAAATCTCGAGTGCAGGTTTAAGAGCTTTAGTTTGAAGACGTGACCCAAATGGCGATGCACGGCTATAAAGTCCATGGTCATGCGTTATGTAGCATCCGCTACGTAAAACGATGCGAATTGGAGTTTGCCCAGTCCAACTAGCACTAAATTTTGCTGCCACACGATCTGGAAAAGCACTACCGCCCGCGCTAAGTATGACTTCTGGTACGTTTGAAAAATGTCCTTGCTGCTCAAGGATTTGAGCAGTCTCAAACACCTGTTCAAGGAATGAATCAACTTGTTTGACACCGTCTGGGTCGTAGTGGATCACTCCTTCGAAAGCCTCAACTCCGGCAAGGGTTAAGTGATTGGATCTAAGCACGGCGGCAACTGTCGAGCTAATTTGCTCTTTGTCTCTACATCCAGTTCGACCATTTGGAATTCCGAGCTCAAGTAGGACCTTAAGTGGGGAGCTCTTTGGAGTTTTACTCAGTACGTCATCCATTATCTCGACACCCAGCGCTGAATCGACTAGGCAGAAAATCTCAAAATTTGGGTCATTCAACTGTTCGGAGATCCAGGACAAGGAACTAGGTTCTACAACTTCACTTGCAATTAAAATTCTGGGCGACCCAAACTGCCGAAAAATTTTAGCTTGGCTAACTGTTGCGGCCGTGATTGCCCAAGATCCTGCTTCGAACTGGCGTGAGATTATTTCTGGAGACATTGTGGTCTTACCGTGAGGTGCAATTGAAAATCCGCGTTCTTTGCAGTAACCGTGAACGACATCGAGGTTGTGGTTCATCGCTGTTTCTTTTAGAACGAGTACCGGGAGGCATAGGTCGCCGGACAATAGATTCCAGTTTTGCTCTGCAATAAAGTCTGGACTCATATTGTCTGTAACAGGAAAACCCTTATGCCTCCAATCAACAATCGTTTCTTGACGGAGCGTTGTCACTTGGCAGTTGCCGACCAGAGAATCGCGTCAATTTCAATACCTATCCCACCCAAACCACAAGAAACTGTCGTGCGAGTTGGATACGGCAAAGGAACAACTTCTTTATAAATTCTGTCCATGGTCTCAAAATTTTCCATTGACTCGATGTACACATTTATTTTCACTGCGTCACCAAGAGAGAATCCAGCTGCTTGTGCGACTTGGCTTAAATTCATAAAAACCTGTTGAACTCTTTGTTCGAAACTTGGGTTAACAGGTTCACCATCGGGTGCAGCTGGACCTTGACCAGAAAGAAAAAGGAACTGACCAGCGCGAATCGCCTGGTTGTATCCGCCACTCGGAGCAGGTGCTTTATCTGTGAATATAGGTATTTTTGACATTGGGTGAATTCCTTTTTAGTAGTTTATGGTTTCGCTGGCATCGCTACTCAGCCTTAGCAATTGCCGCATCGCGCCGATCACGTAAGGCAGAGCAGCCAGCGCGTACCACGCGAAGTTCTTCAGTCAAACTCATTGAACAGTTGCTTCGACGTGTGTTTGCAGGGTATTCGCGCGTACGGATATATACCTCAGCAATCTTGGGACTGCAGAATGGAACCTGCTCTTCATCGATATTTTCAAGCCAAATCGATCTTGGAATATTCTTGCCGCAATAGTCGCAATTATAAAGATCGAAAGAGAGGTACATCGGCGATCTCTCTATCCACTTCCCGCTCATGACTTATCCTTTCTTCCAATTCTTGGTGTGACATTCCAATTACCGTCTGAATCTAGTTCCGCTTTCAGTCCATAATCATGCTCTGCGGCCTCGGGTGTTATAAAGCCCTCACGCAAATCAGCCTCAACTCTCTCCGATGAACGTCTCATCGGATCTCCCCACCCACCACCTCCTGGCGCAATTATTTTTACTTGGTCACCCCTTCGCAAAGTAATGTTGGAAAATTTTGATGGAGAGGTAGTTCCGAACGCATTACTAAACGTTTCCCAATCCTTAGAACCTTTGCGACGAAAATAAATTCCACTGTTCTTTCCTGGTTTTCCACCATGAATACCAAATGGATCAACTGTCATTCGATTGAATATCGCACTGACTGTTATCGAGTCTGCCTCCATTGTCATGATTCGTTCAATTCCAAGTCCGCCCCTGTTCTCTCCAGCGCCACCTGAATCTTCAAGAAGTCGGTAAGACTCAACTCGTATTGGATAGCGAGTTTCAAATACTTCGACCGGGGTATTCCGACAATTACCGTTAATCACGATGATCTGACTGTTTCCGTCCTTTGTCGGGCGTCCACCCCATCCAGTCCCTTCAAAATGAAAATGAGAATACAAATCGCCAGATCCTGGTTGAGCACCTCCAAAGAGGAAGCAACATGAAGTGCCTCCCTGTGACGCGGGAACTCGGTCTGGGAGGGCGTTCGCGAGAGCTCCAAAAATAATATCTGTAATTCGCGGGCTAAGTTCCGTATTCCCACCGACCAGTGGTGCTGGAAACTCGCAGTTAACGATTGTCCCAGGTGGAGCGATTGTATGTATTGGACGGTAGCAGCCCTCATTCCGAGGAATTGTTGGATCTGTCAAATGCATCAACGCGTTGTACACCGCTGACGCAGTGACGGCGAATGTCCCATTCATTGGTCCTGCAGCTTGTAATGAAGACCCAGTGAAATCGCAGGTAATCTGATCATCGTCAACGACAACTTTGCAGCGCACCGTGTATGGAATATTAAGGACACCGTCATCTTCAATGATGTCTTCGAAGAAGTACTCGCCATCTGGGATTTGTCTAATTTCTTCACGCATTCGTCGCTCCGCAATCCGGATGAGATCGTTAGTCGCATTTTGGTAAGTCTCAAGTCCATATTTTTCAATGAGACTAGTTAATCGACGTTCGGCAACGTTGAGTGATCCAACCATGGCCATCAGGTCTCCGTAGGTTGTCTTTGGTGTTCGGTGGTTAGCAAAAATTATTTTCCAGATGTCTTCTTGTGGTATTCCTTCGCGTTGCAGCCATAGTGGCGGTAGCCGAAGTCCTTCTTGAAATATGTCAGTTGCATCGCCAGCTAGTCCACCCGGTGCCTTGGCTCCTGGTTCGGCTAGGTGGGCACAATTGGCAACGAAAGCGACAATCTCGCCCTTGTGAAAAACTGCCTTAAGCAAGGTGTGCTCTGGGATATGACCACTCCCGCGATAAGGGTCATTCATGATGATTACATCTCCCGGTTTGTAAACGTCGGGACCTAACTCATCAATCATCCATTCAACAGTGAATTTAATAGTTCCAATCTGCGAAGGACAGAACTCAGCCTGTGAGATCATTCGACCATACTTGTCAAAAAGCACACAAGAGAAATCAAGTGATTCATTGAACATCGGAGAGTATGCGGTGCGCATCATGGCTATACCCATTTCACGACACGTTGTTGCTAAGTAATTATCAATTACGGTGAGCGTAACTTGATCTACTTTTAGATCAGGCGAACTGGAAACTCTAGTCGTCATTTGAGTACCTCTAAGATCAAAATATCGTATGGATTACGGATTACTTTCATACCAGGTTCAACAAGAGTTGTTGAACCGTCTTCTTCGATGATCAGTGGGCCTTCGAAAGAAACATTAACTGGCATTGATTTTCGACGGATCACAGTGCAGGGGACTGTCCCGAGCATTTCAAAATGAACGCTTCGTGTTTGAGTAATTTGTGTCCCTGTATCTGTAAGAGTTGCGAGTTTCGGATGCTGGATCAGACCAATTGCAGCAACTTTGAAACTGATCATTTCAATTACGGCTTCGTTCATACTGTATTCATACATCGCGATATGTTTGCGATTGAAAGCCTCGTAGGCGCTTTCGATCTGCTCCTTTGCTGACTCATTATTAGTACTACGTAGTGACGGAACAACAACTTCCATTTCATAATTTTGCCCTAGGTATCTCATGTTTATTGAGTATTCATAGGTTGGCTCACCTTCGAAACCTTGTTGCCTAAGTTCGATAGCCGCTGCATCGGCAATAACATCAAATCGTTCTACAACTTCGCTCGGCGTAACTCGGTCTGATCTAAATGACTGGGTCCATACCTTGTCCACACGTAAATCGCCCATCAGTAGTCCCAACGCACAAAATCCACCTGGATATGGGGGAATAATAACCTTTGGTATCCCTAATTTACGCGCGATCGCGGATCCATGCAGCGGCCCAGCGCCGCCAAAGGCGAGGAGGGCGAAATTACGGGGGTCATGTCCACGTTCAATACTTACCATTCGAATCGCATTCGCCATGTTCTCGTTTGCAATTTCTACAACTGCTAGTGCTAACTCGAGATCTTTCATTCCTAGAATTTTTGATAATCTCCCGAGCTCGGCATCGATCAAAGATCTATCAAGTTGTAGCTTTCCTCCGAGGAAGTAATCCGGGTTCAGTCGTCCGAGAGTTAGATTTGCGTCAGTTAACGTAATATTTGTGCCACCTTGGCCGTAACAGATAGGACCTGGAACGGCACCAGCGCTTCTTGGTCCTACTTGAAGAAATCCGCCCGAATTGACTGAAGCAATGGATCCACCTCCGGCTCCAACCGTCTTAATGTCGATAAGCGGAATTGCTGCTGGGATTCCCCATTCAATTTCGTATTCAGTCGTATAGCTAATTTGTCCATCCAGAACCATTCCAACATCTGCGCTTGTTCCACCTACGTCAATGGTCACTACATTATTGAGTCCGAGCAGCGCAGAAACACGTTGACTAGCGACAGCTCCACCAGCAGGACCAGACATCGCCAAGTGGATTGGCTGTAATGCTGCAGCATCCGCATTCATAAGACCACCATTTGACTTCATCAGTGACCATGGGTGAATGAAGCCTGCATCTGCAAGACCACTTTTTAGGCTGCTCACATAATTTTGAATTAATGGTTTGATGAATGCGTCAGCGATTGTGGTGCTAGACCTCTCGTACTCGCGCCAAATCGGCGCAATTTCATGCGAAACTGAGATTGGAAGATTGGGGAATCTCTCTCGCAGTCGGTTCGCTAGAAGTTTCTCATGAGTAGTGTTTAGATATGAGAACAATAGGCAGATCGCTAAAGATTCATAATTTCCAGCATCTACGTGATCTATAACGCGATCGATATCAGCGTCTTCTAGTTTTGTGACTATCTCGCCTTTGGCGTTTACGCGCTCGTTAACGCCAATGCAGTTTCTCCTACTTTGAAACAACGGCGTGGGTTTATCCCAAGTTAAGTCGTAAAGAAATTGACGATTCACACGCTGAATATAGGCCGTATCTTCATATCCAGCGGTACAAATAAAACCCACTTTCGCTCCAGTTCTCTGGATAAGCGCATTCGTTGCAACTGTTGTGCCATGAACCAGTCCCTCAATATTATTTAGGGGCACTTCGGACTGCTTTAGCGCTCCGACAAAGGCTTGAAGTGGCTTACTGGGAGTACTCGGAACCTTGAGCGATGAGATCTCGCCCGTGCTCATGTTAAATCGAACCAGGTCTGTAAAAGTTCCGCCCGTGTCTATACCAATTCGGTAGTTAGTCATGGAAGAATTATATATAATATAACCTTCGGTGGACAAATTAATAGATGATTTTCTAGCGCCAAAATTACAACAACAAACATTTTCAGCACCTATATATAGGTATCAGTAATCATGTCTCAGATCTTAAAAAAACGCCTTAGCGGTCGTGTTGCAGTGGTTACGGGGGGAGCGAGAGGAATTGGCAAGGCCATTGTTCTTCGTTTGGCAGAAGAAGGTGCGACAGTAGTGTTTACTCAGCGTTCCCAAGACGAAGGTATTAATTTTGAATCAAGTCTTATATCGCGGGGATATGGTGCAAAATTTATTTCTGCGGATATTAGATCACCCAATGAAGTCAAGAGAGTTTTCGATTTCGTTCGTAGCGAATATCATCGCCTCGATATCGTTTGCAACAATGCCGCAGTTGGGCTTTTGAGGTCAGTAGTCGATACAACCGATGAGCAATTTGTGGACTTGATGGCGACAAACGTTCAAAGTATTTTTTTGACTTCACGGTTTGCTATTCCACTAATGATGGAAGGGTCGGGAGGAAGTGTGATCAATATTGGCTCTATCGCCGCAGATGTTGGGTTACTAGATGACGCCGCGTATTGTGCGTCCAAGGGTGCAGTTCATGCATTAACTCGTCAAATGGCGTTAGATTACGCGAAAGCAGGGATTCGTGTTAACTGTGTTGCTCCTGGATTTATTGAGACAGAACAAATGCGTGTTTACATTGCTAGTCATCATGATGATGCTCATAGGGTCAAACAACAGATCATTGATCTTCATCCATTGGGTCGGGTTGGTCAACCTTCGGAAGTTGCGTCAGCCGTAGCTTTTTTGGCATCCGATGATGCGTCTTTTATTACTGGAACTTCACTTGCGGTTGATGGCGGATTACTAGCTCGATAGTAACTCTTCGAAATAAACTCCGCGTGCATCCATTTCGAATTCTATATCGAATACAGGAGGTCGAGTGAAAAATACTTGCAAACCGAATCGATCCGCATCGCGAATAAAATGCCGGAGGCTTTCATTGAGTATTGAATTTACAGGTTGAACTGTGTAAATTGAAATACTTGTCACGTCCGACCATGAAACACCGAGTCCACTTAAACGATCAGACATTACGTCACGAACAAAAACTACTTTCTCTTTTAGCCCTTCTTGGCTTGTGTCGTGACGGCGAACAATATTCATGGAGTCAAGATCCGATCCGCGTAATTCGCCAGATCCAGCAACGACAAAGGATTTTGGACCATTGTTTTCTCTTCGACGAGTATAAGAAAATGCATGCACCGTAGTTTCAGTTATTTCGCATTGATCAGGGACAACATTCGTTCGTGCTATTGGGTTTAAATCATTTGCTAGGAGTCCGAATTTGTTAATTACATTCATGTATTGTGAATTAAAATCAACGAACTCTTGCATTGTACGAACCTTTGGAGAACGAAGTTCGATCGAAGCCAGGGCACGCATGTGGTGTGGTTGATTACTTAAGTGTTGGTAAATTTTATTAAATCCGTCCTCCCACTGGGTATTGCGCAACATAGTTACTCGGACGAGTTCGTAATTCTCATCAGCGATAACTCCACACGAGTAAGGCTCTATTCCTTGCAAAAATCGAAAATGGCCTTCAGTGTTATGGTGCAACATGCCGATTTGGTTTTAAATGTATCTCATTGAACAGCGATTTTAAGTAACTCAAATAATCGATCTACTTCCATGCGGGTCTCGTTATCTAGTCGATAACTAACCGGTCCTCGAATAATTTCATTCCTAAATACTTGTTGCCGATTAAGGAGATACTTTTCTACAGCGAGAAACGCATCGAGACTGTTTTGAAGTGAAATCATTGAAGTCAGTGGTCCATTAATTGCGTTTATCCGATTAGTGTCGTTTGATTCGAGGGCCCGCCAGAGAGCCACAATTGCCCAACACATATCAGCACCAGGCATCGTTGCTTGTGCTCCGCGATGGTAACTATCGACTAAAGCAATGCCGCCACTTCCTTCGAAAATATGCGCTTTTCCATTGGTCAGATCGCGCAGTGCGCTCAAGCGTGGGCCTATCGGCGTCGCCTCCGGCTTGTACATCACGCGCTCACCGAATGTCTTAAGTAGCGAAGCCTGCATCGTTAATGACATCGGTCGACCCACATATCCGCTTGCATCTTGAACAATTACGGGGATATTTATTGAGTTAATCAAATGTTCGTAGTATTTTAATAGTTCGTTATCATCGGCAGAAGTTGATGTCGGAGGAATTGCCATAACAGCACTCGCTCCGACACTCTCGGCATATTTTGCGTGACGAACAGCAACTTTTGTACTTTCTGCGCCAACACTAATAATGACTTGACCGCGTTTTGTACCAAGCCGACAGGCATTTTCTGCCAAACTGTCCCTTTCCTCAGAAGAAAGGCGTAAAACCTCTGAAACCATTGCCATCACTATTCCTTGAACTCCTTGGTCGTATAGCCAAGAAATCTCTCCATCCAAGGTTTCAACATCGATTGATTCGTCTTCCAAAAAGGGCGTCTGAAATACAGGGTAGACACCCTTAAATGCATGAGATTTGCCAATTTGGGACATAAAGATGATCACCTTTTACTCGATTATGGAAATTTTTCGAATTGAACTAAAGAATATAGTATAACAAGTATCAAATCTTCAATTGGGGGAAATCATGGCAATCAAGCGACCTGATGCTAAACGAGCTGAATTACTTGGGTATTCGGATCGACCAAGTGCGTGCCCGGGCGAGAACATGCAATTTATGGTCAGCTCAGAGTTCGCAAGTTACGAAGCAAGTCTTGTTCGCCTCATCCATGGAGATACGAATAACGCTGGACCAGGTTTTAAAGAAGCGGTAATCGAATCGCCAATAAATGGTGTCTATGCAGGTACTCATCAAGAGTCGCATGTTGGGTCTCACATAGAAATCAAAAACTCCGGAGTTATTGGCGCGCTTAGGTCATTTACTGTTCAGGCATGGATTAAGCCATCTAAACCATCATCTAGTTCCGATCAAGGGGTCGTGTCGTCTTGGTCAACTAATAATTCGGGGTTCAGCCTTGGATTAGATGTAGTTGGGCACGCATTTGTCGAAGTTGGGTCGAGTAGTGGGCTGGAGCGGGTCACATCGGGTCATCCTTTGCGTGCTGGGGTTTGGTATTTTATTGCTGGCGGATATGACAATCGTACAAAAAAATTAGTCCTTGTCGTACATGGATCACCAAAGTGGCCTCTTTCGGATTCAGATATGGTTGCTGAGCGAAATTTGTCGAAAAATTTCAAAATTGATTGCTCAGCGGATCTATTGATCGGGGCTAAGTCTCAAAAAAAGAGTCTTAAAGGAAAGATGGCTACAGCGGGACACTTTAATGGAAAGATTGAACATCCCCGTTTATTCTCGCGGCTACTTGATACAGATGAGTTATCGGAACTGAGCAACCTCGCAGACCCGAAGAAATTTGGCTCCGTTTTTGGGATATGGGATTTTTCAAGCAATTTTGAATCCAGTGAGATTAAAGATTTATCGCAGAATCGAATTGATGGAGTATGTGTAAATTATCCGACCAGAGCGTTACTCGGGCATATTTGGGATCGTGAAACTTTCGATTTTCGAACTAATCCCTCGTTGTATTGCGCCATCGAATTTCATGAAGATGACAATGCAGATAGTGATTGGGATGTAAGCGTTGATTTAAAAATTCCGGATGACCTAAAGAGCGGAATTTATGCGCTTAGATTACGAGCGGGTGACACTGAGGATCACATTCCATTTTTTGTTCGGCCCAGACGAGGAAAAACCACGGCTGATATCTGTTATTTGATTCCCACGATCACGTATCAGGCATACGCAAACGAAAGTGTCCTTGCTACATCGCTTGATACCGATTGGAGCGCGATGACAGACATAGAGATTGTTCCTGATCTATATGACACTTATGTCTGGGATCATCCAGAGCTGGCTTACTCAATTTACGATAGACATTCCGACGGATCGGGGATTAATTATTCAAGTTGGAAACGTCCGATATTAAATATGCGTCCAAAGCACCGATTTTGGGTGACTGGTGCACCCCGTCATTTTGCGGCAGATCTTTACGTAACGGACTGGCTAGAAGCCAAGGAGCATAAATATGACATCTTGACTGATCATGACCTTCATCAAGATGGCGTGTCATCCATCTCTGATTACAAAGTGATAATCACCGGAAGTCATCCAGAATATTGGACGGAGGCAATGCAAAATGCACTAGAGACTTATCTCGCCGATGGAGGGCGGCTGATTTATTTGGGCGGCAACGGTTTCTATTGGGTGACGGCAGTCAATCCAGAACAATCTCATGTAATAGAAGTACGACGGGGCTACGCCAGTTCTCGAACCTGGACCAGCCATCCGGCCGAACTTCATCTTGCATCAACTGGAGAAAAGGGTGGAATCTGGCGTTTTCGTGGGAGATCACCGAACTCCTTAGTTGGAGTTGGATTTGCGGCTCAAGGTTGGTCAAAGACGACGCCAGGGTATAAACGTCTTCCAGATAGTTATGATTCGCGCGCTGCCTTTATTTTTGATGGAGTAGAAGACGAAATAGTTGGCGACTTTGGTCTTGTGATGAATGGCGCATCGGGAGACGAAATAGACCGATTTGACTATGGCCTTGGCACACCAACTCACGCCATGCGCCTTGCAACATCTCAGGGATTGCAAAGTTCGTATTACCTAGTCACGCACGAAGACTTACTTGTGACAGACAAGAATGTTGATGGAACAAATAATCAAAACGTTCGGTCCGACATTGTCTATTTTGAGGGAGTGGGAGGATCAGCGGTCTTTTCTATTCCTGCAATGGGGGCGTCTGGAAGTCTTTCGCATAATAATTACGAAAATAATATTTCGAGAATTATGGATAATGTAGTTCGTGAATTCACGAAATAGTTTGAGGAATTACTATTTGCAGTTTTCTTTCATCCAATTTAAAGTCACTGAATTAAATTCATCTGGGGATTCCATTGTCACTAGATGAGGACCGTTTTTGAAAATAACTAATTTGGCACCTGGGATAGTGTCAACTATTTCCTGCGATGCTGAAACTGGTAGTAAATAATCGGACTCTCCAACTGTTACAAGCGTTGGAATTCTTAAATTCTTGGCATCATCTAATAGATCATGCGAGAGATTCGCTTCAATTTGTCCCATTAATCCTTCTGGAGTTGCAGCGTTAGCCCGCATGTGAGACAAAATGGATTTAAGACGTTCGTAGTCAGAACTCAAAAATTGTGGAGAAAATAGCAGCGGCAATGCTGCTTCGTAATAGAAATCAATCCCACCGCGTAATAGGTATTGCTTGAGCAAATTAAGAGAAAATTCCGTATACCCGTGCGTTTTCAACCAACTTGAGTGCATCTGCAACGAGCGGATTCGGTCTGGATGTCTAAGTGCTGCATGAAGCGCTATCGCTCCGCCAAGTGACGAACCAGAAAGATGGCACTCTTCAATATTCAGTCTGTCAAGCAGAGACATTGTGTCGTCAGCCATATTCTTTACGGTGTAGGGGCCCTTTGGTGTGTCACTTTTCCCAGCCCCTCGATTATCGAAAATTATTACATGGAAATCTTGTTTGTACACCGCAACTTGCGGCATCCAACGACTTGAGTCCGCGCCAGTTCCTCTAATTAATACGACAGTTGGATTACTGCGTTCTCCGAACTCTTCGTAGTACAACGAGAGTGAAGGGGATACCGAAGTTTGACTCATTGCTATTCTCCCTGTTAGTTAGCTAGCTGGTTAGTTGTGTCACTGGTGAAATTGGGGGATTTGGGATCCTGATAATTCCTGCTTCTTCCATCGCTGACGAAATATGCAATAGAAGCGTTTCGCTAAATGGTGGGCCAGTCATTTGGATACCAATTGGCAAGCCGTCATCAAAGCCAAATGGAAAGGTTATTGACGGGAGACCAGCAAGATTCTGAGGGACTGTGCTGGGCATTACCGAATTTCTCAAAGGTTGACGATCACCATTTATTACGACAAAATCTGGATCAGAAATAGAACTTGGACCGGTGCTACCTACAACCGTTAGAAGAACGTCAACAGTTGTGAAAACTTTAAGGAATTGACGGTAGATATCAGAGGCTGATCGCCGTGCTTCGATGTATTGCGTTGCAGTCACCTTGGATGCCAGTTCCAATCGGGCTCGAACATCGTCTCCGTATAGCTCTGCTTTTTCTGGGTATGTCTTGAGTATCTGTGTGTGTATGTGGAATGCCTCAGCCATTTGGTAAGGCACAAATGCTGCAAGTGATATTTTTGGATTTGGCGCGGGGACTTCAATCACAGCAGCGCCTATGGATCTCAAAACTTCACAAAGATTAATGAACGCGGTCTCTCTTTCGCGGTTAAGTGGAATTGAGTTTTCGACGTCAGATATTCCAAAGCTAAAAGTTCGAAGATCTCGGTCGGTTACTTTCATATGCCCAACTTCTGGAGTAGAGAGTGTTGCGGAATCATTCCAATCTTTTCCGGCTGTCGCAAAAAATGCTGCAGACAAAATTTTGGTTGATCTCGCAAAGAATCCTGGTGAGTCAAAGGAAGGAGCGAGTGAAACCCCACCATCTCTAGTGATCCGTCCCCAAGTTGTCTTTAAGCCGAGTACTCCACAAAATGCTGCTGGGATTCGAATTGAACCACCGGTGTCGCTGCCGACAGCGAGCGGTACAAGTCCAGCTGAAACTGCCGCAGCAGATCCTCCACTTGACCCGCCTGGGACTTTCGAGAGGTCCCAAGGGTTTAATGTTGATCCTCGGGTCGCATGCTGTGTAGTAATACCCCAGCCGAACTCATGCGATCTAGTTGTGCCGACAATTATTGCTCCAGCTTTACGAAGTCGCTTGACGATTTCGGCATCGTTCTTGGCAATAAATCCGTCTCGTGTTAGAGAGCCGTAAGAATTGTCGGCACCTGCGACATCGAAGAGCTCCTTGACTCCGACTGCGATTCCTGCAAGTCCGCCAAGGTCATTTCCTTGTGCAACACTCTTGTCCATTTCGCGCGCTTCTTGTTCTGCGCGACTGTCTAAAATATCAACGAATGCGCCAAATTTAGGATTCTGATTATGTATGTGCTTCAGAATCCCGACGATTCGGTCAGTTATTTTGGTCTCCAAGTTCAGGGCAATACTTCCGTGACAGATTGGTAACCCGCGCGTTCAAGCGAAGAGACTCCTCCAAGTACCCACAGAATGACCATGTCTTCATCGCTTGTGCAACATGCTGAGTGTGGAGTATTTTTGGGGACGAAAACCACATCACCTGGCGAGATGTCATAGATGCTCTCACCAACTCGATGCCAACCGGATCCGGACATTACTATCACGACTTCCTCCGCGTGAGGGTGGAGGTGGTGCTCATGGGTTCCACCACGAGCTGGGTAAATTGTTTGTCCGACACCAACTAATTGCGCTCCTTGGCGGACTTCATTTACCAGCCACCTCACATCTAAGTGCGAAAATGCAGTACCCGTAAGATCTGATCGTGAGGTTGTCTTTGGATTTACGACATATTCAGCCATCTAGATTTCTCTCGTTCAATTAGTTATAGGTGATATGGACAATCCTCGATTTGTAAATACTGATGTAATATTATATTGTCTAGTTTTGTTAGTCAAATTCGGTGTTTGAAAGGGATCCTCTTGTGACGACCGTCAGCGGTTTTGAGCGGCCTGGGACTGTTCGTAACGATGCCCTGAGCGGTGAAGAGATTCTGCAATTTACGGAAAATGGGTTTCTTAGGGTGGGTCGAGTTTTGAGCGACGAGAAACTTGAACAGATTCGTCTCGAAATCGCAAAGTTTCGCAAGACAGGAGAAGAGATAGATCTCCTGGACCTATCGCAGTGGGAAGTTGGAGAAGGAGGAGTCCCACAAGAGCCCGGGAAGACCGTTGCTTTTCTATTTAATCTTTGGCGTACGAGCCCTGTCTATCGAACGCTGATAATGGATGAGCGATTCGCGCTTTGGTCAAGCCAAGTTCTGGGATGTCGTGATGTTCGTGTTCTGGAAGATAATGCTCTTTCGAAAGATCCTCTTTCGGGTGGAGAACTCAAATGGCATCAAGACTTTTCGTACTGGCCGCTGGCTCAGCCCAATGCTGTGACGCTTTGGATAGCCCTTGATGATGTGACTTTAGAAAATGGTGCGATGCATATGGCGGTTGGAAGTCATTTGCTTGGGGAACGATTACCAACCGTATTTGGCACTGGGGCATCGTATTTTAAAGATCGCCGACCAAAATCGGTGATGCCGATAGTTGAGCCTCATTCGGTTGGTCTTGATACTGAGGTGATGACTTTAGGTGCGGGAGAAGCAACTTTGCATCATTCTTTGACATGGCATGCATCGGGACCTAACAATACGAATGATCCGCGCAGGGCGGCGGTTTGTCGTTATGTGGCTGATGGAACTATCTGGCTCGGCGAAAGACGATACGAATATAACTATAGTTCCAGTGAAGTTGGTCTTAATCTGGGCGACCCAATTGGTGGCGCCTACTTCCCAGTAGTTAAGAAGAAGGAGTTAGTTTGATTCCCACGCAACGATTTCGTCTAGATAATGCCCGCATCCTCACATGCGAGGACAAAACCATTATCGATAATGGTTCGCTAGTGGTAGTCGACGACCGTATCGCGTGGTTAGGTCCAATCGCCGAAATGCCCACCGAGTTTAAATTGATTGATCAAATTATTGATGTCAATCAACGCACCGTAATGCCCGGACTTGTAGACGCACATATGCATATCAGTTTCGGTGAAGCCGCAAGTGAGGAGGAGCTTTCTTTATACACTCCTCCCGCGTATAGAGCAATTCGGGCGAGTGTTGATGCTCGGAAAGTTCTCCTCGCTGGGGTTACCAGCGCATGTGATCCGGGTGGCCCCCGTGGAATTGCAACAGCTGTACGTGATGCGATTGATGCGGGTTTAGTCGTAGGACCACGATTGGCAGCGGCAGGTAGGCAAATTACAACTCAGCAAGGTATTGGTGACACTCTTCCTGCTCCATTAGGCGACTTGTCGACATCGTTTGGGGCAATCGTTCGGTCGCATGATGAGATCATTCAAGAAATTAGAAATGAGGTCAAGGATGGTGTTGACTTGATCAAAATCGCAGGATCAGGTCCAGGAACTCGTGAATTTGGTGCGTTTACTCTAACGGAATTGGAGCTCGCCGTTTCCGAGGCGCATCGGCTAGATAAGCCGATTGCGATTCATGCCAGAAGTCGTCAGTCGATAGCCGATGCAGTGAGTGCGGGTTTTGACTGGATTATGCACGCATCATATATGGATGAGCCAACGATGGAAATGTTGATAATGAGAGGGATTCCAGTTATACCAGCAATGACCTTGTTAGTTAACTCGCTTGACGCTGGAAAGGATGTTGTCCCAGCCGTAATACGTGATGGAATAAAGCGTGAACTTGAAGCGGCGGTGAAAATTCTTTCAAAGGCATATAAGAATGGCGCGCGATTGATTGCAGGCTCTGAGACCGGTTTTGCCATGACACCATATGGGCAGTGGCATTCAAGAGAGATGGAACTTTTCGTTGAACTTCTAGGATTCAACAACCATGACGCACTTCTAGCAATGACGAAATATGCCGCAGTGGCAATTCCGCGATTTGGCAATTTAGTGGGAACGCTTAGTCCAGGAAAGTATGCCGATCTTTTAGTTGTGGATGGAAAACCAGAATTAGATGTCAAGATTTTGGGAGATCAAAAAAATATTCATAAGATCATCAAATCTGGAAGATTCGTCGAAAATCAAGAGGATGGACTTAACCGTCAGTCTCAATTATTTGAGCGGACTCGCCTTTTTACTAGTGGAATATATAATCGCCAGAAATCTTAGAAGAAATTCTGTACTTCTTGGATTTCAGAACTTTGAGGAAGTTTAAATGAAGCAAAATAAGCAACTTTTAGATCTAAAAAATACGTCTTCGTTAGTTACTGGGGCCGCGCAAGGTTTTGGCTTTGCTATAGCACGAAGGCTGGCTGAAGCTGGGTCGAATGTTGTCGTTGCTGATATTAAATTAGAGAATGCACAGAAATCCGCGAAAAGAATAAGTGAGGAATTTGCCGTCGTAGTTGATTCTTGCGAACTTGATGTTGCCGACGAAAGTCAAGTGATCAAAATTTTTTCGAGATACCCAAATATTGATTTCCTAATAAATAATGCCGGAGTATTTTCGAACTATACAGTCACGAATCTCTCGTCTGAAGAGTTTGATCGGATCATCCGTGTAAATGTGAGAGGTGTATTTTTGTGTTCGAGGGAGTTTGCGAAAACCAAAGAATCTAATGGAAATGGAAATGGAAAAGTAATCGTCAACATTGCGTCAGTTGACGCATTGAACCCTTCATGTGTTGGTCAGGTTCATTACACTTCATCCAAACACGCGGTTGCTGGATTGACAAAAGGGTTATCAGTTGAACTTGCGCCCAAAGGTATGCGTGTATGTGCAGTTTGTCCAGGAGCGGCGCTGACTGAAGGCGCGATTGAACTAGTCCAATCCGGTTCTCCAGACGGCATAGATATCGCTGAACAGTGGGCGGGTATTGCCAAGCAGACGCCGATGGGTCGTCTCATTTCTCCTGACGATGTGGCTTTAGCAGTCCTTTTTCTGGTATCTCCTATGGGTGCTTCAATTACTGGGATTCTCCTTCCTGTTGACGGCGGGATAACCTCTCAGCCCTACGAGGGGTATTTGGAATCAAAGTGAGTGAATTCTTTCCCCCATTCATCCGTAACTTGCCTCGGCCGGACTCTCCTGTTTCGATGGATGCGCGAATTGTGCCAAGTGAGCATGCGCTGACAATGTTCTATGAAACTGACCACGATGTTGAAGTTCCAGAGCATGATCACGGCGCTCAATGGGGTGTTGTATTGAAAGGCGAAATGGAACTAATCATTGATGGAGTTTCAAGAATCTATCGATCGGGGGATTGTTACTTTGTTTCAGATGGGGCTAAGCACATAGCAAGAATCAAGTCGGGGTACAAGGGTGTGGACGTCTTCGCCGACGCCAAACGGTACGTTCCAAAGGCATAGGAATTTTCTTCAGTTAATTGACTATTAAGACATCCATTAATAAACGAGGAGTTCGAATATGAAAGTAGCAATGATCGAGACCATTGGTGGATCACCGAAGGTTGTTGAAATAGATGCTGTTAAATCTGAAGAGGGAATGGTATTGCTTGATGTTTGTGCTGTAGCCCTCAATCCGGTTGACATCGCCATTGCATCAGGAAAGTTTTTCGCAGGGCACCCACCTCTTCCATTCATACCAGCGCTAGAAGCCGTAGCGAAAGTTGGTGGAAGTCGCCTCGTGTATGCGCAAGGCGCTGGATATGGCATAAGTCGTAATGGATTTCTCGCCCAGCAAGTACGTGCTCCGGAGGCCTCACTTATTGATATCCCAATTGAGAGCGATCCAGCTATTGCAGTTGCGCTCGGTACTGCAGGTTTAGCTGGCTGGTTATCGGTGAGATGGAGAGCGAATGTTGGAATTAATGATGTTGTCGTTGTTCTTGGAGCAACAGGAGCGGTCGGTAAAGTTGCTCTACAAGCAGCCAAATTTGCGGGCGCTAAGAGGATAATCGCAGTTGGCCGTTCGGAAAATCGATTAATGAGCAGCGATGTAATTGCATCCTCCAAAGTTGTGATTGACGACGAACTCGCAAAAAATGTATTGGAAGCGGCTGGTGAGCCTCCAACAGTTGTGATTGATATGACTTGGGGGTCGCCTTTGTCGTCGGTGCTGTCAGTTCTTGCTGCTGGGGCCCGAGTCGTTCAGGTCGGAGCATCTGCTTCAATTGAAGCGACAATTCTTTCAGCGCCAGTGCGCGGGAAACAGCTCAGCATTCTTGGGTATTCGAACTTTGGGGTGCCACGAGATGTACTTGTCAATACCTACAAGGAAATTGTTTCGCTTGCTAACGCAGGCAAACTTTCAGTTCCTATTTCAAAGTTCCCGTTAACAGATCTTGCGACGGCATGGAGCGCCGCAGTAAATGGTGAAGCGAAAGTCGTAATCGAAGTGGATAAAAATTAATGGTGCTTGAAGTGATAATGCCGAAACAAGGAATGTATGAAGGTGACGTAACTTTGATTAAGTGGCTTGTTAGTGATGGGGTATCTATTTCTGTTGGTGATGTCCTGTTTGTAATGGAAAATGAAAAAGTTGAGATCGAGATCGAGGCTGAAGATGCAGGAATTCTGGTGCAGAATCAAGCCGACGGTTTCGTTGGTCCGGTAGGAAGTGTCATCGGCTATTTAGTTTCCACCCGACAAGAATATGATCAATTTCAGCAGGATAAATAAATCAAATGATGATTTCTCTCCAGACGCTTGAGCATTCCTTTCGTGAAATGCTTCGGATACGATTATTTGAAGAGCGAGTTCGGCGCGAGTTTGGAAAAGGTGACATGCCAGGATTTGTGCATGTCTATGTCGGCGCAGAGGCAATTGCGGTTGGGGTCTGTAGTCAATTAGAGCAGACCGACATGATAACTAGCACGCATCGTGGACATGGTCACTGTCTGGCTAAAGGAGTTGAAATCGCCCCGATGGTGGCTGAACTTTACGGACGTGAGGCTGGGTTATGTCATGGCCGTGGAGGATCGATGCATATTGCGGATTTTTCTAAAGGAGTGCTTGGTGCCAATGCAATAGTCGGCGGTGGCATTGGCATAGCGGTTGGAGCAGCGCTTGCTGCTCAAACGCTAAAAGATGGACGTGTCGCTGTGACATTTTTTGGTGATGGTGCAGCGAATCAGGGCGTGTTGCACGAGTCGATGAATTTGGCATCGATTTGGAAATTGCCAGTGGTATTCGTTTGCGAAAATAATGGCTGGGCAGAATCGACACCAGCTAGTTATTCGATTTCGGTTTCAGATGTTGCAATTCGTGCTGCCGGATATTCGATTCCTGGAGTCGTCGTTGATGCGACAGATTACAGTGCTATGCACGTTGCAGCCGAGCAAGCAATCCTGCGAGCTCGAATGGGAAACGGACCGTCATTTATCGAGGCAAAGTTTCCTCGCCAGGTTGGTCATTTTGTCGGTGATGGCGAGGCATATCGAAGTCGTGACGATCGCAAAAGCGCGCGACAACTTGATGTAATTGCAAGGACTCGCCTCGAACTTGAATCTCGAGGTGTTGATGTGGGTGCGATAGTTGACGAATTAGGAAAACTTATTGGTGGAGAGTTGGACAGCGCCTTTGCGGCAGCGAGAGATAGCAAGTGGCCGAACATTGACGAGTTGGAGAGTTATGTCTATAGCAACTAGCTCGCAGATGGTTGAAATGACTTTCTTGAAAGCGCTCAACGATGCAATCTCATTTTCGATGCGTAACGACTCCCGTGTGATCGTATTAGGTGAAGATATTGCTGGTGGCGCTGGTCAGGGCGCTCCTCTTGAGGGATCCATGGGTGGAACCTTTGGAGTCACAAAAGGACTTCTTGAAGAATTTGGTAATGCAAGAGTTAGGGATACTCCAATTTCGGAGGCTGGGATTACCGCCGCAACTGTGGGTGCAGCTATGGGTGGTTTGCGCCCGATCTTGGATTTGATGTGGGCAAGTTTTGCACCAAACTGTTTTGATCAAATACTGAATCAAGCAGCGAAACTACGGTTTATGAGTGGTGGTCAAGCAAAACTTCCACTTGTAATTCGGATGGCTGTTGGTGGCGGGTTGCGCGCTGCAGCACAACATTCAGACACTCTGTACCCATTATTCACACACATTCCCGGTTTGAAGGTAGTAGTGCCTGCAACTCCTGAGGAAGCGCGTGGATTGTTGATCGCGTCCATAAACGATGACAACCCAGTCATTTTTCTCGAACATATGGCTTTGTATCGCACGACTGGGTTGGTGCAATTAGAACCAATTGCGATGGAACTAGGCAAATTAGGAATCATGCGCCAGGGAAGTGATTTAACAATCGCGTGTGTGGGTCAAGCAGCGCTACTCGGTATGGACGCGGCGGAATTACTGGCCAAGGAAGGTATTGATGCTCAGGTGATCAGTCTGAGAACATTACAGCCGATTGATAACGAAGGGCTGGTTGCATGCGTCAAGGAAACCAGTCGACTGGTTGTTGTCGAGGAAGGACCTCCTCGCTGTTCGATTTCTGCTGATATTGCAGCATCAATAAATGAATCTCTTTTCGGGAGGTTGTTAGCACCCATAGGACGAGTGAACAGTGCAGCCACGCCTGTTCCGTTCAGCCCTCCGCTAGAGGATGCTCATTTACCTAGCGTTGCTCGAATTGTTGAAGCTTGCCATCGCGTGATGACTTTTTAAAAACTAGGTGGACTCTCCGGTGCTCATCAGAATTTTAAGATCAGTTCGCTTACCACTTGCAAGATCGCTGAATGCAGAGGCCACTCCATCAAAGTCGGCCCGAGTCCAATTTGCGATTTGACGCTTTGGTAACAATATATATATTATATCTTTCAGAGGTAAATGATGAAATTATTACGAATTGCAACCCAGAATGGCCCTCGTTGGGGAGTTTTGGATCAAGAACGAGTCCGTTTAGCACCGCTAAGTGCGGGACCGTTAGCGGCTCATCTTCATGACATAACGAGAATATCTTCGTTAATTTCTGAGGAGCCGTTGGGGTTGAAGTTCAGTGATTACAAGATTCTTGCGCCATTGGATTCACCTTCACAATTTATTGGAGTTGGACTCAATTACAGAGATCATGCGATAGAAACAGGTCTTCCAATTCCGAAAGCTCCAATTACATTCGGACTATTGCAGACATCGATAATTGGCCCTGGAGATGCAATTATCATCCCACCATTTGCGTCAAAGGTTGATTGGGAAGCTGAACTGGGAATTGTGATTGGACAATCAGGTACCGATATTTCGATTGATGATGCAATTAATTATGTCGCGGGTTATGTAATTATCAACGATGTCTCCGACCGACAAGTTCAGAATGACGAGGGGCAATGGGGAAGATCAAAATCCTTTAATTCATTTAAGCCAATGGGCCCATGGATCGTAACGCGAGATGAAATCGGTGACGCCAGTGATTTGGCAATTCAATTGTGGGTAAATGGGGTTCTCAAGCAGTCTTCGACTACGGCCGAATTAATTTTTGGGGTAAGCGAGATCGTTAGTCGGTTAAGTGCATCGACGACCCTGTTGTCAGGGAGTGTGATTTCGACTGGGACTCCACCAGGCATCGGACACTCTCGAGTTCCACCGGAGTATCTCAACGCTGGCGATGAAGTGAAAATTACAATCGAAGGAATAGGGACGCTTACAAATCCGATTTCACGTTAGTGCCATTCAATCAACTATTGATTTGGTAGCAGAAAAATTTGACTTACGAAAACTTTCATTCAATAACTCGACAGTTGATTGGAGGTGTAAGCCCAAGGCTTTGGCCGCACCGTGGTTATCGTTTGCTGCAAGCGCGTCGACAATCGCGTTGTGTTCCATATCTGCCGGATCCTTCCGAAAATTTAGTGAAAGACGTTGGTACCTTTCGGCGTGTGACCATAACATTTCAATTAATCTCATGCGCCACGGAGATTTGGAGTGCAGATAAATAGTAAAGTGGAAATCTTTGTTGAGTCGAACGACCGAAGCTTTATCGCCTGAGGCCATAGCCTCATCTGCTCTATCGAGAATCATGCGCAATTTTTTGATATCTGCGGATGTAAGGTCGACGGCAGATTCAACTGCATCCATCTCTAGTGGAATTCGAACAGAATACAAATCATTTAGGTCGCTAATTGAAATTGGTGAGACCCACGCACCTCGGTTGTGAATGAAAGTGACTAATCCATCCGCCTCAAGCACTCGCATAGCTTCCCGCACCGGTATAAGACTGGTTCCACATTCCTCTGCAAGGACTTTAGGCAGTAGTTTTGTCCCCGGGGCATACTCACCATTAATTATCCGGTCTCTGGCGTATGCGAGCACATGTTCAACAGAACTATCTACAAGTTCTAAATTCGCTCTTATCATGGTCGACCTTTGAATCTAATAATATAATAGAGTAACTTACAAATGTTAACTCAAAGTTCCTGTTCGGTTGGTCTTATAAGAACTTCGTTAATACTGCAGTGCTGGGGTTGATCAAGAACAAATTCAATTATTCGAGCAATATCGTCTGTGTCAAGTGGCCTAATTGAACTCATGCGTTTTTCGAGAGCTGGTTGACGTCTAGTCATTGGAGAGTCTACAAATCCAGGTTCGATAATCGACACACGTACACCTGTCCCAACTAGTTCTTTGCGAACGGATTCGCAGAATCCGACTACCGCATATTTTGAGGCGACGTAAGCAGGTTCTCCAACATATGAAACCTTCCCAGCGACAGATGCGATCGCAATGATCGTTCCGTAACCCTGTGAGACCATCGGCGGGATGGCACTCCTAATCGAATACATCAAGCCGAGAGTATTTATTTCAAGCACTTGTTTCCATTTAGATGCCAAGGGTTCAGTTGCAGTACCTGCACAACTAACTCCAGCACAAATTATTATCGCATCTAATGCTTTACCTCCTCGCACGACAGACTCGACCACTTCTTGGATTGAATCGGGGTCGCTGACGTCAATGACGTGGTGCGAGTGTCTTGAATTAAGTATTGAAGTGGCTAGCTGCAATTGTGGTTTATCACGATCGACTAACACAAGATTCGTATTCAAACGACTGTCAAGACGTTTACATACTGCCAAGCCAATTCCGCTGGCCGCCCCAGTAACGATTATCGCTCCCATCGTGCTTAGTGATCCTGCGTTGGCGGCATCGCGTGTGAGGGAATTTCCCAATTTGGTTTGGCTGCGGCGGGTCGTGCGGATTCGAACCATGAAGCGGCTTGCAGTACTGCGAGGTCGCAATAGCGTCGTCCAGAAATCTGTAGACCGATGGCTTTCCCATCCCGAGTGAACCCAGCGTTAATTGAAATGGCTGGTTGTTCGGACATGTTGTATGGCACGGTAAAGGCAATGTGATCCATTGCTCGATTCACATCGTTGCTGGGCATTGGCCACTGCGCCGGATACGTCGGTACCGGTGACACTGGAGACAACACGAAATCAAACTGTTCTGTCGCCAGTTGAGTTAGTTTTCGCACTTCGAGTTTGCGATTAACACAGCGCATCATGGTAGATCCCGAAACATCTTTACCACCGTGAACCCACTCTTGGATAAACGGCAACATTAACTTTTGTCGCTCGGGCGGCATCGCCGAGTAATCAACCCATGAGCGTACTCGCCAAAATAAGTCGAGATCATGGAGTGCCTCGGCAGAAAAGAAGGGGGCCAGCGGCTCGACATGCGCACCAGCATCTTCAAATATTTTTGCCGCGGTGATGATTGCAGCGTGTGTGTCGGGTTCAACTGGCATGCCAGCACCTGCATCAAGATGCAGGCCAATTCGCAAACCTTTGACCGAGATTCGTCCAACACTGGCCCAATCAATATCGGCTGGGGGCAAACTCATGAAGTCACTTGCATCGGGTTGTGCGATAACGCTCATAAGCAATGCCGAGTCAGCGACGGTCCGAGTCAGTGGCCCAGCAACTCGACCAAAGAAAGGGGCATTAATTGGAACGCGACCGTTGCTTGGCTTCAACGAGACGACGGCGTTCCAACTCGCGGGCAATCGTAAAGAGCCACCGATGTCGGTGCCGACATGTAACGGGCCATATCCGGCTGCCGCTGCAGCACCACCACCGGCACTTGACCCACCTGGATTCCATGCAGAGTTCCATGGGTTGGTAGTCAATGCATGAAAACTAGAAAGTCCAGAAGACAACATACCAAGATCTGGCATCGTAGTTTTACCTAGCAGAATCGCGCCTGCTTCTCGTGTGCGTCTAGCGGGAGGTGCATCTTGTTCGGCAGGTCGCAAAACGGTTGATGCCGAACCGAGGGGCACTGCTGTGCCTTTAGTTGGAATGTTGTCCTTCAGCGTGATCGGGACACCATCAAGCGCACCCATCGGTGCGCCAGAGGACCAACGTTTAGTGCTGGCCTGCGCAGCAACTTTTCCGGCAACTGGGTCAGCAGCCCAGAGAGCCTTAACAACAGGCTCACGTTGTTCAATACGTTTTTGTACCGCTTCCATTACTTCGACCGGCGAAAAGATTTTTCGTCTGTAACCGTCGAGCATTTCTACTGCACTAAGGTCGGCGAGGTCATTGCTGATAGTGCTCATAGTGGCGGTGTGAAGCGACCATCAATCGCGGTCCAGCCAGCATCAACAGTTAATGTCGATCCGGTGACATAACTTGAGGCCGACGAGGCGAGAAAGACAACCGCACCAGCAAGTTCGTCGGCACGGGCCCAACGCCCAAGTGCCGATTTTGCAGCATAAGCGTCGTACCATTCTTGGTTGTTTTTAAGTTGTTCGGTAAGCGGTGTTTCCACAACACCTGGTCGGATGGCGTTGATTCGAACGTTGAATGGTCCAAATTCTGCGGCGGCGGTTCGTACCAGTGATTCGAGTCCTGATTTTGTGGCGGCATAGACGCTTTGTCCGGGTTCGACGGTGCCTGCACGAATTGAGGAAAATGTGATGATGCTGCCCCGGCGCTGTTTGACCATCAGTGCGCCAAAGTTTTTTATCACTTCAAATGTGGCACGCAAGTTGAGTGCGATCACACGATCGAATTCCTCAAGTGTGTAATCAAGAATTGCCTTACGCACATTCATTGCTGGAGTATGAACGCAGACATCGAGCGTGTTTATAGTTTCGGCGAGTCTTGCGATTTCTCCGGCACCAAGCACATCCAGTTCCAATGCTTCGGCGCTGACGATTAATGCGGCGGTTTGTTTTGCATGACCCAGATCGAGATCGGCACAAATCACATGCGCACCGTGCGCGCCAAGCGCCAGTGCAGCCTCACGACCAATTCCACTTCCGGCACCGATCACCAGTGCGCGTTGACCATCGAGGCGAAATATCTTGCTGTAGTCAATATTCATTAGATACTCATTAACTAGTCATGTCAAGGTTGGGGCGAATGATTGCCATACGAGTAACGGTGAATTCTTCAACGGCAAACCGAGGGCCCTCGCGACCAACGCCCGAATCTTTTACTCCGCCGTATGGCATCGTGTCCGAACGGTAGCCAGGTACTTCATTGATCACCACACCACCAACTTCTAGTTCGTTAATTGCGGCAAATGTGTTCTTGAGTGATGAGGTAAAAAGGCTCGCCTGCAAACCAAAGCGCGATGCATTAACCAAGTTAATGGCGGTCTCCAGATCTGGAACGGTACGAATACAGACTACGGGACCAAAGACTTCGTTATCCCATATCTCGACACCGTCAGGTACTTCGGCAAGCACAGTGGGGTTAATCATCCGATCCGTAGTTCCGCCACCTGTAACTATTTTGGCACCAGCTAAGACTGCGCGATCAATCCATGACAAGACTCGCGTCGTCGCATCTGGGTTAATCAGCGCAGATACCTGTGTTTCGCCATTGCGTGGGTCGCCGATCACGACTTTGCGCATAAGTTCGGCCAGATGTTTGGCAAATTCTTGGGCGACCGATTCGACAACAAGGATTCGCTGAATTGCAATGCATGCTTGACCCGATGCGTAGTAACCACCGCGTACGAC